>CAZOJS010000069.1:0-3433 GCA_964580175.1 uncultured Anaerolinea sp. | reverse complement strand
ACACCGATGACACGATTGGTTTTTGTGGCTTCGTTTACGAGTGTTTGCACTTCGTGCAGGCGCATTTTCCGAATTGAGGCCAAATACTCCCATTGATCTGGCAAAGGCTGAAACGGGAGCATTACGTGTTTTTTACAGACGGCTTTAAAGTTTTCTTTTGAAACAGTCGGTCGAAGGTACCATTATACTTCGCACAACGCAGCAGTAGGATATCATTGGCATTTGCAACATACCACCATGCCCCTGAGCGTTTGAGTCGAACATGACAGATGAATTTGTTGGACGACTCGATACCGCCACTGCCAATCGGATATCCGCCTTTGCGAAAAGATTGATAGGCGATGCGGTCAAGGTGTTTTTTCAGATAGGCGATCAATTTGGCAATCTCCGAGGCCGCCGGCTCGGAGTGTGGTTTTAGATGTTGGAGTCCCGAAATGACGTGTTGTCCTTCATTCATCAGGACTCGCGCAATGGCAGATTCCGCCCAATGCTGTTGCATCTCCGGGTCGTTCGGGTATTGCGCCGTGGCAACTTTGTTGAGGTGTTCACTGCAGTGATAAAAATCGAGCACCTCAACAGCGGTGGGAAAGAGTTCTTTGACTAATTCCCAAATCCAGCGTGCGCCGTCAGCGATTACACAAAGTCGCACCAAGTCTTCAGGAATAAGGCCATGTGCTTTGCAAACGCGAAGGGCTTCGGCCAACTCCTCATGGGTTTGAATTTGGTGCCAACTGGCGATCTGGACAATGCGTTCGCCATCGACCAAGTACAAGCGAAAACCCTTGGCATCTTGCCACTGGCCCTTCCAACGCGCTCGGCGAGCGCGTTGCTTCTTGCGGCCTGGACGAGTGCCCTTGGCCTCTTCTGGACGGGTCGGGACGTAGGCCCCATCAATGGCTAAAACCATAATGGGTCGCCATTTTTTACCTTTGGCCAACGCCGCAATTTTGTCGCGAATCTCTTGTGCCGACGGAACAACTTCGAGCATCGTTAATTCGCTGGTTACCGTCGCCACCATTTCGTGAGCGGTGTGGTCGCTCAACGAAATGCCGGTCAACTCTTGAAAAAGTTCGCTGCCGGGTTTGTAAGGAATCTCGGCACTCAAACTACAGGCGGCTTTCTGAATATCATTTTGTTTTTTACGCGCACTCAAATCAAGCGCACCGTCGAGTGGATAGAAACCTTGTTGGCAGTCAATACAATAGAAATAGGGACGCTCAATGGTTATCGGCCCGATGAGCGTTTCGACCGTGCGAGGATGTTTGTTCCGGGCCTTCAGAGCTTTCCCACAATGCGGACACTTGGTATATCCCTGCGCAATCAGATCCGCGTGGGTTTGTTTGACGAGAACGGCAGTGAGCTGTCCCATTAAATCGTTGCGCTGCGAGAAGATCGCGGCTGTCAACTCTTCAAGGGTTGGCTGGGCTTGATTCATTTGCGGTTCCAAAGCGTCTAAAAATAAATCAAGTTGGCGATGGCACTCTTCACGAAAAAGTTCTTTTTGAGCTGTTTCACGATAGTGGTTCAGTGAGCAAATAGCGGCTTGGCCCATGTTCTTCCTTTATCAGATAGTTCAGACAATGGACTTTGCCTATAAATTTAACTCAGTAATCGCTAGAATTCAAATAGTTCAATTAAAAATCACGTAATGCACCCGAGGAGAACTGTCCAAGTGTTGAGTGATGGTTGCATAACCACAGTTTTTTATCAAATGAAAATTTGCGTCTTGATGAACTCTAAAACTTTGTGAAGTGTCATCGGCGGCGAATCGTCAACAGCATCTGGGGTATGAACATGAAATGGGAATGAAGCAAGATGCGGATAATGTTCAGCATTATCCCAGCGGCGAATCAAATTTTGCTGCTGATCTTGCCAATGGAAAGCGTATTTGCGGGAGCCGTCGATAAAGAGATAATCACGAATATGGAGAGATGAATTGTTCTTGAAGTGTACAATGGCAACAAATTCGTAAGCTCCGCCATATTGCCGGTACTTCGAGATGTCGTATGCGGAGATGATCTCGGCGAAATGTTTTAAAGTCGCGATCATTGTTCAAGCTTTAACTGTTCGACTTTTTCCCGCCAGTATAACACACCGTCCTCGGCAAATTTCCACGCCATATAATCTTCTTCTTCGACAAAAACTTCTGCAGCTTGCGATTTGGTTTTTTTCTCAAATTCGCTGAATCGCATGTTGTATTTATGCCGAAAGGCCGCACATTCATGGTTGAACTCAGCCAGCTTTTGCGAAGCGTTCAACAAAGCAAACCCGCGAATCGCGCCTTGTTCGCTGATGCCGAGGTCGTTTAAAATCATTGTGGCGGTGCTCATCGTCTTAACTCCGTGGAATAATGAACAATTCCAATAATATTTATCTAATGCTGTAATTTACCATTCGCGGCTGTCAAAATCAACCAGTTTTACTGCGGCTGGTTAGAAAAGGCGAAGTTCGACTTGGGCGCAACAAGCTTTCAAATTTTGCAGAATCCCGCTGCCCAAGTCGAACTTCACTTGTCGCGCGGGCTTCACTTGCCCCGCATCTCCTCCAGCAAATGCATGAGATTCTCACGCACAGTTTGTGTGTTTGGATGCTCGGGGCCAAGTGTCTTTTCGCAGATCGCCAAGCTGCGGCGAAAAAGCGGCTCGGCCTCGGCAGACTTGCCTTGCGAGCTCAGCAATGCCGCCAGGGTGTTCAAGCTGTCGGCGAAAGCAGGATGCTCCGGCCCCAATTGCTGCTCCCCAATTTCCAAGCTGCGGCGATAAAGCGGCTCGGCTTCGTCAAACTTGCCTTGCAATGTCAGCAATACCGCCAAAACGTCCAAGCTGGTGGCGACATCAGGATGCTCCGGCCCCAATTGCTGCTCGCGAATTTTCAAGCTGCGGCGCAAAAGCGGCTCGGTCTCGGCAGACTTGCCTTGCGACTCCAGCAATGCCGCCAGGTTGTACAAGCTGGTGGCGACATCAGGATGCTCCGGCCCCAATTGCTGCTCTCGAATTTTCAAGCTGCGGCGATAAAGCGGCTCGGCTTCGGCATACTTGCCTTGCAACTTTAGCAATAACGCCAGACCGTTCAAGCCGTTGGCGACAGCGGGATGCTCCGGCCCCAATTGCTGCTCTCGAATTGCCAAGCTGCGGCGATAAAGCGGCTCGGCCTCGGCATATTTGTCTTGCGACTCCAAGAATCCCGCCAAGTTGTTCAAGCTTTGAGCGACAGCGGGATGCTCCAGCCCCAATTGCTGCTCTCGAATTTTCAAGCTGCGGCGACAAAGCGGCTCGGCCTCGGCATATTTGCCTTGCTCCCTGAGCAATTCCGCCAAGTTATTCAAGCTGGCGGCGACATTGGGATGATCCGGCCCCAATTGCTGTTCTACGATTTTCAAGCTGCGGCGATAAAGCGGCTCGGCCTCGGCATACTTGCCTTGCAACTTCAGCAA
>CAZOJS010000068.1:0-3487 GCA_964580175.1 uncultured Anaerolinea sp. | reverse complement strand
CCACCCCACGACGCCGATAGCCGGGCCGCCCGACGAAGCAGCCGATCGACCAGACCGGCGCGTCGTCGATGGTCGGGATGGTCCGGGACTTGACGAGGCGCTGCATGGCGGCGCGCGGACCGAGCCCACACCAGCCGACGGGATCAGCGCCGAGATACGCGATCACCCCGGGCGCAAAGTCTCCCGCGACAATCTGCGCCCGGAGAGCATCCCGGTTGGCGGCAGGGCCCGTGAAGCCGAGGGCGGCAGACGATCCACGCCATGCCTGGCACCAGCAGCCGCTCTCGCCGCTGCCACCAAGCAGGGTGACGACGTCTGGCCAGCGCTGTGCGGTCGTCGGCCGGATCGAGAGCCGGTCCAGTGCGATCGGCTCAAGTCGCGTCGCCACGGTCAAGCGGGCTCGGCCGCCTGGATCGCCATCTCCTCCCAGGGACCGAGTAGCTGCGATCGTTCATCCGGTTCGATCTCGTCCCACAGGATCACGGTGACGACTGCGAGCTCCAGAGACGCGAGAAACCGAACTCTATCCTCGGGCGTCGCGACGTTGGTGCGGGTCAGGAGCGCGGCGTTGGAACCACCCAGCGCCTCCGTCGCGGACCGGACCGCGAACTCGCGGAACTCCGTGAGTGCCGCCAGAACGCCGACCCGGCGCGAACCTCGCCCGATCAGGTCCTGGACTCGCGCCAGGGCCGCCATGCGGTCGTCCGGGTCATGGGAAGACGCGGCGAAGACCGAGTAGAGGTCGCTGTCCAGGAGTTGGAACGCGTCCGCGAACCGGTCGAGACGATCCCGTGCCGCATCCGGCAGGCGATCCATCGGATCGGTTGCATCGGTCATGCCCCGGCCGCGTTGAGACTCTCCTCGAGGATCGACAGCGCGAGGTCAACCTCGTCCGCGGTGGTCACGAGCGGCGGGATGATCCGGGACACATTGCCATAGGAACCTGCCGACAACACGATCAGCCGACGTTCAAGGGCCTCGGCGATGACCCGTTTGGCGAGATCGGCGTCGGGGACTCGTCCGTCGCCCTCGTTCGGTTTCACGAGCTCCATCGCGATCATGCAGCCAAGGCCGCGGACATCACCGATGGCCGGGTGGTCTGCCTGCAGCTCTCGCAGCCCACCGGCGAACTGCGCGCCCCGGGCGCGGGCATTGGCCAC
Source organism: uncultured Anaerolinea sp. (assembly GCA_964580175.1). Taxonomy (GTDB): domain Bacteria; phylum Chloroflexota; class Limnocylindria; order Limnocylindrales; family CSP1-4; genus UBA5189. The sequence continues at coordinate 2,327 of CAZOJS010000068.1, read as the reverse complement.
GAGGTCCTCGTCCTCGATTACGTCGAGGGTTGCGAGCGCCGCGGCACACGAGACGACATTCCCGCCATAGGTGCCGCCGTGGGTCCCTGGAGCAAAGGCCGCGAGGATCTCGGTCCGGGCAAGAATCCCCGAGAGCGGAAGCCCGGACGCGATGCCCTTGGCCATAACCAGAATGTCCGGCTCGACGCCCCAGTGCTGGCCTGCGAACCGCTCGCCGGTTCGCCCGAAGCCGGTCTGGACCTCGTCGGCAATCAGCAGGATGCCGTGCTTGCTGGTGATCTCGCGGAGGCGCGGCAGGAAGACCGGCGGCGGTACCACATAGCCGCCCTCGCCGAGGACCGGCTCCACGATGATCGCCGCGACCTTGGTCGGGTAGATGACCTGGTGGAAGAGCAGGTCCAGTTCCGCTTCCCAGTCGCACGAGCAGTTCACATCGGGCGCGTGCGCGCCGCCTGAGGCGCGATAGCAGTACGGGAACTTGGTGTGGTACACGCTGCCGGGGAGTGGCTCGAACGCGGCCCGATAGACGTCCTTGGCCGTGGTCAGGGCCATCGTTTGCGCGGTCCGTCCGTGGAATCCCCCGCGGAAGCTGATGATCACCGGCCGCCCTGTTGCGACTCGGGCCAGCTTGACGGCCGCCTCGACCGCCTCGGCGCCGGAGTTGGACAGGAACGCACCCCACGGGCCGCCGGGGAGGAGGCCGGCCAGGCGCTGATACAGCCGTAGCCCGGGCTCGTGGTAGACGATGTTCTGCTGACCGTGCAGGAGCTTCGCTGCTTGGGCCTGGACGGCGGCCACCACGCGCGGGTGGGCGTGGCCGGTGTTGGTTACCCCGATCCCCGACGAGTAATCGAGGTATCGCCCGCCGGTCGGCGTGACCAGCCACGAGGCTTCGCCGTGGTCAACCTCGATGTTCGTGATCCGGCCCCACACGGCCGGCACGACCCCGTGGTCGGGGAATACCCCGTGGTCGGGGAATGCGCCCGATCCCGTCATGAGGGCCGCGACGCGGCGTTCTGTCGAGCGCTGCGGTTCTGCAGGACCGTCGAGACCACCACGAGGGTGATCGCCAGGAAGAAGATCGCCGTGCCGATCACGTGGATCTGCGGCGGCAGGTTGTTCCTGATGCTTGCCCAGACCCAGACCGGGAACGTGTTCGAGGTGCCCGAGGTGAAGTTCGTGATGATGAAGTCGTCGATGGACAGCGAGAACGCGAGCAGTGCCGCGGCCAGGATCCCGGGAAAGATCAGCGGGAAGGTGACCCGCCAGAACGTCGACCACTCGTTGGCCCCGAGGTCCATCGCGGCCTCCTCGAGGCGTCGGTCGAACCCGGCCATCCGGGCCCGGACGGTGACGATCACGTAGCTGATGTTGAACATGACGTGGGCGACGAGGATCGTCTGGATACCCATCGGGAAGAGCACCCCACCCGACAGGGTCTTCCAGGGATCGAACGCCGTGGCGACGAACAGGGTGAGCAGGCTGGCCCCCATGACGATCTCCGGGGTGGCCATCGGCACGAAGATCAGGGCGCCGATCATCCGTCCGCCCCGAAACTCGTAGCGGGCCAGGGCCAACGCAACCATGGTCCCGAGCGCTGTCGCCACGATGGTCGACGCGAAGGCCACGATGAGGCTGTTCACGAGGGCCGCCTGCAGGCCCAGTCGCGCAAATGGGTTGAGCCACGCGGAGAGCGAGAAGTGGCCCCAGATGAAGTTGAACCGGCCGGGCGGGTCGTTGAACGAGAAGGCGATCATGACGAAGATCGGGGTGAGCAGATAGAGGATCGCGAGCGCCGTGAACAGGGGGACCAGGCGCCCGTTGATCCAGGTGGCGATCGGTCGCCAGCCGCCGGGTCGCCGTACGGTCGCGAGGCCGGCGGATGCTGACGTCGCGGCCGCGGCCGTCATCCTGCCCGTCCTCCGGCGAGACCCTCAGCGCCAAGGCCCCGGGCGTAGAAGAAGATCGAGATCAGGATCGCGCCCATCAGGATGAACGACAGGGCGGCCGCAGTCGGGTAGTCGTTCTGCTCGAGGAATCGGCTCTGGATGACGTTTCCGATCATCTGGGTCTTCGGGTTGCCGAGCAGTTCCGCATTGACGTAATCGCCGATCGACGGGATGAAGGTCAGGATTGATCCAGCGAATACGCCCGGCAAGCTGAGCGGGAAGATGACCCGAACAAACGCCTCGGAGATCAACAAGCCGCCGACCGCGGCTCCGATGCCGCCGGTGACGACCATGGCGCCGATGAGGACCCCGGTACCGTCGCCGCCGAGGCTCGCGTAGCCCAGGCCGAGCATGAGCGCGGCTCCGAAGAGCGCTCCG
>CAZOJS010000067.1:0-2676 GCA_964580175.1 uncultured Anaerolinea sp. | reverse complement strand
CGTAGGTATTCGCGGAACTACCTTTGAGGTAATTGTTTCAAAAGCCTAGACAGGTTTTTTAATTTTTATTCGATAAGGGCAATAGCTAATGTTGCCCTTATTTTTTTACCATTAACCTAGCCAATTATCAAAAATGAAATTCACAATCCCAAAGTATTCCTCTGGATTACAGCAGCTTGGCGGCCAAGATTGGCTTCGGCACACGCTGGCCCTTTCGGTTTTTGCCGCTGTTCTCGTTGCTTTTCATTTCAACCTTTTTGAGAGATTCGAGCTCGTCACTTACGATTATCGCGTCGCGTTGAAGGGGTCTCGCCCCACGGATTCGCGGATCGCTATTATTGAAGTATCCGAGGACAGCATTGAGAAGATCGGCCGCTGGCCCTGGGACAGATCCTGGCATGCGGCCTTGATCCTGATTTTAAAAGAGTTCGGCGCCAAGGCCGTCGTTTTTGACGTTCTCTTTAGCGAGGCTAGTGATGATAAGAACGATGGGGCTCTTTCCAAGGCCATTCAGGACTCTGGAAATGTGTATCTGGCGGAAGTCGTCGACGAACCGTCAGCGTCAGCAGAAGGTAAGGTGCTTAAATCCCTGCCTCAATTTATGGATTTTGCCAAGGGTGCGGGCCATATCAATCTTCGAGCGGATGCCGATGGCGTGATGAGACGCATGGCGCTTGTGCGCGAGGCGGGGGGCGTTGCCATTCCTCAGATGTCCCTGCGTGTCGCTCTGGACCAGTACGGGCTTGATTTTCAGGATGTGATCCGAGACGGAGATCATCTCCTTCTGCCGCTAAAGGAAGGCAAGCCGCTTCGCGTTCCCTTGGACGAGAATGGCGATCTCATCATCAACTGGGCGGGACGCTGGAAGGACACGTTTGATCATTATTCCTTCGTGGAGGTTGTCAGCTCCTATGCCATCTATAAGAAGGGGGGCAATCCCATTGTTCCCCTTGAAAATTTTAGGGATAAAATATGTTATGTGGGGATATCCGCTACAGGTCTTTTAGATATCCGGCCGACCCCGCTAGAGCCAGCCTACCCGGCCGTAGGGGTCAATCTGACCGTTTTAAACAATCTGCTCGAGAAGAAATTCATTACTAAGCTTCACGCCTGGCAAGATTTTCTTATTCTCGTAGGGATTATGCTGGTTCTTTTTCCCATCATGAGAATGCAGCGTTTTTTTTCAACCGCCGTCATGATAGGCGTTCTCGCCTTGGCGCATGTAGTTTTTGCGGCCGCCCTTTTCATTTTTGCTGATTTATGGATCAATGTCATTTACGCCCTGACGCTAATTCTCTTAATTTATATATTCATCACTTTATACAACCAGTTATCGGTCGGGATCGAGCGCGCAAGGCTTTTGAAATTAGCGACGCGTGACTCATTGACGGGCTTGTACAATGTCGGCCACTTTAAATTGCTACTAAAAGCTGAAATCACGACGATTGCCATGAGGCGTGAAAAGAGCCTTTCGATTGTAATGTCCGACGTTGACAATTTCAAGAAAACCAACGATACCTATGGGCATGTGATAGGGGACTCTGTTTTAAGAGAAGTCGGCGATGCTTTTAAGACTAACTGCCGCGCTCTCGACGTAGCGGCACGGTACGGGGGAGAGGAATTTATCCTGATGCTTCCCGGCGCCGACGCGGATATTGCCTACAAAATTGCCGATAAAATCCGTAAGGCTATCAGCGATAAAACATTCCCTTGTGAGGGGGGCACTTTCTCCACAACGATCAGTTTGGGGGTCACTCGGGTCAGCCCGGATGACAGGGATATTGAGGCCATTGTGGCTAGGGCCGACAGGGCGCTTTATGAGGCCAAACACACCGGAAAAAACAAGGTCGTTATAGCCGCCGATTCGCCAAAAGTAACTGCTTGACAAGGTTTCAGCTATCGTGGTATAAATTTGACACTCAATTTGATCTGCTCTTGTAGGTTTTCTATATTCAAGAGGGAAAATATTGCAGAATTTGACATGAAATAATCGTATTTATAGGTCAACTGATGATTTTAGAAGGGCATCATCGGATGCCTTTTTTGTTGTCTAGTTCGACCAAAATTTTATTGTTCTTTCAAAATTGAATAGCCTTATCAAAAGTGCGGAATTTTCCGTATTTTTTTGAGCAAACGTAAAATCCAGTATTTTGGTCAGCTCAAATGTTTTGTCGAAGACTAACATTTGTTCTTCAAGGCTTGCCGTAAGGTGGGCGTAGAAGGGCAGACAAGGTCTTTGATGTCCAGTTGTATATTTACCAATTGGAGAGTTTGATTCTGGCTCAGAACGAACGCTGGCGGCGTGGTTCAGGCATGCAAGTCGCACGATCTCGCAAGAGATAGTGGCAGAAGGGTGAGTAACGCGTGGGTAATCTACCCTCGAGACGGGGATAACATTTCGAAAGAAGTGCTAATACCCGATGAAATTACCTGGTCGCATGATCGGGTAATCAAAGATGGCTAGCAATAGCTGTCACTTGAGGAGGAGCCCGCGACCTATCAGCTAGTTGGTGAGGTAACGGCTCACCAAGGCTTTTGACGGGTAGCTGGTCTAAGAGGACGGTCAGCCACATTGGGACTGAGACACTGCCCAGACTCCTACGGGAGGCTGCAGTCGAGGATCTTTAGCAATGCCCGAAAGGGTGACTATGCGACGCCGCGTGCAGGATGAAGGCC
>CAZOJS010000066.1:0-4749 GCA_964580175.1 uncultured Anaerolinea sp. | reverse complement strand
CCTCGAGAGCCCGGAGGATCGCGTAGACGCCCGCAAATCCACCCGGCACACCTTCCGACATGACCGCGTCGCGGACGAGCACGCCGTGCCGATCGAGAAGACAGAGCGCCGTCGCGTGCAGGCGCTCGGTCGGCGTCGTGGTCGTGGACGGATCCTGCACGAGCGACCATCGACCGGCCGCTTCGGGCGGCCCGAGGGCGGTCAGTCGCCCCGCCCGTGGCCTTGCGGACGCGCGGGCGGGCCGCTTCCAGCGCAATGCACGGAGCGGCGCAAACGTGTCGTTCGTGACCACCCCGGCCCAGACCAGGTCCCACAGCGCGTCAAGGATGATCCGGTCCGACCGGCCATCGACGGCGCTCCGGACCTCCCGGGAAAACGAGGCGCCGCGTCGAATCAGATGCTCGTGGATCGCCGAGTGGACCGGACCAGCGGGCTGGTCCGTGTCGGCGATCGGACCATCCGGGGGCGGCAGCGCGCGCCCGGGACGGTAGAGCACGACCCGGCCGTCGTCCCGACCGAGGCTGCCGCGCCCGACCCAGGCCACCTCGCCGAGCCCGCCGAGTTCATCGAGCAGGCGCGGCTGGTACCCCGGCACCCTCGCCGGCAGGATGTCGCGCTCCAGGACGGAAGCGGGGATGGCCGCGCCGGACAGTTGATCGACGACTTCGGCCAGGCGTTCGAGGGCAGCGCTTCCGCGCAGCGGGGCGGCCGACGAGCCGACCGTTGCGACGCCGTGCCAGGCGGGCAGGAAGCGGGCGAGGGCCGCCGCATCAACAGGCTCGACGGCGTGACGGAGCCGCGCGAGCGAGCGTCGACGGAGGAGCCGCAGGACCTCGGGATCGCACCACTCCCGTTCGCTGCCACCTGGCCTGAATTCACCCCGGACCAGCGTCCCTGCCTCCCCGAGCCGGGCGAGGGAATCCGCGACCACACCGACGGGCAATGCCCATCGCGCTGCAGGATCTACCGCCAGAAACGGACCGTGCGTTCGAGCCCAGCGGGCGAGCAGACCGTCCAGGGCTCCCGTGACCGGCCCGAGGAACGCTTCGGGCAACCCGGCCGGCGGGACGGCCCCGGCACCATCGCGATAGCGTCCGGCATCCTCGACCGCGATCCAGCGCTCCTCCCCGGCCACGCGGAGCTGGACCGCGCGCCTGGCGGCCCGAAGCTCGACAAGCCAGGGTCCCGCGACGTCCGGCCCTCCCGAGACCCGCGCCGCCACCTCGGTCGCGGAGAGGTCCCCCAGCCGACGCAGGAGGTCGTGGACCTGATCGAGCGCGTCGGCCCGGCGATCGTCCGTGAGCGCCTGCAGGGACAGCTCGAGGTCCGCGAGCGCGTCGGCGTCGAGCAGCTCGCGCAGCTCTTCCTGACCGAGGAGCTCGCGGAGCAGGTCGCGATCGAGCGCGAGCGCCCCGGCCCGACGCTCGGCCAGGGGCGCGTCGCCCTCGTACATGTAGGCCGCGACGTAGTCGAACAGGAGCGACGACGCGAACGGCGAGGCCCGTGTCGTCTCGACAGCGTGGATGGTGATCTCGCGCCGCTCGACGGCACTGAGCACCTCTCGAAGGGCATCGAGGTCGAAGACGTCGGACAGGCACTCACGGTACGTCTCCACGAGGATCGGAAAGCTCCCGTAGCGGGCGGCAACCGCGAGCAGGTCCGCCGCTCGCTGGCGCTGCTGCCAGAGCGGGGTCCGCGTTCCGGGCCGGCGGCGCGGAAGGAGCAGCGCGCGAGCAGCATTCTCGCGGAAGCGCGACGCGAACAGCGCACTCGACCCGAGCGTCTCGATGACGAGATCCTCGATCTCGTCTGGGGCGGGAAACAGCAGCCCTTCGATCTCGGCGAGGCGGGCGAGACTGCCGTCACCCTCGCCCTCCGGCAGCCGCACGGCGATGCCATCATCGGACCAGATGGTCTGGACATCGATAGCGAGCCGTTCCCGCAGGCGTTGCTCAATGGCCAGGGTCCACGGTGCGTGGATGCGACCGCCGAAGGGCGTCAGCAGGACGAGGCGCCAGTCGCCCAGCTCATCGCGGAACCGCTGGACGACGATGCGCCGGTCGGTCGGCAATGCACCGGACACCTCGCGCTCCTCCTCGAGATAGGCGAGCAGGTTGTCGGTCGCCAGCTGGTCCAGGTCGTGCGCGGCGCGCAGCCGATCGTGGACGGCCTTCCGGCCGCGCTTGCCGCGCCCGAGATCGGCTTCTGCCTCGCGAACGAAGGCACCGATGGCGCGACCCAGTTCAATCGGCCGGCCGACCGCATCGCCCTTCCAGAACGGGAGTTTTCCGGGCACTCCGGGCGCCGGCTGGACGATCACCCGGTCCGGCGTGATGTCGAGGATCCGCCAGCTGCTTGCACCGAGCACGATCACGTCCCCGTGCATGCCCGCCCGCAGCTCGTAGACCATTTCCTCGTCCAGCTCACCGACCCGCCGGCCGGGCGTCCCGGTGTCGCCGGCAAGGAAGACGCCGAACAGGCCCCGATCCGGGATCGTGCCGCCCGAGGTGATCGCGACGACGCGCGCGTCGCGCCGCCCCTCGACCAGGTCGGTCCCCCGATCCCACACGACTCGAGCCTTGAGTTCCGCGAATTCGTCCGAGGGATACGCGCCGGCGAGCATGCCAAGGACCGATTCGAGGGCCTCGCGCGACAGCGACGCGAACGGGGCGGCGCGGGTCACGGTGGCGAACAGGTCGGCGACGGACCACGACTCGAGAACGGTCATCGCGACGAGTTGTTGGGCGAGCACGTCGAGTGGATTGCGCGGCATCACGGTGGTCTCGATCGCGGCCTCGTGCATTCGCCCAACGACCACCGCGGCCTCGAGCAGATCTCCCCTGAACTTGGGGAATACGATCCCGCGTGACGGTTCACCCACGTGGTGGCCCGCCCGGCCAACCCGCTGCAGCCCCGACGCCACGCTGGTGGGCGATTCCACCAGAATGACGAGGTCGACGGCGCCCATGTCGATCCCGAGCTCGAGGCTGCTCGTCGCGACGATGGCCGGCAGCCGGCCGTCCTTGAGCGCCTCCTCGATCTCCTGGCGCTGCTCGCGGGCGATGCTCCCGTGGTGCGCGCGGACGAGCTCCTCCCCCGCCAGGTCGTTGAGCCGGTGCGCCAGGCGTTCCGCGAGCCGTCGGCTGTTGGTGAAGATGATCGTGCTCCGATGTGCCCGGATGAGCTCGAGAATCCGCGGATGGATGGCCGGCCAGATGCTCGTCCGGAGATCGTCGCGCCAGGCCGGCGCGGAGGGATCGCCGGGCTCAGGCGACGGCTCAGCCCGCTCACCGATGCGGCTCATGTCCTCGACCGGGACGATCACCTCGAGCAGCAGGGTCTTGCGGGCGCCGACGTCCACGATGGCCACCTCGCGCCCGACCCCGCCGAGGAACAGCGCGATCGTTTCGAGCGGCCGCTGGGTTGCCGACAGGCCGATGCGCTGCAGTTGCGGTGCATCCTCGCCCCGGAGGTGCTCGAGGCGTTCGAGCGACAGGGCGAGGTGGGCGCCGCGCTTGCCTCCGGCGATGGCGTGGACCTCGTCGACGATCACCGTCTCCACGCCGCGGAGCGCCTCCCGCGCGCCCGAGGTAAGGAGGAGATACAGGCTTTCCGGGGTGGTCACGAGGATGTCGGGCGGCGCCTTGACCAGCCGACGCCGATCCTCCTGCGGGGTATCGCCGGTTCGCGAACCGATCGTGATCTCGGGTGGTTTCTCGCCGCGACGGGCCGCTGCCAGCCCGATCCCTTGCAGCGGCGCCCGCAAGTTCCGCTCCACGTCGTAGGTCAGGGCCTTGAGCGGGGACACGTAAAGGACCCGCACCTGCCCCGGTCTGCCGCGAACCGGTGTCGGCGACGGGTCGCGGGCGAGGCGGTCCAGACACCACAGGAACGCGGCGAGCGTCTTGCCGCTCCCCGTTGGCGCGTGGATCAGCGTATGACGGCCGGCCGCGATCGAGGCCCAACCCCCCGCCTGCGCCGGGGTCGGCTCCTCGAAGGCGCCCTCGAACCATGCTCGTACCGCCGGCGAGAACGGCGCGAGTGGGTCTGGCGAGCCTGTTCCGCGGGCGGGCGCTGACGTAGGCTTCACGGGTGGCTGAGTGTATCGTGCAGCCCGGCAATCGCCAGACGTTGGAAGTGGCAGCCCGATCCTGGCCGTCACGGGCGCCTGCCGTTTGGCCCGCAGGCGCAGGCCAACCGGCACCCAACCGGAGGCCATCGGACCGTGACGGTCCGGTCTTGGCTCGGTGAAGATGGTGGTGGCCCAGGTGCGGCTTCGGCCGTCCACCCAACTGGTCGCCAGCGGCCCGGGCGACACAACGAAGGGATGCGGACAAGATGATGAACTTCAGGAAGTGGGCGACGCCCCTGGCCCTGCTGGCCGCGGCGCTGGTAGTCTGGATGGAGTTTCCGGTCGAGGAAGCCCGTCCCGAAGTGCTCGGCGGCGACTCGCTCCGGTCCCTCGTGACCGTCGCCTTCTGGATCCTTGCCGTCGTCGTCGTCGGACTGTTCTTTACCGACCGGAACGCGCCGGAAGCGCAGGTCGTGGAGGTCGAGGGGCCGACCTTCACGCGGTTCCTGTTCAGCAACACGCGAGCAGGCCTCTTCTGGCTGCCGATCCGCCTGTTCCTCGGCTTCGCGTGGTTCGAGGCTGGCCTTCACAAGGCGACCGATCCCAACAACGCCTGGCTCGGTGGCGGCGCCGCTCTCCGTGGCTACTGGGAGCGCGTGGCGGCGATCCCCGAGGAG
>CAZOJS010000065.1:0-4574 GCA_964580175.1 uncultured Anaerolinea sp. | reverse complement strand
CCGGGACCGCGGCGCAGGAACAGCCACTGGAATCCGATCCAGGGCCGTCGCCACTTCTCCAGTGACGGCTGCATCGAAACGGGCTCGAGCGACCGGTGCTGGACGTACGCCTCGAGGTGATCCTGGAGGTTCTCGCCGACGCCCGGGAGGCCGGCCACGATGGGGATGCCCAGGGCGCGCAGCTCGGCGACGTTGCCGATCCCGGAGATTTGGAGGAGCTGGGGTGAGTTGAACGCACCCCCGGCCAGGATGACTTCGCCGGCGGTTACGCGGCGCATCCCACCAGACCTCGTTCGGTACTCCACGCCGACGGCCCGCGGGCCCTCGAACAGCACCCGGGTCACAAAGGCCAGCGTGCGCACGGACAGGTTGCGCCGGCGCATGGCCGGATGGAGGTACGCCCGCGCCGCCGAAATCCTCCGGCCCCGCCGGATGTTGCGGTCAAACTTGGCGAAGCCCTCCTGCCGATATCCGTTGACATCGTCGGTGAGCAGCTCACCGGCCTCCTGTACGGCCTCGAAGAACGCGCCGAACAACGGGTTGGTCGCAGGGCCGCGTTCGAGCGGCAACGGTCCACCGTGTCCGCGCCACGGATCGTCCGGGGCTGCCGCGATGGTGTCCTCGATGCGCCTGAAGTACGGCAGGCAGTGGGCGAAGTCCCACGTTTCCATGCCCGGATCCGCGGCCCATCGCTCGAAGTCCAGCGGATTGCCGCGCTGGAAGATCATCCCGTTGATCGACGACGAGCCGCCGAGCAGCTTGCCGCGGGGGTGATAGATCCGCCGGCCGTTCATGAACGGTTCGGGCTCTGATTCGTACTTCCAGTCGTAGAACCGGCTTCCGATCGGGAAGGCGAGCGCGGCCGGCATGTGCACGAACACGTCGAACCGCCAGTCCGGACGCCCGGCTTCGAGGACCAGGACTCTCGTGCCGGGATCGGCACTCAGCCGGTTGGCGAGCACGCTGCCGGCGGAGCCGCCGCCGACGATGACGTAGTCGAACTGTTCGTTGGGCACCCGGCGATGCTAGCGCGTGACGGTCCGTCCCGATGCGCCGGGGCGAGCGTGGGCCTGGAAGGCGCCCTCGCGAAGCCCGGATTGGCGCAGACCGCCCGAGGCCGGCGGAATCAGCCGCCGAGCGGCGCCGCGGCGAACTGGACCGCGAATTGCTTGCACCAGATCACGATGCTGGCGGCGCCCTCGGGAACCACGCCCGCGGGCAGGTCCATGTTGAAGTTGCCATCGGTGGCGCGGAGCGTCCCGACTTCGATGGCGCCCTCGGTGTAACCGGAGGCGTCCGTCGAAACATAGACGAACAAGTCGGGTCCGTTCCGGACCGAGAAGTCATCGAATCGGATCGTCCACGCGCCCGGGGCGGTCTCGATCAGGGTGGCCGTGCCGCTCCCGAAGTGGAATTCGTCCGCGCCCGTGAAGGTGCCGGTCCGAGGGTTCGCCAGACCGGCCGCCGACGGGCCCGGGGCCGCAGTTGCGTTGGTGGCCGGGGCTGCGGTTGCATTGGTGGCCGGCGCCGCGGTTGCCGCACTTGGCGCCGGTTCGTCCAGGGCCGTGCGAATGAACAGCGGAGAGCCGAGGTACCACGCACTCGGCAGGCCGATCGCCAGCGCGACGAGGAGGACCGCGGCGGTCCTGCCCGGATGGCGGCGCGCGGCGCCAAACCAGCCGCGACGGCGGGCCAACAGCAGCAGCAGGACCCCCGCGACGGCGGCGCCCACGGCGATGGGAACGCGATTTGGATAGAGGCTGGTGGCGAAGAGGCGCTCGAGGTCGCCGAGGATGTTCATGTTGCCAGCCTGCGCGACGTCCATGACGCGCAGATGACGAGGCCCATCAACTCGAGACCGGCAGCCGGAACCAGAAGGTGGTCGTGGCGGTATCCGAGACGGCCCCGACGCGTCCACCCGCGTCCTCGATCAGCCGCTTCACGATGGCCAGCCCGATTCCCGCGCCACCGAGTTCCCGCGTACGCGACTTCTCAACGCGATAGAAGCGCTCCCAGACCCTGGGCAGGTCGTCCGGTGGGATGGGCGAACCCGTGTTCTCGACCCGAACCAGAACGCCGTCGGCGACTCGCGAAGCCTCCACCCGCACGGCCCCGCCCGCAGGGGTGTAGCGAACGGCGTTCTGCATGAGGTTCGCCATCACCTGCGCGAGTTCATCGTGCCGGGCCTGCACGACCAGCCCGTCCGGCGCCTGCACGGTCAGCTCAACAGTGCGCCTCGCGAGGGTCGGCGCGGCGAGTTCGGTAGCCGATCGGACGAGCGCTCCGACGTCGACCGCCAGCGGCTTCGGCCGCTCGCCCTCCGCTCCTGCGAGGACGTCCAGGGAGGCCGCCAGGCGACCGAGACGATCCACCTCCTCGCGCAGGGAATCGAAGATGGCCGGGTCAGAGGGCAGCACCCCATCCCGAAGCGCCTCCAGGTAGCCTTGTAGGTTCGTCAGCGGCGTGCGCAGTTCGTGCGAGGCGTTGACCACGAACTCACGGCGAAGCATCTCCTGCTCCTCGAGGCGATCCGCCATCGTATTGAACGCGGCGGCAAGCGCCTGGACCTCGGCCGGACCGGTCTCGGGCACGCGCACCGTCAGATCGCCGGCGGCGACCTGCTCAGCCCCGCGAGCGACTCTCTGAATGGGGCGAGCGATCATCCGGGCGAACAGGGCGGCCAGCGAGATCGCCACGATCGCGGCGATCGCCAGCGCGACGCCGAAGACGACCGTGACGCTCGTGTCGAACATCTCATGAGCGTGCTCGGCGGTGTCCCCGGCGGCGACCATCAGGGCGGCGAACGATTCGGCTCCGACTCGCAGCACGCCGATGGCCACCACCGCGACCCCGATCGCCGCCACCACGAGCGCCGCGATGGCAATCCGCGCGGCGATCCCGCGTCCGAAGTTCACTCCGAACCGTCCAGGCGCTGCACTGGGCCCGCGGCTCTGTAGCCGGCCCCGCGGACCGTTGCGACAAACCGCGGCGCGGCCGGATCATCGCCGAGCTTCTCGCGCAGGCGCTTCACGTAGACGTCGATCGCCCGGTCGGTAACTTCTGCCTCGCCGACGCCGTGAATCGCGTCGAGCAACTGGTCTCGACTGAGGATCCGGCCGTCCGCGGCGAGGAGGGCGGTGATCAGTCGAAGCTCGAGGACGCTCAGCGTGACGACGCTGCCCGCCACACGCACGGTGTGTCTGGCTACATCCACCTCAAGGTCGCCGGAAACGTAATGCACATCAGGGTGGACGACGTCGGGGCTTTCTCGCTCCGTACGCCGGAGGATGGTCCGAACCCGGGCCACGAGCTCGGCCGGTGAAAACGGCTTCGGCAGGTAGTCGTCCGCCCCTTCGGTCAGCCCCAGGATTCGATCACCCGTGGAGGTTCGCGCCGAAAGGACCAGGATCGGCACGTCGCCGAGTGCCCGCGTCCGCCGGATGACAGCCATGCCGTCGACCTCGGGAAGCATCAGGTCGAGGACCACGAGCCGAGGCATCTCTTCCTCGATCAAACGAAGAGCCGTTCGGCCGTCTCCGGCCGTGACCACCCTGAAACGCTCCCGTTCGAGATACGCCCGAACGAGCGCGACGATCTTCGGATCGTCATCTACGACAAGGATGGGGGCGGGTTGTGGGCGCGGCATCAGGGCGATCATCGCTCCGCAGAGCCTGGGCGACAACCATGACGCGCAGGTGACGGCCCGTCATCGAGCCGTCGTGGGGCGGAAGCCAGTGTCAGGGGCAACCCCGTCGTCGGGCGGGCCGGCTCCCCGACCAGCCCCACCGGGTCGGACAGGAGGAACCACACATGTTCCGTCGCCTTGGATCCGCGCTGGCTGCGAGCGCCTTGCTGCTCACCATCGCCGCATCATCGGTAGCGGCCGGAGGGCCACCTGGACTCGCGTTCTACGTGGACGATGTCCGCTTCCGGACCATCAACACGCCTACGGACCTATCGAACACGGGCGCTCCGGCATCGTCGTACGACATCATCTACGTCCTCGGCCTTGACCTGATGGGCGATCCCTTGATCAACGTCGCCGAGGCCAAGCCCGGTGATCAGGACTACAACGGCGGCCGCTGGATGGTCCTGCCGGTGACCTGGGCGCAGGGCGTGACCCCCGTCCAGCTGACCAACGCAGAAGATGTCGAAGACTACGCCGACGCAAGCATGCTCACGATCGCGGCGACGCCGGTCAAGTTGTTCGTCTGCCCGGTGATCACGGTCGGCGGACGCCCATAGGAGCATCCCCGACGGCCCACGATGAACCCCCATGTCGATTGATGCCACTCCCGTTCGTTGATGCTGTAGACGGCGGCACAAGGCCGCGGCATCAAAAACGCGAAAGAGGTCCTGACAATGGCGAATTACGTGCTCGTGTACCACGGCGGATCGATGCCGGAGACGCCCGAGGCGGGCGCGAAGGTGACGCAGGCGTGGAACGACTGGTTCGGGGCGCTTGGTGATGCCGTCATGGACGGCGGCAACCCGGCCTCCAGGACCCGACTGATCGGCACCGATGGCTCCGTCACCGATGATGCCTCCGGTCCGTCCGGCTACAGCATCCTCAA
>CAZOJS010000064.1:0-4665 GCA_964580175.1 uncultured Anaerolinea sp. | reverse complement strand
CGGCCGGCCCATGACCCGCAAATAATCGGGCTGATCCTCGCGCGAGACACCGAGCTGGATGAACCCATCGAGCGAGACCCCGTCGGAACCCTCGAGCACGTAGCCCTCCACGTCGGTGAAGCGCAGGATCGGGGCGAGGCTGCTCCTGGGCACTCGCCACTGGGAACCCTGACGCTCCCAGTCCGGGATCCGGAAGCCCTCGAGCCTGCGCACCGGAGCCGGAGTGACCGCCGCGTAGAGCTGCATCAGGGCGAGCGCGTCCCTCGGTGTGGCGATCCGGATGCGAGCGTTGACCCGGCGCTCATCCGACCACGGGTCGGGCAACGCAGCGGCAGTCGGGCGATGGAGCACCCGCTCCTCGCCGTAGCGGGCAAAGCCGGCCTGCATGAACAGTTCCACATTGCCGCCCGCGTCCGTGCAGGCGACGTGAAAGTGCGCGGCGCCTCGCTTCTGGCCCTCGCGCAGAACCTGCTGGACGAGCCGGAAACGGATGTCACCGGCGCCCGCCCCCGGCAGGCCGGCGATGCCGTCCAGTTCCACGATGGTCCAGTCGTCGCGGTGACCCTCACGCTCAACTCGGATCAGGCCCGCGACGCGCCTGTCCTCCTCGTACACAAGCAGCAGGTCGTTCGGCCGAAACGCACCCAGCGGCATCCGGAACAGGCTGAACACGCCGATCCTGGGACCGGTCACCGGCAGGCCGAGCGAGCGGCCCCCGGCCGCGTCGTCCTCGCACAGACGGGACAGCTCGCCGAGCGCGGCAAGGTCGGTCAGGCGGGCCGCCCGGACCTTGCCCGCGGGACGCCCGGCCCGTGGCGTAGTCATCGGGACATCCCAGCACGACGCGTGGGATGGTGTCGACGACCGGAGCCCTCGCCCGGATCGTCGTGCTCGGACGCCATGGTCGCGACGAGGCGATGGAAGCGCGTCTCCCCGGCCAGCTCCGGGTGAAAGGCAGTCGCCACGACGTTGCGCTGACGAACCGCAACAATCCTGCCGTCGTCCAGCGTGGCCAGGACGTCCACCTCGGGTCCGGTCCGCTCGATGACCGGTGCCCGAATGAAAACACCGTGGACCGGGCGGTCGCCCAGAACCGGGACGGCGACCGTGGCTTCAAAGGAGTCCAGCTGGCGTCCGAATGCGTTCCGGCGAACGGCGACATCGAGCAGTGGCAAGAACGGTTCGTCGCCATCCACGATCTCGGCTGACAGCAGGATCATGCCGGCGCAGGTTCCGAAGATCGGGGCGCCCGATCGAGCCAGATCGAGGATCGGACCACGGAGGCCCCAGCGATCGATGAGTCGCCGTTGGGCGGTCGATTCACCACCGGGCAGGATCAGGCCGCTGACGCCGTCGAGATCGGCCGGCAGGCGCACGGGAACACCCTCGACGCCAATGGTGTCGAGGGTCGCCAGATGTTCGGCGAACGCCCCCTGGACGGCGAGAACCCCGATTCGCATCGGTCGCACCTCGCCGTCACCGGCGCGGTGACTTACCAACCTCGCGCGGCCAGCCGATCCGACGGAGCGAGCTGTTCCATGGCGATGCCCCGCATCGGAGCACCGAGGCCCTTGCTCACCTCGGCCAGGATCTTCGGATCGTCGAAGTGGGTCGTCGCCTGGACGATCGCGTTGGCCATGCGTGCCGGATCCTCGCTCTTGAAGATCCCGGAGCCCACGAACACACCCTCGGCGCCCAGCTGCATGACGAGCGCGGCGTCTGCCGGCGTGGAGATGCCGCCCGCCACGAAGTTGACGACCGGCAGCCGGCCGTCCTTGGCGATCTGCCTGACCAGTTCGTAGGGCGCCTGCAGGTCCTTGGCGGCGACGAACAATTCGTCATCGCGCATACCCTGCAAGCGCCGGATCTCGGCCAGCACATCCCGCAGCTGGTGGACCGCCTCGACGATATTGCCGGTACCGGCCTCGCCCTTGGTCCGCATCATCGCCGCGCCCTCGTTGATCCGGCGAATCGCCTCGCCGAGGTTGCGGCAACCGCACACGAACGGGACCTTGAAGGCGTGCTTGTCGATGTGGTTGGCCTCATCGGCCGGGGTCAGGACCTCGGACTCATCGATGTAGTCCACGCCGAGGGCCTCGAGGATCTGGGCCTCCACGAAGTGGCCGATTCTGGCCTTGGCCATCACCGGGATGGTGACGGCGTTCATGATCTCCTCGATCATCGAGGGATCGGACATGCGGGCGACGCCGCCCGCCGCGCGGATATCCGAGGGCACGCGCTCGAGCGCCATGACGGCTACCGCGCCGGCATCCTCGGCGATCTTCGCCTGATCCGCGGTGACGACGTCCATGATGACGCCGCCCTTGAGCATCTGGGCAAGGCCCTTCTTGGTGGCCCAGGTAGAGGTCTCGACGGTCATGTGGGGACTGCTTTCCTCAGATCGTGCCGCGGGTCCGCCGGTCCGCCTGCCTCGGGGTCCTCGCCCGTTCGGGCCGGCCCGGGTCGCCGCGACGCGGCGCGATTATCGCACGGGTGTGCGAGGACTCGAAACGGACCGCAGGGGCAGACCAGGCGGACTTCCAGCGGCAGACCGCTTGGGCCCCAGCGGCCGACCGGGCGGGCTTCAGCGGCCGACCGTGCGGGCTTCAGCGGCCGACCGTGCGGATGACCCCGGACATCAGCTTGGTGGCCCGTCGCGCCGCCGTCGGCGAGAGATGGCTCAGCATCTCCACGAGACCCAGGACATCGTCGTCGGGCAGCCCGTCGAGCAGCTTCACCAGCCTTAGGACCGCATCGTCGGGCACCTCGCCGAGCAGGCGCAGGGCTCGCTCCAGCTCGCGCGGTTCCAGGCGCGGAACCAGGCCGACGGCGCGATCGAACAGCCGCACGAAGACGAGGAATGTCGAGACCCATTCGCGAAGGGCGTTCAGATCGCCGTCACCGGGGTTCGCAGCGGCGGCCGCGCCGACCTCGACCGCCGTCGTCTCGAGGACGCCGATGATCGGATCACCTTCGCGGACTTTGCGCTCGGCCACGACTCGACCAAACCAGCGCCAGTGATCCCCGATCGCCTGATAGGCGGCGCCGGCGGGGCCGCGCCGGCCGATACGTCGCGGCTCGGCGACTCGTTCCACCAGACCCCACGCCTCGGCGTCCGCGAGCGCAAGACTCGCCGCGCGGTGGGACAGACCCAGGGCTTCGCGGACCTCACGCTCGGTCAGAGCTGTCTGGCGCGTCATCAGATACGCATGCACCCGGGCGATCGCCGGGGCGACGCCCCACGCCGCGCCCATTTCACCCCAGGCATTGACGAGACGCAGCCGAATCGCCTCGGCTTCCGGTGATCCGGCGTCCGACACTTGCGCCTTGACAGCAGCGTGTTCTCGGTCCATTACTTGCTAGGCGACCGTAGCACAAAATCAGGGGTTCTTGAACGACCATGACCGCCGACGACCGGCGCTCACACCGATCCGGTGGTGTCGCCAGCTGGCTCGCAGGGCTCGCCCTTGGGGCCCTCGGCGGGTTTCTGCTTCTCGTGCTACCGCCGGTCGGGCTCGTCCTTGTCGTCGCCACCATCGTGCTCGTGTCCAGGACGGGCCGGGCCCTGCCGGGCCTGGGAGGCGTGCTTTTCGGCGTCGGCTCGGTCTGGGCCGCGTTCCTCGGTCGCGTCTGGCTGACCTGCACGGCCGAGGTCGGGTGCTTCGCACCGACGATCGACGCGTTCCTGGCCATCGGCGTCGCATTGCTGGCGACGGGCCTCATGCTGTCCGTGCTGTCGGCCGCGCGGCGCCGTCGCGACTGACGGTCGCCGATTAGCGACCCTCGCGATCGATCTCCTCGCGAAGGGCCCCGAGGATTTCGACCTCGACCCGATCCTTTGGACGACCGGCTGCGCGTTTCATGGCGATGAGGTCGTCCAGCGATGCGATCTCAAAGCGAGTGCCAAGGACTTCTCGCTGCTCGGATGACCGGCGCAGTCGCTCAAAGTCGAAGCCTGGATCGGGACTTGCCAACAGGTCCAGGCGACCGAAGCGCGTGTTCAGGTTGAATGTCGCGCCCGCATGGAGCGTACGAACGTCGAACGGCACTGCACCGACCTCGGCAGAGTCGCCGGCCCTCGCTGCCGCCACATCCGTCAGGACGCGGGCCAGGCGCCCAAGGTTGTCACGATTCCACGAGGGGACGATGTCGAGGTCGAACGTTGCCGATGGCGATCCGTGCGCCTGGCTCGCCAGGCCTCCTATCAGGACAAAGTGCACATCGGCAGCGACGAGCCTGCGGAGGATCTCGCCGGGTTGGAAGACCGGACGGTCCGTCACGTCCTGACGCGCCGGGTTTGGGTAAGGAAATCCAGCATTTGCCGATCCTCCTCGATCGCCCTCACCAGGCGATCATCCGGCGCCAACCCACGGCGCTCCCGGATCTGGAAACGGTCGATACCGATACCGAGCCTCGGCAGGTGCTCGAGCCCGTAGCCGCATCCCTCGAGCAGCCGGTCGAGCGTGGCGACGCGTGGGTCCGCGCGGCTTGCTTCTATCCTTGCGATCGTCTCCTGGGGGACACCCGTGCGGGCGGCGAGTCCCCGCTGCGTAAGCCCGGCCGACCGCCTCGCGTGTCGGAGCATTCTGGACGACATGCCCATCTATGTACCTCCTGATGACGTGAACATCATCAGGCGTTGGTCCGGCACTCGTCAACTCTCGG
>CAZOJS010000063.1:0-6166 GCA_964580175.1 uncultured Anaerolinea sp. | reverse complement strand
TGGGCGGAGAAGGAGGTCATTGTCGTCGACGACGGATCGACCGACGGGAGTCTCGAGGTCATCCGGCGTTCGCATCGGCCGCGCTCATCTCGCTGCTCACCGGGTACGGCTTCGCGACGGCGATCGTCGGGGGCGCCGTCTTCGTGGACCGGGTCCTGTACGGCGGCCCGGACGTCCAGCGGCTCTCGCTCGGCGCACTGGCCGGCGCCACCGCCATCGGCGCCCTGGGCTCGGGCCTCGTGCTGCGTGCTGTCGGAATCCGCGTCACCACCTTCGTCGGGCTAGGCCTGAGCGTCGCGGCGCTTGCCGGGATGGCAACCTGGAGCGCGACAACGGGGATCCTGGAGGTGGCCGCCGTGCTGGCCGTCTTCGGGCTCGGCTTCGGGATGACCGTCACGCCGCGCTCAACCGCGGCGATCGACGCGGTCGGCCGGGCCGCGTTCGGAGTCGCCTCGGCTACCGTGACCGTCGCGCGCATGCTCGGCATGGCCATCGGGCTGGCCGCCCTGACCGCGTTCGGGTCAACCACGATCGATCGGCTCTCGCAGCGTGTCTACGCGACGCCGGACGCCTACAAGTCGTTCATTCCCGAGTCGTTGAGGGATCGCCCGCTGCGCGACGGGCTCGTCGTCGAGGCGCTCGAGCGCTGGGCGGCCGATGAGGCCGGCGGGATCCTGGTCGGCATCTTCCTCGTCGCGGCCGTCGTAACCGCCATCGCGGTCGTGCCCGCCTTTGCGCTTCGGCGTCCGCGTATCCTCGACGCACCATGACTGCAAGCGCATCAACAGCACGACCACACCAGATGCCGACGGTCGACGGCGCGGTCGCCGTAGCGGTGCAGATCGGCGGAACCGTTCGCGAATTGCATGACGCCGCCGCCTTCGATGGCCTCGAGAAGCTCCTCAAGGAGGCCCGGCGGACCCACGGGATGGTCTGGATCGATCTGGCCAGCCCGTCGGCCTCCCAGGTCGGACGGGCCTCCGATCTGCTCGGGCTCCACCCGCTGATCGGCGAAGACATTCTTGAGGGCAACCAGCGCCCGAAACTCGAGGCCACCGACAAACTCATTCACATCGTCCTGTTCGCGCTCGAGGACTCGGACGAACTTCGGGCGCATGAGATCGATCTCGTGATCGGGGATGGGTTCCTCCTTTCCAGCCACTCGGCGGACTGGAACCCGCGAGCGGGGGCGCACTTTCGAGGCGGACTCGCCGGCATCATGCGTGCCGGACCCGACCATCTCCTGTGGGCGATCTTCGACGGGATCGTGGATGGCTACTTCCCGTTCGCCGACCGGCTCGAGGACACGATCGACGGCCTGCAGGACGCCGTCATGGTGCGGACCGATCGCACCACACTCCAGCGGGTATTCGAGCTGAAGCGGCAGCTGATCGAGATTCGTCGCGCCGTCTCTCCGGTTCGCGAGATTCTCAACCAGCTCACGAATCGAGATCTGGCCCTCATCGATGCCGCCGAACTCCTCTACTTCCGGGACATCTACGACCACGTGATTCGCTTGACCGACGAGCTCGACACGGACCGCGAACTCGTGTCGACCACGCTCGAGGTGTATCTCTCCCAGGTCAACAACAACCTGTCCACGATCATGAAGCGGTTGACCGGAGTGACCGTGATCATCGCCGGCGTCGGCGCGGTCGCCGGGATCTTCGGGATGAGCGAGGCGGGCCTGGCCTTCAGCGGTGGCGAAGCCGGTGGTTTCTGGGCGGTTGCCCTTGGCACGATCATCGTTTCCGCGCTTGCGGCGTTGATCCTCCGACGAAACGACTGGATCTGAGGCCAGCGGTCGGGCGACGCTGGTGTGCACGTGGTCCACGCATCGACCATCCGACGAAGCAGGCGCGCCCGTCGATGTCCTTGGCGGCCCGCCGGGGCACCTCCGCCGCTGAATGGTCGATCCACGCGCCATCTGACGACCGAGCTGGCTTGAGCCGGCAGCACGTTCGTCGCTTGGTCGATCGGTGGACCAGCCGAGCGGCGGGGCCGGGAACTGGCCAGCCCGGCGAGCGCGGGTCGGCCTAGGTCAGCTGCAGACGGTCGGCTTGGCGTCCGGATGGGCTGCGCCGTGGTCGGCGGGGCCGAAGGTGACGAACTGCGCGACCACCTGGGTCTTGGGAATGGTGCCCTTGGGTCCCTCAGACGTCTGGAGCCAAACCTGGTCCGTGGTGGCCGCAATCGCCGCATCGAGATCCACCTGGTGCCGGCGCACCTCGCTGATCTGGTATACGTAGAGTTGGTCGTCGCTCGTGTAGACCTCGACGAGCATGCCGAGCATCTTGGCCCCATCGGCGATCTTGGACGCCGTCAGGATCGGCAGGAACATACTCGTTCGAGCGTGCGCATACAGGTAGGTCGCGCGCCCAAACCCGGGCTGGCCGAGTGCTTCCAGGTACATCGCGACATCGCAGAACGGATAGCTGACGGTGCTCGGTTGCAGAATCACCGGGAGGTCGATCCCGAGCTCCTCGACGACGACTCTCGTCGCGACCCGATCGGCCGGCGGCGTCGGAACGGGTGAGGGCGTCGGTACTCCCGGCGGGAGAGGCGTGGAGGTGGGACCGGACGTGGGCGCGGCCGTCGGGGGCAGGGTCACGATCGTCGGGCTTTGGGACGGTTCCGGACCTGCCTCAACCGGGGACATATAGGTGAGCAGCCCGGCCATCAGGAGGGCCACGCCGAGCGCCGAGAGGACGGCGGGCGCGAGACGCGTGCGCAGGCGGAAGGCGATCTCGTCCACGCTCGAAGGCTAGCAGCGCCATCCACCGTCCGCCCCGGGCCGCTTGTACTGGTACCCTCCGGCCGATGGGACCTCGAACGACGACCGCCGCGGGGCTGGTTGCAGGCGGGCTCACCGCGCTGGCCATCCTCGTCGCGGCCGTGGCCCTGCTGCCAGATCCCCAACCCGCCATCGACCCGGCCGCGACGGCCCCGCCATCAGCGGCCAGCGGCCAGACTCCTGATCCGGCCGGATCCTCGGTGCCCGCGCCTTCCGTGCAGGCCACGATCGGCAGCACCGCATTCCGCATCGGCGAGCAGGCCCCGGCGCTGTCGGTCCCGCAGCTCGGCGGGGGGCAGATCGACCTCGGCCGCCTCACCGGGCAGCCCGTCTGGATCAACTTCATGCAGACCACCTGCCCGCCCTGCGTCGACGAGTTTCCACTCATGAACGGATTCGCCGTGCGCTATGCAGACACGGGCCTCGTCGTCCTGGCCGTAGACATCCGGGAGGACGAGGGCACGGTCGCCACCTTCGTCCGGTCCCTCAACGTCCAGTTCCCGGTCGGGCTGGACACGAACGGTGCCGCAGCGGAGGCGTGGGCCGCCGTTGCCCTGCCGATCCATTTCTGGGTGGATCGCGACGGGATCATCCGAGCGGGCGCACTCGGAGGGATCGGGCCGGATCTCATGGCCCAGAGCCTGGGGACGATCCTTCCGGGTATCGACGTCACGCCCTGACGTTCGACCCGCTGAAGGCGAGAGCCCGGCAGGGCCGCGGCGCGATTAGCCGATCGCGCGGGCAGCCGCTCCGACGATCTCGAGCAGGGGTCCCGGGATGAGACCGAGGACGACGGTCAGGAACGCCGTCACGATCAACCCGGACCACATCAGCCGGCCGTGTGACGAGGCGGGCTGCTCGGACGCGGGCTCGCGCATGAACATGTAGACCACGACGCGGAGGTAGTAGAACGCGGCTGCCGCCGCGTTCAGGACTGCCACGACCGCAAGCACCCCAAGGATCGCGGCCCCGTCCTGGCTGGCCTGCACGGCGGCGAGGATCACGTACGCCTTGGCGAAGAACCCCGCAGTTGGCGGGATGCCGGTCAGCGACAGCAGGAACAGGGTCATCAGGATCCCGAGGACCGGCTCGCGTCGGCCCAGCCCGGCAAAGGTGTCCAGGTTCGAGGTGACCCCGGCGCGCTTCTGGAGCGCCGCGATCACCGCGAACGCTCCAAGGTTCATGGCCGAGTACGCCGCGCCGTAATAGAGGAGGCCCTCCAGGCCCTCCAGGCGGCCGGCGGCGAAGGCGGCCAGGCCCACGAGCAGGTATCCGGTGTGGGCGATGGAGCTGTAGGCGAGCATCCGCTTGACGTTCGTCTGGGTGAGCGCCACGAGGTTGCCGAGGGTCATCGTCAGCACCGCCAGGACGACCACGACCGGCAGCCAGTCGGCCTTGAGCGGTTCGAGCGCTTCGACGAAGAGGCGGAGGATCAGGGCGAACGCCCCGACCTTGGGGCCGACGCTGAGATAGCCGGTGACGGGCGTCGGCGATCCCTGATACGCGTCCGGCGTCCAGTAGTGGAACGGAACGGCGGCGATCTTGAAGGCCACGCCGGCCGTCAGGAAGGCCAGGCCCAGCGCCAGCCCGACGGACATTCCGCCCGTGGAGGTCAGGATCGTGAGTTGCTCGGCGACCTCGGACACCCGGGTGGTTCCGGTCATCCCCCACACGAAGGCAAGCCCGAACAGGAAGATCGCCGAGCTGAACGATCCGAGGAGGAAGTACTTGATGGCGCCTTCGGTCGAGTACCCGTCGCTCTTGTGGAAGCCGGCGAGGAGGTAGCCGGGCAGGACCATCAGCTCGAGCCCGATGAACAGCACCAGCAGGTCCGCCGAGGCCGCCAGGAGCATCGCGCCGGTCAGCGCGAACACGAGCACCGCGGCGAATTCGGCGAGCGGCAGGCGCCGCGATTCGAGGTAGTCGGGCGCGAACAGCAGACTCAGGGCGACGATCCCGATGAAGATGATGTCCAGGAACGTGGTCAGCGGGTCAACCCGATAGGCGCCCCCGAACGCCGTCGCGGCTGTTGCCCCCGTCACCATGGTCAGGAGCGCGACGATCGCCAGCCCGCCCAGGGCGACCACGAGGATGGGTCCACGCCGGCCCGGCGCGACGATGTCGACGGCGATCACGCCGACGGCCACGAGCACGGCGGCCACGAACGGCGCGATCGTGACGAGATCCTGAAACGTCATCGGGCAGGGCTCACGCGTTCGTCTCGGCCGACGCCGCGCCCCGGAACATCGGGAGGGTCACGATCCGGAGGACCACGACGGCCGCGATGGCCCCCAGGCTGATCGCGCCGACCAGCGGATCGAGGGCGATCGGAGCACCGGTCCCGACATCGGCCAGAGCCCGCGTGACGGAACCGTCGATGATGTTGAGGAGCAGTCCCGGAAACAGGCCGAAGGCCACCACGAGGGCCGCCAGCGGGGCGACGGTCAGGATCTCGACGGCGGTGATCTCGGTCAGGCGGCTGCCGAGCCCCTTCAGGAACTCCGACACCTCGCCGAACGCCACGCGCTGGAACATCCACAGCAGGTAGGCCGCCGCGAGGATCATCACGAATGTGGCCACCGCCGCGCTGAGCGGATTGAAGGCAAACGCCCCGATCAGGGTCAGGAACTCACCGACGAAGCCGGACAGACCGGGCAGGCCGGCCGAGGCGAAGACAAAGAACCCGAAGATCGCGACGTACACGGGGGTTCGAGCGGAGAGTCCGGCCATCCTGGCGATCGTCCGGTCGTGGGTCCGCTCGTAGATGACGCCGACGAGCAGGAACAGGGCGCCCGTGATCAGGCCGTGATTGACCATCTGGAGGATCGCTCCCTGCATGCCCTGCGGCTGGAAGATGAAGATCCCCAGGGTCACGAAGCCCATGTGGCTGACCGACGAGTAGGCCACGAGCTTCTTCAGATCGGGTTGGACCAGCGCCACGATCGCGCCGTAGATGATGGCGATCAGGCTGAGCAGGATGATGACTGGGGCAAACGTGTGTGCGGCGTCCGGGTAGAACGACAGCCCGAACCTGATGAACCCGTAGGCCCCGAGCTTCAGCAGGACCCCGGCCAGGATCACGGATCCGGCGGTCGGCGCCTCGACGTGGGCGTCCGGAAGCCAGGTATGGAACGGGAACATCGGGACCTTGATGGCGAAGGCGAGGAAGAACGCGCCGAAGGCAAGGAGCTGCAGAGTCGGGTCGAAGCCACCGCCCGCGGCCGCGAACGCGCGGAGCTCCTCGTAGTCGAAGGCGCCCGCCCAGTTGCCGCCGTGGGCCGCCTGGAAGGCAAACGCCGTGGCCAGGATCGCGACCAGCATCAGGAGTGACCCGACGAGGGTGTACAGGACGAACTTGATGGTCGCGTAGAT
>CAZOJS010000062.1:0-5462 GCA_964580175.1 uncultured Anaerolinea sp. | reverse complement strand
GAGCGGCTGGAGAGCGGCGGGAGGCCAGCGCGAGCGGCCGGAGAGCGGCGGCGGTCGGTGGGCGGCGCGGGGGCGCAGCGCAAGCCGGTGGGCGCGGCGACGGCGGGCGAGTCCGACCGCCCCGGGGATTGCAATCAGGGCCGCCCGGCGGACGAGCGGTAGTACGCCCAGCGAACCGGCGGGATGGGTACCGGATGCTCTTGCTGGTGGCGTAGCACGATGGTGCGGCCGGATGCGCCAACAACTGGAGTCGGGAACTGCCCCGAATGACACTCCGGCGAGCGGATGCACGAAGCTTCTGCCCTTGGTGATCCAGTTGGACCAGCACGACCTCGCGCCGCCCACATAACGGCAGTGCCAGGAGAATCCGGCGAAAACCTGGGTCAGGAGCGAGGCAGAACCCGCACCCGGATCAAAGAGGCTCCCCCTGGGTCCGGTCGGAGCGAGCCGGATCGATGGGCCGCTCGGCCAACCTTCCGTCACCGCGAGCGACGCCGCCGGGCACGCGGGCGCGGACGCCGGGCCCTCCGGCTCCCGGCTGACCGACCGCGCCCTCAACGAGTCGCGGAATGGCCGCGTCGTCCGAGCCCGCGAACTCAATCACGAGCGCTCGCATCTCGACGTGGTCTGCCCAGGCCGCGTGGGTCACGTTTGCCGGCCACAGGATCGCCTCGCCTGCGGCGACTCGCAGGCGCTCATCCCCCACCTGGACCCAGCCGCCACCCTCGATCACGCAGAACCACGTTGTGTTCGGGTTGTCGTGCGGGACGATGGCACCATCACGAGCGAAGGCCAGCTCGGAGACCAGGCCTCGCCCATCGGAATGGATGATCTGGCCGGTCAACCCGTGCGTGCCCGGCGGACCCTCAGGCCGCCGGAACCCTACCCCGAAACGCCGGATCTCGATCGGCATTGCAGATCAGGCCGAGCTGAGCTGTCCGCTGGTTCGGGGCCGCCGGCTCAGCGCCGACGACGGCGCGAGGCGCGGGACCGGATGGTGGCCTCGGGCCGTGCCGACTTCTGATGACTCAGGTAGCGCTGCCGCGCGAGCTGCTGCTCGTACGCCGCGAAGCGCCGTGGATACCGTCGGAAGCGAACCCAGGCGAGCGTGGCCAGCCCGCTCACCCCGATGACCAGGACAACCGCGAAATCGAACATGAAGACCGCCCCCATGACCAGCAGCAGGAAGGTGATCAGGCCGGTCCACAGGAGCCACTCCCACATGTCCGTGTACAGGCGGTGGCGGTGCAGCGCGCGGGTGCGCACGTTGTACAGGACGATGAGCGCGACGAGCAGCACGAGCGATCCGATCCAGACCGCGTCGAACAGGTCGGGGAACAGATTTCGCGTGAAGGGCAGCCAGAGGTATTCCCAGGGCGGGAGCGTCACGGTGTCTCCAGGTGATCGGACCGCCTGAGCGCGGTCGAGTGGTCGAGCGAGGAGTATGCCATGGCTCGCGGGTATACTCGGCGAGAGTCCCGCGGCCGGCAGACGACGGATGGAGGAAGACGCTTGCGAGCCCTGCTGTCAGTCGCCACGCGCGACGGCATCTCGACCTTCGCGCGTGACCTGCAGTCCCTCGGCGTCGAGCTGTTCGCGACGGATGGAACTCGCGAGCATCTCGCTGCCGATGGCATCGAGGTGGCCCCGATCGCCGACCTCACCGGTGCCCCCGCGATGCTCGAGGGCCAGGTCAAGACCTTCCATCCGGCCGTCTACGCCGGGATCCTGGCTCGCCGTGACAAGCCGGAACAACTCGCGGAGCTGGCGGACCACGGCATCGGCACGATCGATCTGGTCGTGGTGAACGTCAAGCCATTCGGGGCGGAGATTGGCCGAAGCCTGGTGGGGATCGAGCGGGCCATCGAGATGATCGACGTCGGCGGCGCGGCCCTGCTCGGGGCCGCGGCGAGGAACGCCGCGGGCGTCGCCGCGGTTGCCAGCGCCGAGCACTATCCGCGGGTGATCGCCGAACTTCGGGAGCGCGGACTTGTCAGCCCGGAATTTCGGGCGCAACTCGCGGCCGAGGCATTCGGGACGGTGGCCGCCTACCACGCCGAGATTGCGGCCTATCTCAATCAGATCTCCGGAACGACCTTCCCCAATCGCCTCGCGATGGTCCTTGAGAAGGTCGCCGACCTCCGGCACGGCGAGAATCCGCATCAGTCGGCGGCGTTCTACCGGGAGACGACGCATCGCTCGGGAACGCTTGCGGACAGCACCCAGCTGCACGGCGAGCGGCCCTCATTCAACAACCTCCTCGATCTGGACGCGGCGTACCGCGCGGCGATGGATTACACCGGGCCCACCGTCGTCATCGCCAAGCACACCGATCCGATCGGGATCGCCTCGGCCGATGAGCTCGTGGATGCCTATCGCAGCGCCCTCGAGACGGATCCGGTCGCTTCGTTCGGCGGGATCGTCGGCGTTAATCGCGAGCTGGACGGCCCAACCGCGCGGGCCATCGCCCAGAATTCGTACGAGGCCGTCGTCGCGCCGGGCTTCGATCGGGCGGCGCTCGGGATCCTTCGCCAGAAGGTCGGGCTCGAGATCCTGGCCGTCCCGCCGGACCCGACCGAGGGGATGCGCGACTACGGGATCGCCAACCTCGATTTCAAGCGCGTGGGCGGCGGGCTGCTCGTCGAAACGCTCGACACGCTGGGTCTGGATCGAAGCCAGCTCCAGGTCGTCACGAAGCGACGACCGACGCTCGAGGAGCTCACCGACCTGCTCTTCGCCTGGCGCGCCGTTCGGCACGTCCGCTCCAACGCCATCGTCCTGGCCAAGAATGCGGCCACGGTCGGGATCGGGGCTGGGCAGGCGAGTCGACAGGTTTCTGTGGAGATCGCGCTGCGCCGAGCCGGCGACCGGGCCCGCCTCAGCGTGATGGCCAGCGACGCCTACTTCCCGTTCCCGGACGGCATCCAGCAGGCCGCCCAGTCCGGGGTGACGGCGATCATCCAGCCCGGCGGGTCGATCCGGGACGAGATGGCCATCGAGGTCGCCGACCGCCACCACCTGGCGATGGTCTTTACCGGCCGCCGCCACTTCCGCCACTGATGTACGGCTCGCTGATCCGGTTCGACGGTACGTTGTCGGGTCCGCTCGCTCGCTCACGCACGTCTGAGTGCGCTCGCTCCCGTGCTCCCCTCCGCCTTCCGTCGCCCTCGGCTCAGCGCGCCTAGGAATCGATATGGAGCAACTTCTCGCGCTCGAGATGGTGCGGGTCACCGAGGCGGCGGCAATCGCTTCCGCTCGGCTCATGGGTCGCGGCCAGCGGGATGAGGCAGACCGCCTCGCGACCGAGGCGATGCGTGCGGCCATGGACGAGATCCAGATGGCCGGCACGATCGTCATTGGCGAGGGGGAGCGGGACAAGGCCCCGATGCTCTACATCGGCGAACGAGTGGGGGCCGCGGTCGCGGATGGATCGGCGCCCGAGATCGACATCGCCGTTGATCCACTCGAGGGCACGAACCTCGTTGCGACTGGATCCGCCAACGCGATCACCGTCCTGGCCGCCTCCGAGCGAGGCGGGCTCGTCCACGCCCCAGACACGTACCTCGAGAAGCTGTGCGTCGGGCCGCTCGTCGCCGGTCACGTCGACATCACCGCGTCGCCCACTGAAAACGTTCACCGCATCGCGGAAGTGCTCCGCCGGAAACCCGGCGACATCACGATCATCATCCTCGACCGTCCGCGGCATGAGGCGCTGATCGCCGAGGTCCGGACGACGGGTGCGCGCATCAAGCTCATCTCCGATGGCGACCTGTCCGCAGCCATCAGCTGCGCCGTCCAGGGAACCGGCGTTCATGCGGTCATGGGGATCGGCGGAGCGCCCGAGGGTGTCATCACCGCGGCGGCTCTGCGCTGTCTGGGTGGGGAGATCCAGGCGCGGTTCCGTTATCGGAACGACGAGGAGCGCGAACGGGGCAAGCTGATGGGTCATGGTGACGAAACGCGTGTCTACCGCACGGAGGACCTCGCTTCGGGCGATAACCTCGTATTTGCCGCGACCGGCGTGACGAGCGGCGATCTGCTCGAAGGCGTTCGCTTCTTCGGGGGCGGTGCTCGAACCCACTCGCTGGTGATGGCCTACCAGACCAAGACGGTCCGCTTCGTGGACACCGTCCACATGTTCGATCGGGATCGGCCGCCGAGCGTCCGGCTCTAGAACGGCCGTCAGGCCGACGCGAGGGCACCGCCTGACCGGCGTTACATGCTCGGGCCACCGACGGCATGCGGTAGGGGCTGGTTCGCGAACGAGCGCGGGCCCCGTCAGTGGCAGGTCCCGGTGCCCGAGTCCTTGAGCGTGCCGCTGCCCGCCGGAACGAACTGCCACGTGTAGCTGTTCGACGACAGCGTCAGCTTGAGGACGCCGAACGTGGCGCTGTTGCGGACCTCGCTGTTGGCGCGAATGGTCGAGAAGCTGCGCAGGCTCGCTCCGCCGGTGCCGACCACGAATTCGCGGATGCCCCTTGCCAGGTCGGCCGCGCCGGCCGGGGTCTGGGGCGCGAAGCGCTCGTAGTCGTGGTCGTGGCCGTTGATGACCACTTCGGCGCCGGCGTCGTAGAGGGCGTTCCACAACGGCGTGACGCTCGTGTCGTTGCCGTGCTGTCCGGAGCTGAAGCGCGGGTGGTGCCAGTAGGCCAGAACGCAGGCGCGCGGGTTCGTGGCCAGGTCTGCACGCAGCCACTGTTCCTGCTCCGACCCGGCGATGCAGCCGACCGTCGTGCAATTCGAGTTCAGGGCGTAGACCCGCCAGTCGCCGAGGTCATAGGCATACCAGCCGGCACCGTTCGGGCCTGCCCGCGCACCGAAGTAGTCGAAGTAGCCCGCCGCCCCCGACGTCCCGTAGTCGTGGTTCCCCGGAGTGGGGTACGTGCGATCGCGGAACGCGCCCCAGGTCGGGCCGTAGCAATCACGGAACTCAGCGGCGGTTCCGTTTTCGTAGGCGTTGTCACCGGCGGTGAAGACGGTCCCGGCGATGCCCGCCACCACCTTCGCGGTCGCGCTGTCCGCGGTGAGGCCGCATGAGGCGATGTCACCGGCCCCCACTAGCACGGCGGCGGCGGCCGTGGGGGTTGGGGAGGGCGTCGGGGATGGAGGTGGCGTGGGCGGTGGCGTGGGCGGTGGCGTGGGCGGTGGCGTGGGCGCTGCCGTGGGCGACGAGACACCCGTTACCGGCGTAAGCACGACGAAGGCGTCCACATCCACACGCGGACTGCCCGCCGTTCCCAGGGCGTGGATCTCGATCGTCCGCTGCGCCGAGGTCGGCCAGGTCCGGCTGAAGACGATCAGCCTCGCGGCCGAGCTGGAGCGGTTGGTGTTGACGGTGCCGGCGAAGACGCCGTCGACGTAGACGCCCGCGGCACCCCGGAGCGGGCCCACCGCGGCCACCCAGGCGACCGAGCTCCCGGTGAAGGTGAACCGGGCGACCGCGCCCTCGGACCTGGTGGTCT
>CAZOJS010000061.1:0-3273 GCA_964580175.1 uncultured Anaerolinea sp. | reverse complement strand
TTTTCATCGTTGCCTCCACTTTTGTCACTTAGTCGCAAGCCTCCGAAAGATTTCTATTCCTACTGGATAAACATAGACGATGATCACGATGCTCACCGGCACAAGTACCCAGCGCATGACAAAATTCCTCAGCTCGTCATTCTTGATTTTGATCGGAAAATAAGTGCAGGCAGCCAAAAGAATGACCGTCACAAAAAGCCAAACGGCCGTATATTCAAAAAAGTTTTGGTTCCTCACCCCTCACCCTCCCTTTTGGCAATGAAGTTCACCACCCCATCCGAATCAATATCGACTTCTATCGCGATGGGCTGGCAGCACACCTCGCAATCCGTGACAAAAAACTGTCGATCGCCGCCCGTCTCATCAATCCGGATCGAGATCAGGGCCGCGCAGTAAGGACAATTGAATTCCTGATCGCTCTCTAGAGCCAACTTACTCCTCCCTCAGGAACCGGGCCGAGTCTACTCCGGTTGCTTCCTCGCGTATGATATAATGCCTGAAAAATGGGTCTTCGCCAAATGATAAAGTATCGCTTTTCCGTTGCCGCTTTCTTCTTGGTTATTCTTCTCTGCCTCTTGAGTTTCCACATCGGCGAACCCTGGCGCTATCGCCACGATGACAATGGGGCATTGTACTCCTCGATAGCGCGCACCCACGCCTTAAAAGGTCTTCAGGCAACCCGCGGCCAGGATTTCCTGGTTTCTCGGGTAGACGGCCACCTCATTCCTTATCTTCATCACCCACCGCTCTTAGGGCTTTATCTGGCGGCCGCTTTCCGCGTCGCTGGCAAAGACACTCCTCTCATTGCCCGCGCGTCAGTCGCATTGCTCCACGCATTTTCCTTCATTGTCTTTTGCTTCATCGTCTTTAAAGTTTTTGGCAATCGAACTTGGGCCGCCGTTTGGGCTATGATGGTTTTTGCCGTCGCTCCGCTTAGCAGCTTCTTTGGCAAAATGCCCAATCACGAGCCTATCGCGCTACTTTTTCTCTTGTGCGGAATTTACAGTTATCTCGCACACTCAGACGGCCGTCCTGGCGACAGGCGATGGCTTACCGCAGGAGCCTTCTCGTGGATACTGGCAATTCTTAGTTCTTGGCAGGCGGCCTTTATGATAGCAGGTGTCGCCTTGTACGGGTTTTGGTCTAAGAATCGACAAGGAAAATCTTTCGGCCTCATGACGTGGATCGTAAGCCTTCCGGCGCTTCTACTTGTTTTGGCTCAAATGTTATGGGCCAATCAGGGAAACTTGCTTGCAACACAGCAACAATCGTTAGGGATCTGGCTACTGCCACGGTCGGCTCAGTCCTATTTGGCGTACTTCAGCCAGATCTTAATAAACGCCGTTCGCTACTCTGGCATCCTGCCGCCTATTTTTTCCGCGGCCTGGCTCATCACGTTCCTGCAACGAAAGGAAAAAGAACCTGCCGCCCGAACGTTGGGATGGCTCCTCATCTTTCCCGCGGCGGGGTCGGTTCTTTTCAATCTCCTCTTTGCCAAGGCGGGCCGCTTCCACCCTTATCATCAACTGTACTGGCTGCCGTTTATAGCGATCCAATCGGCATGGGCAGTCGAGGCGATTCGAGACCGACTCGCGCCTCATCACCGCTGGTTGCCGCGTCTCTTTTATGCCACATCACTCATGATCACCATCGGCACGTCCGTATTCTTTCTTTCGCAATTTTATAGCCGCCCCAATCTCTACGCGGTCGCGGCCAGCGAGAATATACAAAAATTATACTACTAACCTCTCTGCTGCGGACGCTGCCACTAGCTTGCCCTCTCCGAAAGAGGTCTGGATTACTTTTTCAAAAAGAATGAGTATAAATAAATGCCCTGCCAGGCTGCGATGGACACCAGTAGAAAATTGATGTCCCACCCCAACTGCCAAGTATCATTGGCCAAAGAAATGAACGTAACAAGATAATGGGAGGCTATGAGTAGCGGCACCGTTCGGGCAAAAGCTTTGGAGTTGGACCGCAAAAAAAGCTGGTGAGCAGCTGGGAGGAGCACACTGCCCGTCACAACCGCAATCGGCAGGGACCCAACAAGCGACTCAATAAAGTCAGGCCCCCGGTTCCAGTTCTGACGAGAAATATGAAAAACCAAGGCATAGATCAGCGTCGAAGCCGCCAAGAAGGCGAGGTGTTTGACAGCTGAAAAACTCTTCAAATTACTGGAATCCCAGCAAACCACTGCCATCCCAAAAACCGACCCCACCACCCAATAACCACTCGCATACTTGGACGATATAAAAACACTACAAGCGTAGATAATGAAACGCGATGCTATTTCCATGTCGATCCTCCGTCAAAAATAAGCCGGCTCATTCCCCGACTTCCACTTGATGGAACAACCTACGGCGGGTTTTTGATTGGCCGAAACAGGCTTGTCGGCCAATACGGCCTCGATGGCATCTCGCAAATCCTTTCCGCTCGCCTTTTGCGGTGTAAACGGGCGCGTGCCATCAAACTGACCACGGTAAACTAACTCACGCTTGCCATTAAAGACGAAAATGTCTGGCGTGCAAACAGCCGTGTAGGCTTGAGCGACTTTTTGCGTGTCATCATGCAAAAAAGGAAATGCAAAGCCTTCCGCCCGCGCCATTTCGGCTAGGCTCTCGGGCGAATCATCCGGATAAGCCGCAGCATCATTGGCGCTGATGGCAACAATCGCTACGTTTTTGTCTTTGTAATCACGCCCGAGTTTGGCAAGCGACTCCTTCACATGCTGGACGTACGGGCAATGCCGACAAATGAAAATCACCGCAAGGGCCTTCTTGTCCGAGAAATCGGCAAGCGTCACCGTTTTCCCTGTGACAACATCAGGCAGGCTGAAATCTGGCGCTTGGCTTCCCAGAGGCAAAAGCCCCTTCTTGTTCTCCGTCGAGGCAGAAAAGGCGGGTGAACCCTGAGCCAGCGCAGCGGCCAAGAGACAAATCACGGCTAAAATTCTCATAAGTCTCATTTCGAACCACTTTGGCTTTGCGAGAAAACAGAAGCCCCGTTAGGCGCAGAGACAATGTGCAGGTCCCTTTGCGGAAATGGCATCTTTAGTCCCGCCTCTTTAATCGCCTTAAAGATCGCTAAATTCACTTCGTACATAGTCTCCACGCAGTGGCGTGTGGGCGCCCAGTAGCGGACACCGATATTGATGGCGGACTCCGCGAACTCGCGGATACCCACATGCGGTGGTGGTTCGTGGATAATCTGTGGAAACTGCTTTAAGACATTTTCGATAATCTGGATTGCCTTCTCCGGACTGTCACCGTAGCT
>CAZOJS010000060.1:0-3254 GCA_964580175.1 uncultured Anaerolinea sp. | reverse complement strand
CATCGACGCCAACGGCCTCGGTCAGGCCTACGACCAGCCGATTTCCTTTCCGCCCGTCCTGCCCTGGATCTGGTGGCTCCTGGGGACCGTGGCGCCCGGCCTGCTGAATCCGGTCCCGAACGACCCGGTCGCGCTGGCACTCATCAAGCTCCCCGCGACGGTCGCCGACCTGGGCATCGCCGCGATCGTGGGCTGGACCCTTCGCGCTCGACCGGGCTGGGCGGTGGTCGCGGTGCTCGGTGTCCTGCTCCACCCAGCGATCGCGTACGTGTCCGGCTGGTGGGCGCAGTTCGAGTCCGTGTACGTGCTCCCGATGCTCATCGCGTGGGCCCTGGCCATCCGCGGGCGGCTCGGTTGGGCTGCTGTTGCGATCACGATCGGCCTGATGACCAAGCCGCAGGCGCTCCCGCTCGCGATCCCGTTCGCGGCATGGTTCCTGGCCACCAGTGGCTGGCGGGGGACCGCGCGGGCGGCCCTCATCGGAGCGGCCACGATCAGCGTGCTGTGGACGCCGTTCCTGGCGGCGGGAGGACCGGCGAACTACCTCGGCAACCTCGCGGATTACTCGGAGCGGTTCGCCGTCCTGTCGCTGCGGGCTTGGAACCCCTGGTGGATCCTGCAATCGCTGGGTGGAGCAGGACACCGAGCACCGCGACCAGCGCCCAGCCCGGTCGGGCGCGAAGGCTCCAGCCCACGATCGCGGCGATGCCGAGGTCGGCAAGTGTCGCGGGGAGCTTGATGAGTGCCAGCGCGACCGGGTCGTTCGGGACCGGATTCAGCAGGCCGGGCGCCACGGACCCCAGGAGCCACCAGATCCAGGGCAGGACGGGCGGAAAGGAAATCGGCTGGTCGTAGGCCTGACCGAGGCCGTTGGCGTCGATGGCCCGGGCCCAGGCGAGAAAGTCGTTGACGTCGCCGGCCAGGCCGGGCAGGGGCAGGAGGACCGCGCGAATCCCGGCGAAGAGGCCGAGGCCGAGCGCGAGCGCGATCCACTCGCGCCGCCCGAAGCCGGCGGACGGTGCCGCCGTCAGGCTCGGAGAGAGCGCCAGTACCGTTCCGCGGCTCCGCCGGTCGCGCCCAGCTCGGCCATCTTCGCGCCGTACGATCGGACGGTGCCGGCCATCGCTGCCTCGCCACCGAAGAGCCGATCGAGCTGGCTTTCGTAGATCGCGATGCCGCGGATCTTGCGCTCCATCTGGTCGGCGATGTTGGCGTACTCGGGCGACAGGATGACGTTGCGATCGAGCCCATCGAGCGCCCCGGCGGGCAGCTGTTCGAGGCGATCAAAGCCGCCCCACCAGCTGTACGGGAAGTCCTCGTAGAACACGACCTGCCCGGCCCATTCGGGTCCTGGCATCACCCAGCGCCGTGACTCGGCGAGGAGATCGATCCCCACCTGGCGACAGAGCTGGTGGTCAACGTGGTTGCCCACGCCAAGCGGCACGTACACGGCCTGGGGCTCGAGCCGTTCGATCTCGCGCCGGATCTGGGCACTCGGCCCTTCGTCGTCCGCGCGCGGCGCTCCGAGCAGCTCGTCGTCGCCTTCGTACCCGCGAAAGACCGCGTCCGCGAGATCGAGGAAGACGACCGACGCCTCCGCAAAGTAGGCGAACCGCTCGTCCTCGAGGCGCCGCCGCGCCATGAGCTCGCCCGCGGCGACGGCTTCCAGGACCTCCTCGGTCATGACCGCGCCCTGCGTCGGCAGATCGTCGATCAGGACCTGGCCGGCGAGCGGCTTGTTCCGGATGCTCGCCCGGCGATACCACGAAGAGCGTTGCCAGAACCGCTTCGCGGCGGCATCCGCGTCCTCCTGGGTCGCGTCGAGTCGATCCGATGTGGCCGCCCACGGCGGGGCCAGCGATGGATCGCCCGACGGCACGTCGGGGCTGATCGAGGCCCGGTTGAACGCCTCCGAATTCGGCCAATGCACCTTTGAGCCGAACCCGAGGGCCTCGCGCTGATAGCC
Organism: uncultured Anaerolinea sp.; assembly: GCA_964580175.1. Lineage (GTDB taxonomy): Bacteria > Chloroflexota > Limnocylindria > Limnocylindrales > CSP1-4 > UBA5189. The sequence goes on along the minus strand of CAZOJS010000060.1, from coordinate 1,288 downwards.
GGACAGGGGGCTGCCCTGGCCGCTGCCCGAGAACACGGTCAGGATCGTGACGCTCTGTCCGAGTTCGCGGAGGCTCGCGATCAGGCCGCCGCAGGAAAGGGCGACGTCGTCCGGATGGGGGGCCACGAAGACATGGGTCATGAGGCGCCGAGTATACCGATCGGCCGGTGCCGGCCGTGGGCCGCGCCGGTCACGGGATTGCGTACCCGTCCGTACCAAGAAGTGGCACGAACACCACCCCGGCCACCGATTCCGTGTGCCACTCCTCTGGCCCGCGCCGCTCGATCACCAGGAGTTCCTGCGCTCCGCGTGGACCGACCGGCACAACCAGCCGAGCGCCAATCGCTAGCTGTCGAGGGAGCGCCGGCGGCACGATCGGCGCCGCGGCGGTGACGATGATCCCGTCCCATGGCGCCCCGGCCGCGTCGCCGGTGCTGCCGTCACCGATGACCACCTCCACCCCCTCGAGGCCGAGGGCAGCCAACCGATCGCGGGCGGCCTCGGCCAGGACCGCGATGCGCTCGAAGCTGCGGACCGTCGCCCCCAGTTGCGCGAGGATCGCGGCCTGGTACCCGGATCCCGTGCCTATCTCGAGGACCCGGTCGCCCGGTTCTACGCGCAGCAACTCGGTCATCCGAGCGACGACCCAGGGCTGGCTGATGGTCTGGCCGTGGGCAGTGGGGAGCGCCGTATCCCGATAGGCGGCATCACGGCGATCCGGCCGCACGAACGCCTCGCGCGGGATCGAGGTCATCGCGGCCAGGACGCCCTCGTCCAAGATCCCGCGGTCGCGCAGTTGGGTCGCGACCATCTGATGGCGCGCCCGCTCGGAAGCCTCGTCTCTCGATCCCGGCATGGCCCGGACGATACGCCGGGGACGCGGCCGCGTCCTCGGCCCTGTGCCGCGGGCCACGCCGTTCCGCGGGCTACTCTGTGCCGCGGGCAACGCGCCACGGGCCACGCTGTGCCGCGGGCCACGCTGTGCCGCGCCTGCACCACGGGCCACGCGCCATTGCGGGCCATTGCGCCAGCCCCGCTGTGCCACGGGCCGTTGCGGGCCCACGCTGCGCCACGGGCCAGGCTGTGCCACGGGCCATTGCGCCGGCCCCCGCGGCGCCGCGGCAGCGCCGCGGCCCTCGGGAAACCGGCCTTGAAGCCCACCGTGACGCTGGGATCGTCATAGTGGCCGTTAGCGGGCCCCCAAGGTCCGGCGCGCCGGCCTGCTGTGGGTTGGCAGAGCACGGAACCCCGGCGCCGCGTGCTCGGAAAGGCGGCCGGTGCGGCCGGG
>CAZOJS010000059.1:0-4050 GCA_964580175.1 uncultured Anaerolinea sp. | reverse complement strand
ATCCCAACCTGGCTCGCCACTGATTCGGCCGTGAGCCGGCCGTCTCCGGTGAGGAGCCATACGTCCAGGCCCATGGCGCGCAGCTGCCGAATCGCCTCAGCGGACTCGGCCTTGACCGGATCCGTGATGGTGAACAGGCCGCCCAGCGTCCCGTCCACGGCGACCCATGAAAGCGTCGCGCCCTGCCCCGCCGCCGCGTCTGCCAGATCAATGAGCGGCCCTCGAACGATCCCCAATTCATCGAGCAGGCGCCCGCTCCCGATGGTGACCTCGTGTCCGTCCACGCGGCCGCGAACGCCGCGACCCGCAAGCGCCTCGAACCCCTCGACGGGGAGGAACCCCAGCTCGTCCTCGCGCGCACGGCGCACGATCGCTTCGCCGAGCGGGTGCTCGCTGCCGACCTCGAGCGAGGCGACGAGATCGAGCAGTCGAGCGGCGTCGAAACCAGCGGCCGCCAGGATCTCCGACACCGCCGGTCGTCCGAGCGTGAGCGTGCCGGTCTTGTCGAGGACCACCGTGTCCACCCGGCCGGCGCCCTCGAGCGCCTCGCCGCCGCGGATCAGGATCCCGACCTCGGCGCCCTTGCCCGTCCCGACCATGATCGCGGTGGGCGTGGCCAGACCCATCGCGCACGGGCAGGCAATGATCACGACGCCGATGAACGCGGTGAGCGCCAGCGTGACCCGCGGTTCGGGACCGCCGATGAACCAGACGACGAACGTCAGGGCTGCCACCACGAGCACGACCGGCACGAACGTCTCGCTGATCCGGTCGGCCAGCTTCTGGATCGGGGCCTTGGATCCCTGCGCCCGCTGGACGAGGTCGACGATGCGGGCCAGCGCGGTGTCGCGGCCGACGTGGACGGCACGCATCACGAAAGAACCGGAGGTGTTGATCGTCGCCCCGATGACCTCGTCGCCGATCGACTTCGTGACCGGGATCGGTTCACCCGTGAGCATCGACTCGTCGACCGCGGAGGATCCCTCGGCGACGACGCCATCTACCGGGACGCGATCTCCCGGCCGCACTCGCAGCAGGTCGCCCGGGATCACGAGGGCGAGCTCGATGTCCTCCTCGACGCCGTCGCGGATCCGGCGCGCCGTGGTCGCCTGCAACCCGATCAGGCGGCGGATCGCGCCGGTGGTTCGTCCCTTGGCCCGGGATTCGAGCCAACGCCCCAGGAGGATCAGCCCGATGATGATCGCGGACGAGTCGAAGTACGTTTCAGCGTGCAGGCCGGCGAGGTGGACGACCTCGGGATACATGGTCACGAAGACCGAGTAGATCCACGCCGCGCTCGTGCCGACGGCCACCAGCGTGTCCATCGTGGCGCCGCCGTGGCGGCCGGCCCGCCAGGCAGCGCGGTAGAAACGGCCGCCCGCCCAGAACTGGATGAACGTAGCCGGCCACAGGATCAGCTTGTTGAGATCCTCCATCGCGACCACGGTCTGGGGCGTGAACATCAGGATCATGAACACGAGCGCCGACCCGACCGCGATGCTGGCCTGGAGGAGCGTCTGGCGCTGGAGTCGTTCCCGGTCGAGATCATCGGCGGTCACCTCGTCGGCCAGCGAGGCGGCAGTGCCCTCGGAACCCGGGGCGGCGGTCATCTCCGGCTTGACCTCGTAGCCGGCGGCGAGCACGGCCGCCACGGCTTCGTCACGGCCGGCAATCGCCGGATTCAGACGCACGGTGGCCCGTTCCGTGGCGAGATTGACGCTGGCGTCCTCGACGCCGGGCGTCTTCTTGAGGAAACGCTCGATCCGATTGACGCACGACGCGCAGGTCATCCCCTCGATCGGGAGGACGATCTCGATCGGGAGCAGGCGCGGATCGGTGGGGCTGGCGGTGGTCACGAGGTCACGAGGTCTGTCGCGCGCTGCCGAGGCAGCGCCGGCTACATCGAGGGTGCGTAGGACGGATCGAGGAATCGGCCCGGGTCGTCGCCGAACTCGAGCTTGCAGCCACGCCCGCAGAAGTAGTAGGTCATGCCTTCGTGCTCGGCGACCAGTTCGCGAGCCGCGGCCCCCACCTTGTCGACGGTCATCCCGCAAACCGGATCGTAGGCGGCATCGTCTCCCAGGGGAGCGTGGTGGCCGTGTCCGCCGGGGGCCATGTTCAGGTGCTTGTCCATTATCGATCCTCCGCTGGATGGGAGAGGCCGTCTCCGGACCGTCGCCCGGATGTCAGATACTCCATGGGAGTATAGCAAACAGCTCCAGCGCCACTGTGCGACGATCCCGGGCATGAACGTCGTTGATGTCATGGCCGTGGGCTTGCTCGTTCTCTCGGTCATCCTCGGCCTCCGTTCCGGCGCGCTTCCACAGCTCGGCGGGCTCGTCGGCGCGGGCGCCGGTGCCCTCGGCGCGGTCGCGGCGATCCCGATCGCGCTCACCTACGTCGAAAACTTCGGGGCGGAGCTGCGCGTGGCCGTTGTGCTCGGCGTCCTCCTCGCGTTCATCGGCCTTGGCGAGATGCTCGGGGCGCGACTCGGCCGAGCGGGCTCGGGCATGCTCGGCGACGGGATCCTTGGCGCGTTCGATCGAGTGGCCGGCGGAGTCGTCGGTGCCGGACAGGCCGTGCTCATCGTGTGGCTGCTCGGCGGGATCCTGACAACCGGGCTGCTGCCGTCGCTCGGTCGAGATGCCCAGACATCGGTCGCGGTCCGGGCCCTCGACGCCGTCCTGCCGCCGCCGACGGAACTGGTGCTGGGGCTCGGCCGGGCGCTCGATGGATCGGGCCTGCCCGATGTCTTCCTCGGCCTTGAGCGACTCCCGGCCGAGCCGGTCACGATGCCCGACAACCCGCTCGTCCAGCGGCTCGGACAACGCGCCCTCGCCTCGGTCCCCCGGATCGAAGCAGATGCCTGCGACTACCGCTCCACCGGAACCGGGGTCGTGGTCAAGGCCGGTTACGTGGTCACGAATGCCCATGTCGTGGCCGGCGCCCGAACCGTCCGCATCGTGACGACCGCCGGTTCACTCAAGGCAACGGTCGTGGTCCTGGACACCGACCTGGATGTCGCCGTGCTTTACGTTCCCGGCCTGCAGGCGGCACCCCTCTTCTTCGCCGGAACCGATCCGCAGCGCGGCGCAACGGGAGCCACGATCGGCTACCCGAACGGTGGCGGCGCCGTGGTCGAACCGGCGGCCGTCACGGCGTCCTACGTCGCAGAGGGGCTCGACGTGTATGGCGAAACCCGGGTCAAACGGGCGATCATCGAGCTCCGCGCCGTGGTCGAGCCGGGCGACAGCGGCGGGCCACTGCTCCTCGCCGATGGCACGGTTGGTGGACTCGTCTTCGCCGAATCGCGGACGGACCCGGCGGTCGGCTATGCGCTGTCCCCAACGGACGTTGCCCTGTCGGTCACGCCCGGCCTCGGACGCACGACGTCGGTCCCGACCGGACCGTGCATTCACTGAGCGGGTACCATCCCGAGGTGACCGTCCCCACCCTCCCCGCGGCCGAAACGGCCGCCGCCTCGGATCTCCGCGCCCTGGCGGACGGGTTCTGGGAGTCGTTCCTGGCCGCACATCCCGGGTTCGCCACGATCATCGGCGACCGGCGCTACGACGACCGCCTGGACGACCTGTCGCCGGACGGACGCGCGGCCTGGGCCGAGATCCTCGAACGGACCGTGCACGGAGCGCGAGCGATCGACCCGAGCCGACTCGGGCCGCGTGATCGCACGACCCGATTGATGTTGATCGAGGAGGCGTCCGGGCAGCTCGGTACCCTCCGGACCGGGGTGGACGAGTGGTCGCTCAACCCCATCGACGGGCCCCAGACATGGATCGTCGAGATGGTCGACTACCAGCCGATTGCGACCGTCGAGGAAGGGCGGCGCCTCGTGGCCCGCGTCAGCGCCGTCGGCCGACTCATCGATCAGGTCATCGAGCGCCTGCGTAGCGGCCTTGCTCGGGGCTGCGTTGCCAGCGTGGCCCCGGTCGAGAGCGTCCTGGACGAGGTCCGGCTGCTGACGGCGATGCCGGCGAGCGCCTGGCACCTCGCGAAGCCGGCCGCCGAGGCGCATGACGATTGGCAAGCGGC
>CAZOJS010000058.1:0-4581 GCA_964580175.1 uncultured Anaerolinea sp. | reverse complement strand
GGCGACTTCATCGGGCGCGATGCCCTCCTCCGGCAGCGCGACGAGGGGATCACCCAGACCCTCGCATGCCTGACGATCGACCTCGACCCCGGGGATTCGCTCTTCCCTCGCGGTGGTGAGCCGGTGCTGTCGGACGACAAGCTGGTCGGTTACCTGCGCGCAGCCCATCCGGGTCATGCGATCGGCACCACCATCGGGCTCACGTACCTGCCGGTCAGTCTCTCAACGTCGGGGACGCTTCTCGAAGTCGAGATCCTGGGCGAGCGACGCAACGCCACCGTTGTGGACGCTCCGCTGTACGACCGCGAGGGAGCGCGGATGCGCGGATAGGGCCTCGCGCGATCGAGGTTCCGGGTTCAGGCGAGGTTCATGACCACGGTCTTCAGCTCGGTCAACCGTTCGATGGAGAAGCGTCCTCCGACGCGACCCATCCCGCTCTGCGACCCCGCCCGGCCGCCGAACGGCAGGTGGGATTCCCAGTAGTTGGTGCCCTCATTGATGTTGACCCATCCTGCGCGAACCGACTCGGCGAAATGGAGGCCGGCCCGAAGATCGCGGGTGAAGATGGCGTTGAGCAGGCCGAACGCCGACGCGTTCACGATTCCGATCGCCTCCTCGATCCCGTCGATCCTGGTGATCGGGGCCACCGGCCCGAACGTCTCCTCGCGCGCGATCTCCATCCCGCGCTTGACGCCGGTCAGGACGGTCGGCTGATAGAAGAGCCCGCTGCCGAACTCCGGGCTGCGGGCGCCGCCGGTCACGACGACCGCGCCGGCAGCAATCGCCTGAGCGACGTGGCGTTCGGTCTTGGCGGCCGTCGCTTCGTTGTTGAGCGGGCCCATCGTCGTTTGCGGGTCGAATGGATTACCGAGCCGCGTGTCGCGGCGCATCGCTGCCGTCAGGCGCTCCAGGTACTCGTCGTGGATCTGGTGGTCAACCAGGATCCATTCGCCGGCCGTGCAGCTCTGGCCGGCGTTCAGGAAACAGGCCGTGAGCGTGGCGGTCACAGCAGCATCGAGGTCGGCGTCCTTGAGGATCACGAGCGGGCCATTGCCGCCCATCTCCAGGAGCAGCTCCTTGCCGATCGCACGTTCGGCGATCCTCCGGCCCGTGGCGGTGGACCCGATGAACCCGACGGCCGCGACGTCCGGATGGCCGGCCAGCTCGTCGCCGACTTCGGCGCCCGGCCCCGTCACGAGGTTGAAGACGCCTGGGGGTAGGTCGGCATCGACGAGGCACGCCGCGAGGACGGTGGCGCAGTACGACGTCAGCGTCGCGGGATTCCAGACCACGGTGTTCCCCCCCGCGAGAGCAGGCGCGATCATTTCGGCCGGCATCGTGTACGGCCAGTTCCAGGGCGTAATGACGCCCACGACTCCGACCGGGACGCGATACACGAAGACGCGCTTGTTGGGATCCACCGACGGGGGCATCAGGCCGTCCAGCCGGGTCGCGTCCGCGGCGGCCATCCGGAAGTAGACGAGGAGTTCCTCGACCTCTCCGTGGGCCTCAGCCTGGAGCGGCTTTCCCTGGTCCAGGGTCAGCGCCTCGGCGAGTTGGTCTTTGCGGGCCTCGATGTTCGCGGCGACGCGCTCCAGGGCCGCCGCGCGATCGAACGCCGATCGAGCCGCCCATCCACGACGCGCGGCAATCGCCGCGGCGACGGCCCGGCCCGCGTCGGCGCGCGAACCCTTGGACACGGTCGCGATGACCTCGCCCGTGGCCGGATTCGTGGCCTCGAACGTTGCTCCGGACGCGGCGCCGCACCAGGCGCCATCGATGAACATGGCGACGGTCTGGATGGCGGCGGCCTTGGCGGACATCGAGGCTCCTGTTCGGACCGTCACTGGGCTCCTCTCGGCTCGACTCGTGGCCGGTGCCGACACGGTGGCGGCTGATGCCGGAGGCGCGCCGGTGCGGGGCCTCGGGCGGTGGGACGACCCTCAGTGTGCTCCCCGGACCACATCGGCCGCAACTGGCCGGCGACGCCGCTTCTGCTGGGCTTGCGACGCGTGCGCCGCTTGATGCGCCGGCAACGCCGCTCGCCGCGCGTGACAACGCCGACACCGCTTGATCCGCCTGCGAGCGCACTTCGCGACCGAGCACGTTCGTCGCGCACTCCGATTCGACGGATTCAGCTGCGTGGCACGCTCAGTCGCGCACAGAATGACTTCTCCGCCGCATCGCGCGGTCACGTCGCCGGGGAGGCAGTGCCGAGCCGAGGCCGCTGCGCCCGGTTCTGCCCAGGCGCCCCGTCGAGTTGCCGGATACTCGCCCCACGAGTGGTAGGCGAACGAATTAACCGCTCTCGATTGAACGTTACCCTCCATCGCGGGTCAAACCGTGCTCAGGATCTGAACTCCAGCGACCAAGGTGCCCCTTCCGATACACTTGGTACTCGCTACGTGAGTATCTGGCGGAGGGGTGGAGGGCGCCGGCACGGCCCGTGTGGCCGACAGGCGCTTGCCGCGACGGCCGCCCTGCCACGCGGCTTGACGCGAGGCACTCCGCAGGCCGATCCTCTCCGAGTCCGACCGGCGCCCCTACCTGTGGGCGTCCCGTGGCGCGTCGAGGTGGATCGCGTGCAGACCGCGCAGGCCGACCGAGCAACGGGCGTCGATGCGACCATCGGGGTTCGCGGGCTGTGGAAGATCTTCGGCCCGGCCGAAGCCAAGATCGCCGGCTCTCCGCTGCTGGAGCTCTCCAACACCGACTTCCGGCTGCAGACCGGTTCGACCATCGCGGTTCGGGACGTCTCGTTCGACGTGCAACCGGGCGAGGTGTTCGTGGTCATGGGCCTGTCCGGCAGCGGGAAATCCACGCTCGTCCGGTGTCTGACACGGCTGATCGAGCCCTCGCTCGGCCAGGTGCTCCTCGACGGCGAGGACATCCGGGCTGTTGATCAGGAGCGGCTCCGCGAGCTTCGGCGCCGACGTTTCTCGATGGTCTTCCAGCACTTCGGCCTGTTGCCCCACCGCCGGGTGATCGACAACGTGGCATTCGGCCTTGAGTTGCGCGGGGAACCGCGTGATGCCCGGCGGGCGCGGGCCAAGGAGATGTGCGATCTCGTCGGGTTGAGCGCGCACATGGACAGCTACCCGGACCAGTTGTCCGGCGGGCAGCAGCAACGTGTCGGCCTTGCGCGTGCGCTCGCGGGGGATCCGGAAGTGATGTTCTTCGACGAGCCGTTCAGCGCCCTCGACCCGCTGATCCGCCGCGACATGCAGAGCGAAGTGATTCGCCTTCACCACGAGGTCGGTAAGACGATGATCTTCATCACCCACGATCTCGCCGAGGCGTTGAAGCTCGGCGATCACATCGTGATTATGCGCGACGGCAAGATCGTGCAGGCCGGTCGGCCGGCCGACCTGGTCGGCGCACCGGCGGATCAGTACGTCCGGGACTTCGTTCGTGACGTTCCCCGGGCCACGGTGCTGACCCTTCGCTGGATCATGCGCGACCAGCGACCGGACGATGCGGCCGACGGGCCGGAGCTCGAGGCAGACACGATCATCCAGCAGGCGGTGCCGGTCGCCGTCGCGAGCGAACGGGCGATCCGGGTCGTCGAGGGCGGCCGGCTGCTCGGGGTGGTGGATCGAGTGCAGATCCTCAACGCCGTCGCAGGCGGCGAGGCTTCCTGACGTGAGTGCCGCGACGGCCGCCGTCGGCCGGCTGGTCGCGCCGGTCTCCCGGAGGGTCTGGGCGATCCTGCTGGCTTCGGCGGCCGTGGGGCTCTACCTGGTCTTCGCCGGCCAGTTCACCCTGCCCCACAACAATGATGCCCCGACCTTCGAGCGGATCAACGAAATCCGGGAATGGATCGACGCGAATCGCAACACCAACATCGTCCTGGTCGTGGTTGTGAACGGAATCCGCATCCTGATCACCTCCATCTTCGACATCTTCATGGCCGTCCTCCACGGATTGACGTGGGCAGGCCTGACCACGATCGGAGCGGTCCTCGGGTACCTGGCCGGCGGCCGGCGGATGGCCGGGGTGATGGCCACTGGATTCCTGTCATTCGGCGTGCTGGGCCTCTGGGAACGGAGCGTCGACACGCTCGCGCTGACCCTGGCGGCGGTCGTCCTGTCGCTGGCCATCGGGATCCCGCTCGGGATTCTGGCCGGCCGGTCCGACCGCTTCATGAACGCGATTCGGCCAATTCTCGATGTGATGCAGATCATGCCGACGTTCGCCTACCTGGCGCCGTTCGCGCTGTTCTTCCTGATCGGTCCGGCGACCGCCGCGATCGTGACGATGATCTATGCCGTCCCGCCGGCGATCCGGATCACCGCACTCGGGATCCGCGGCGTCGCGCCGGCGTCCGTCGAGGCGGCGACCTCGCTCGGCTCCACGAGCCGCCAGTTGCTGGCCAAGGTGCAACTTCCAATGGCCCGCCGAACGATCATCCTCGGGATCAACCAGACGATCATGATGGCTCTTTCGATGGTCGTGATCACCGCCCTGGTGGACGCGCCGGGCCTGGGCAAGAACATCATCAAGGCCCTCCAGCAGAACGACGTCGGGCTTGCGTTCGACGCGGGTCTGGCGGTCGTGATCATGGCGATCATGCTGGACCGC
>CAZOJS010000057.1:0-3924 GCA_964580175.1 uncultured Anaerolinea sp. | reverse complement strand
TCACGAGCAGGCAATCGATGCCCTCCTGGTGCATCAGCTCGATCAGGTCGGCGACGTCCTCGGATCCGTCGACGATCCGCGGTGCGGGCGCCCCGAGCTCCTCGAGATGGGTCCCGAGGAGCGGCCCGCGAAAGCCCGTAGCCGGCTCTGGGGCATCGGCAGCTCGAAGATCCGCGCCGCAGTTCTCGCAGAGATCGTCACCCTGGTAGTTCCGCCACTGGCAAACCGGGCAGGTCATTCCTCATCTCCCGTGACGATCCATGTCTCCCCGCCCGCGAGGAGGCCGGCCAGCTCGCCCTTGCCCCGGATGGCGATGGCCGTGTCCAGCTGGGCATTGAGCATCTCGGAGTGGGTCGGCCGCTGGACCGCCCGGATGACCCCCACCGGGACCGGGAAGTCCGGCCAGAAGATGGTGGTCAGCATGGACGCCAGGAGCGCATCGTTTTCATCGTGGACGAGGATGTCGGCCACGGTGATCCCGTTCTCGCCGATCGTCACAGTCTCCGGCCGGTGCCCGACGAGGCGCAGCCCGCGGTTGCGTTCCTTGCCGAAGATCATCGGCTTGCCGTGCTCCAGCACGAGCGTCCGATCGTCACGGACCTCCCGGTCGGTGAAGTCGCGGAACGCGCCGTCGTTGAAGATGTTGCAGTTCTGGAGGACCTCGACGAACACGGAACCGTGATGATGCCCGGCCCGCTCGAGCGTCTGCTGCAAGTGCTCGGTGTGCGTGTCGACGGATCGGGCGATGAAGCTGGCTTCCGCCGCGAGCGCGATCCCGAGCGGGCTGAGCGGGTAGTCAACGGTCCCGTTGGGCGTTGACTTGCTGACCTTGCCGAACTCGGAGGTCGGACTGGCCTGACCCTTCGTGAGGCCGTAGATCCGGTTGTTGAACATGATCAAATTGATGTCGACGTTGCGTCGCATCGAGTGGATCAGGTGGTTGCCACCAATCGACAGCGCGTCGCCGTCCCCGGTGATCACCCAGACCATCAGATCCGGTCTGGCGGCTCGAAGTCCGGTCGCTACGGCCGGCGCTCGTCCATGAATCGTCTGGAAGCCGTACGTGTTCATGTAGTAGGGAAGGCGACCCGAGCATCCGATGCCCGAGATGAAGACGATGTTCTCCTTGGGATAGCCGAAGTCGGGCATCACCTTCTGGGTCTGGGCGAGGATCGAGTAATCGCCGCAGCCCGGACACCAGCGGACTTCCTGATCGGACACGAAGTCCTTGCGGGTAAGCACCGGCAGGTCGATCGCCGGACCGCCCTCGAGGGTATCCGTCATGCGGCAGTCTCTCGAATCTCGGCCAGCAGGCGCTGCGCTTCAGCCTCGATTTCCACGATTCGGAAGGGCTTGCCTCGAACCCGGTTGTAGCCGACGGCGTCGATCAGGAACCGAGCCCGGATGAGCAGGAGGAGCTGGCCGAGGTTGACTTCGGGGATCAGCACGCGCCGGAAGGACCGGAGGACATCTTCGGTGTTCGCGGGGAACGGGTTCAGGTGGCGGAGGTGTGCATGGCTGACGGCGTGTCCGGCCGCCCGCAGGCGCTCGACGGCGCTTCGGATTGCACCGTAGGTGGACCCCCAGCCGAGAATCAGGAGGTCACCTGAATCGGCGCCGTAGACATCGAGCGGCGGGATGTCCCTGGCAATCCCGGCGACCTTGGCCTGCCGGAGCGTCTGCATGAGGTGGTGGTTGTCCGGGTCGTAGCTCACATTGCCGAGCACGTCACCCTTCTCGAGGCCGCCGATCCGATGCTCGAGGCCCGGAGTGCCCGGCACGGCCCATGGTCGCGAGAGTGTGTCCGGGTCACGCAGGTACGGGTAGAAGCCGGCTTTCTCGGTCCGGTTGGGAACGGAAATGTCGGGCAGGCTGGTCGTGTCGGGGATGAGCCAGGGCTCCGCCCCGTTGGCGAGGAACGCGTCGGACATGAATGCCACCGGAGTCATGTACTTGAGCGCGATGCGCCACGCCTCGATCGCATAGTCGAAACACTCACCGGGGGTCGCGGGCGCCACGATCGGGAGCGGCGAATCCGAGTTCCGGCCGAACATGAGCTGAAGCAGGTCGCCCTGCTCGGTCTTGGTCGGCATGCCCGTCGATGGGCCCGCCCGCTGCACGTCGATGACCACCAGGGGCAGCTCGACCATGATCGCCAGCCCGAGCGCCTCGCTCTTGAGAGCGATGCCGGGCCCGGACGTCCCGGTCATGCCCATCGCGCCGCCGTACGCTGCGCCGATCGCGGCACCGATCGCGGCGATCTCATCCTCGGCCTGGAACGTCTTGACCCCGAAGTGCTTGTAGGTGGCCAGCAGGTGCAGGATGTCCGAGGCCGGGGTGATCGGGTAGGACCCGTAGAACAGGCCGCGCTTGGCCAGCTGAGAGGCCGCCACGAACCCGATGGCTGCCGCCTCGTTGCCGGTGATGCTCCGATACCGTCCCGGCCGCAGGCGGGCCGGTGGAACGACGTACCGCTCATGGAACATCTCGGTCGTCTCGCCGAAGTTATAGCCGGCGTTCAGGGCCCGTTTGTTGCCCTCGGCAATGACCGGACGCCGGGAGAACTTCTCGTCGATCCACTCGATGGTCGGGGTCCGGCTGCGCTCGTACAGCCAGAACATCAGGCCGAGCGCGAAGAAGTTTCGGGTCTGATCCACCTGTTTGTTGGACAGCTCGAGGCCTTCGAGCGCGCGGGTGTTCAGGGTGGAAATCGGGACCGAGAACAGGTTGTAGGCGGCCAGGGAACCGTCGGTCAGCGGGTTCTCGGTGTAGCCAACCTTGGTCAGGTTCGCCTTGCTGAAGGCATCGAGATTGACCACCAGGGCTCCGCCGGGCGGCAGGTCGCCGAGGTTCGTCTTGAGCGCCGCCGGGTTCATCGCCACCAGGACGTCGGGTTCGTCGCCGGGTGTGTGGATCTCCGTCGAGGAGAAGCTGAGCTGGAACCCCGAAACGCCGGGCAGTGAGCCGGCCGGTGCCCGGATTTCGGCGGGGTAGTCCGGATACGTGCTGATGTCGTTGCCGAAGACTGCGGCGGTTCGAGTGAACTGCGTGCCGGTCAGCTGCATCCCGTCACCGGAATCGCCGGCGAACCGGATCGTCACCCGTTCCAGCTCGCGCTGCACCGTGGGACGCTCCCGAGTCGTGGTCACGCCCCCTCCGACTCCGGCATGACCTGATGCGGCCGCGGCGGGAGGTTGAGCAATTCCTCCGGGAATGCCTCCGCGAGGTATTTCAGGATGTCGACCGGGCGGACCACGCCGACCAGCACCGCGTCGTCATCGACGAGCGGGACGTTTCGATACCGGCCGGTCTGCATCAGGTCGATCGCGTGCCGGATCGGCTGATCGAGGTGGAGTGTCCACGGGTGGATCTTCATCAGGGTCTCGACCGGCTGATCGAGGTCTACCTCGCGTCCGACGAGGCGCGCGAAAATGTCACGCTCGGTCAGGACGCCGTGGAGATGCCCGCTTTCATCCGTGACGAAGACGGAATCGCCGGTGCCGGTCTCCCGGATCACCGCGATGCAGGCCTCCAGGCTGGTACCTGGTCTCACGGTTACCGGATCCCGGCGGGCAAGGACTCTCAGCTTCTCGTCGGCGACGGAGGGGACCCGGGCTGCGACGGATCGCTCAGTCAGATTGCTCACGACTTGAGTGTAAAGCGTTCCGCCCGGCGCGCCATTCCCGGGTCTGGCTCTGGGGTCCGGCACGAACGGGTCCCGGCCCGAGCCCGCCCGGACGGTCGCGCCGCGGGGCCTGAGGCGCGCGCCGCGAGCGGCCCAGAGGCACCAGTCCGCCGGATACTCGCCGTGGGAGTGGTAGGCGCCGGGCGACAGGCACCAGCCCGCTGGGGGCCGCGCCCGCCGGGTGAAAGGCCCCAGCCCGCTGCGGGCCCCGCACGCAGGGTGACCGGCCCCAGCCCGCG
>CAZOJS010000056.1:0-2677 GCA_964580175.1 uncultured Anaerolinea sp. | reverse complement strand
TCGATGAGGTCGCGATGGTCGGGGCGATGGATCTCGACGGCCTGTCCGCGCTGTTCGAGGCCCGAGCCGGCGAGATCGCGGCGTTCATCGGCGAGCCGGTGATCGGGGCGGGAGGTGTGATCCCGCCCGCGGATGGCTACTGGCCGGCGGTCACCGAGCTGTGCCGCCGACACGACGTCCTGTTGATTGCCGACGAGGTGATCACGGGCTTTGGTCGGACGGGCGAGCTGTGGGCCAGCACGCGCTACGGGATCAGGCCGGACATGATCACGTTCGCCAAGGGCGTCTCGTCGGGCTACGTCCCGCTGGGAGGCGTCCTGGTCGGCGAGCGCGTGCGTCGGCCCTTCTGGGACGACCCGGTTCCAGGCGCGGTGCTGCGACACGGCTACACCTACTCGGGCCATGCCGGCGCGGCCGCGGCGGCCCTCGCAAACCTCGACATCATCGAGCGTGAGGGCCTCGTCCAACGGGTCAAAGCGCTGGAGCCATACGTGGCCGCAGCCTTCGCTCGCCTGGGCGGCCGCCCCTTGGTGGGGGAGATCCGGACCGTCGGGCTGACCGCTGCCGTGGCCGTGCAAGCGGCGGCGCTGGCGGCGGACTCTGGACTTCCGGACCGGCTCGTCGCAGCCGCCTACCGGCACGGCGTGGCGACCCGCGTGCTCCGCGGCCACGCCCTCCAGTTCTCGCCGGCATTCGTCATCAGCGAGGCGCAGATCGATGCCATCGTGGACGGCTTTGGCGCCGCCTTCGATGAGGCCGCCGCCGGCGGCTGAGCCCGCTCCCAGGCTCGACGCCGGCGGGACGATCAAGACTTGATTCCACGGCCCCAACCGGCGCATCATCGACACCTTCCCGGCCGTCAGCAGGAGGTCCCGCCCGTGGCTTCGCACATCTCGCTCACTGTCAACGGGAGGCCGCGCGAGGCGGACGTTGAGCCGAGACGGCTCCTCGTTCAGTTGATTCGCGAGGACTTCGATCTCACCGGGACTCATATCGGGTGCGATACCTCGCAGTGCGGAACGTGCACCGTGACCGTGGACGGCAAGGCGGTCAAGTCGTGCACGATGCTCGCCGTCCAGGCTGACGGCTCGAGCGTGACCACGATCGAGGGCATGGCGACGGCGGAAGGCCTGCACCCCTTGCAGACCGCGTTCTGGGAGCATCACGGGCTGCAGTGCGGGTTCTGCACGCCGGGGATGATCATGGCCGCCGCGGACCTGCTTGCCCGCACGACAGAGCCGACGGACGACGAGATTCGTCACGCGATCCAGGGCAACTTCTGTCGCTGCACGGGCTACCAGAACATCGTGATCGCGATTCGTGCAGCCGCCAAGGCCATGCACGATGGCGCGACCGCCGGCTCGGCTGGGTAAGGGGGCTCGAGATGACAACCGACATGCTGGGCAAGCGCGTCAAGCGGGTCGAGGACCGGCGCCTCATCACCGGCGAAGGCCGCTACGTGGACGACATCAAGCTCCAATCGATGGTCTACTGCGCCATCCTGCGCAGTCCCTACGCGCACGCCAACATCCGCTCCATCGACACGACCGGGGCGAAGGCGATGCCCGGCGTCCTCGATGTCATGGTGGGCGCCGACATCCCGTACAACCCGCTCCCGATGGCCTGGCCGGCCGGTGGGTCGGCGGGAATCCAGAACAACGTCAACACGCCGCGAGCGCTTGCCACCGACAGCGTCAAATGGACGGGCGAGGGTGTCGCCGCTGTCATTGCCGAGACCTCGGAGCAGGCGTTCGACGCGCTCGAGGCCATCGTCGTCGACTGGGAACCGCTGCCCACCGTGGTGGACGCCGAGAAGGCGACCCAGCCCGGAGCACCACAGCTCCATGAGAACGCGCCGAACAACATCGTCTTCGAGTGGTCGGTCGGGGACCGTGAAGGCGCCGCCACGGCGATCGACGGAGCCGAGGTCGTGGTCCACCAGCGCCTGATCAACCAGCGCCTCATTCCGAACCCCATGGAGACGCGCGGCGACATCGGCTGGTACAACCCCGGGACCGAGGAGTACACGATCTGGATGTCCAGCCAGACGCCGCACATCCAGCGGCTCCTCCTGGCTGCCTTCGTGATGGGGATCCCCGAACACAAGCTGCGCTGCATCAGCCCCGACGTCGGGGGCGCCTTCGGGACGAAGATCTTCACCTACGCCGACTATCCGCTCGTCCTCCTCGCCTCGAAGCGCCTGGGTGGTCGACCGGTCAAGTGGATCGAGGGCCGTCGCGAGAACTACCAGTCCACGATCCACGGGCGCGACCACATCACCTACCTCGAGATCGCCGGCTCGAGGGACGGCGAGGTGAGTGCGATCCGGGTCAAGACGTACGCCAACCTCGGTGGTCGCCTGTCCACCGTCGGTCCGGGGATCCCGACCACCCTCTACGCGCGAGTCCTGTCGGGCTGCTACAAGATCCCGAACGTGTATGCCGAAGTCGTCGGCGTCTACACGAACACCGTGTTCGTGGATGCCTACCGCGGCGCCGGCCGGCCCGAGGCGACCTACGTCGTGGAGCGGGCGATTGACCTGTTCGCGGCCGAGATCGGCATGGACCGGGCCGAACTTCGACGCCGAAACTTCATCCCGCCGGATCAGTTCCCGTATGAGAACCCATCGGGTCTCGGAACGGCCAGCGGCGGCGCCAAGATCTACATCGATTCCGGC
>CAZOJS010000055.1:0-8704 GCA_964580175.1 uncultured Anaerolinea sp. | reverse complement strand
GACGTGTTTCTGGACCCGGGCGTGCTCCTGAAGGGCACGACGACGATCGGGGACGGCTGCCTGATCGGGCCGGACACGACCATCGTTGACTCGACGATCGGCCACGACTGTGGCGTCCGGCGGAGCGTGGTCGAGCAGTCCACCGTGGAGGATGGCGCGTTCATCGGGCCGTACACGCACCTGCGCCCGGGCAGCCACATCGGCGCGGGCGCCGAGATCGGCAACTTCGCCGAGGTGAAGAACTCGCGCCTCGGAGCGCGCGTGAAGCAGCACCACATGAGCTACCTCGGCGACGCCCTGGTCGGCGACGGCACGAACGTGGGCGCCGGCACGATCACCGCCAACTGGGATGGTCGACACAAGAACCGGACCCTCGTCGGCAAGGACGCGTTCCTGGGCGTGGACACGATGCTCGTAGCTCCCGTCGAAGTCGGCGATGGTGCCAGAACCGGCGCCGGGGCGGTCGTCACGAAGTCCGTCCCGCCCGGAAAGCTGGCGCTCGGCGTGCCGGCCAGGATCCGCGAGCCACGCGTCCTGCCGGCCGAGCCCGACGAGACCCCATGAGCAGCCCGATCCCGGAGATCCTCTTCCTGATCGGGCTCACTATGCTCGAGGCCTTCTTCGTCGCGGCCGAGATCGCCCTCGTATCGATCCGCCGGAGCCGCATCGATCAGCTGGTCGAGGAAGGCAACCGCAGTGCTCGCCGAGTCCGCCGGCTGCTGGACGATCCGGGCCGCTTCCTGGCGGTGTCGCAACTTGGCCTGACCTTCATCGGGTTCTTCGCCTCCGCCTTCGCCGCCCTGAGCCTGGTGTCCGGTTTGCAGCGCCTGCTCGAGGGGGCCTCGGTGCCCGAGGAGACGGCCGCCATCGTCGCGCTGGTCATCGTGACGATCATCCTCGCCCTGTTCACGATCGTGTTCGCGGAACTGGTTCCCAAATCCCTCGCCCTGGCTAATCCGGAGCGCTATGCGTTGGCCCTGTCGCGGCCGATCGATTTTCTGGCCCGGATCTTTGGTCCGGTCGTAGCTGTCCTCACCAGGCTGACCCGTGCGATCACCCGCATCCTCGGCTCCGAGGTGTCGTCCGAGGCGGCGATCACCGCGGAGGAGCTGCGCCTGATCATCGAGCGCGGCGGGGAGCAGGGTGTGCTCGAGGCCGAGGAGGAGCAGATGATCAACGCGGTCATCGAGCTCGGGGGCCGACGCGTCCACGAGGTCATGGTTCCGCGAGTCTCGATCATCGGCCTTCGCGCCGATGCCTCGTTTGAGGAGGCCATCGACATCGTGATCGAGGAAGGTCACTCTCGAATTCCTGCCTACGAGAACTCGCTTGACGAGGTCGTGGGGATCCTGTACGCAAAGGATCTCCTGCCTTACCTAAGGGCCGATGCGGCGCCCCGTCCGGCGCTTCGGACGCTTCTCAGGCCCCCCGTCCTCGTGCCCGAGTCGATGACCATCGACGACCTGCTCCACGAACTCCAGCGTCGCAAGGTCCACATCGCGATCGTGCTCGACGAGTACGGCGGGACGGCCGGCATCGTGACGATTGAGGATCTCCTCGAGGAGATCGTGGGTGAGATCCAGGACGAGTACGACGTCGAGGAGCCGATGGTCGTCAAGCTCTCCGACAACCAGGCCCGTGTCGATGGTCGCGCCGATGTCGACGAGCTCGGCCAGGTCTTCGACATCGATCTCAAATTCGAGGACGAAGAGGAATACGACACGGTGGGCGGTCTGCTGTACCACCGAATCGGCGGTGTACCGAAGCCCGGCGACCAGATCGTGGTGGACGGACTGACGCTCACCGTCGAGACGACCACCGGCCGAAGGGTCGGCAAGGTTCTGGTCGATCGAAGGATGGGCCACCACTCGTCCGAGGGCGCCCAGGACGGCTGACGGGCGCGCCAGCGTGTTCGTCGGTGTCGGGGCCGGCTCGCCTCGCCCTACGCGGCGATCACGCGCATGACAATTTCCTGGAGGCGGGCGCGCGCATCCGGAAGCACGACGCCTGCCGCGTCGAGCTCGGCCAGGGCCCGATCGCGATGGAGGCGAGCCTGATCACGGGCATACTCGTGGGCGCCGGTGCGCTCGAGAATCTCCACGATCTCGCGCACGCCCGCCGTCGAGGCGTCGTGACCTGCATACAGCGTCGTCAGGCGGGCGTGATCGGCTGGTGTCGCGTGCTCGAAGGCATAGATGACCGGCAACGTCTTCTTGCGCCTGGCCAGGTCGGTCGGCTCCTTGCCCGTCTTGTGCTCGTCGCCCCAGATCCCAAGAAGATCGTCATTGAGCTGGAAGGCCAGCCCGAGGTCCCAGCCGAAGGCGCGGTAATGGTCGATCACCCGCTCGTCATCGGTGGCGAGGAGGGCACCGGCCTCGATTGACGCGGCGATGAGCGCGGCCGTCTTGCGCCCGATCATGTCGAAGTAGAGGGCGACGGACATGACCTCGTCCGTCTCGCCTGACGTGATATCGATGTGCTGCCCTTCGCACAGCGCCACGCACGTCTCGTCGTACAGCCGCATCAGCCGCAGGACCTTGCGATCACTGAAACCGAGGTCGGTCAGGCGGTGGAGGGCCACCCGGCTCAGGCTGAACAGCATGTCGCCGGTATTGATCGCCTGCGGGATGCCGTGCAGGCTCCACAACGTCGGCCGATGGCGTCGCTCGCTATCCCCGTCCTCGATGTCGTCGTGCACAAGACTGAAGTTGTGTCCGAGTTCGACGGCCGCAGCGCCCGGCAGCGCAGCCCGATGGTCACCGGTGATCGAGGCGTACGCCAGCAGGCCCAGGAGCGGACGCATGCGCTTGCCCGACAGCCCGGCCGTCCCGTCAAGGCCGAGGTGGTAGCGGCACTGCTCGTAGACGCCGGTCGTCGACGGGTCGTGGTCCCGCACGAGGCGAAGAATCTCTTCTTCGGTGTCCGCGATCAACTGGCTGAGATCGAGCTCGTTCGTTGCGGTGGACATCCTGGCCCGAGTGTACCCGCCGGGCCACAAACGTGCGCGGTCCGAGTAGCCTGTTGCAAGGCAGCCGATCGGCCTGCCGGGCGCGGGTGGTGGTACCTTCCGGATGTGCCCGCACCCCGTCGTTATGCCACCGATGCCATTGTCCTCACCCGGTTTGATTACGGCGAAGCGGACCGCATCCTGATGGTCCTGACGCCGCAGTCGGGAAAGATCAAGGCGATCGCCAAGGGGATCCGCCGACCGACATCCCGGATCGGCGGCAGTCTGGAGCCCTTCGCCGAACTGCGACTGGCGCTCGCCCGCGGACGAACGTTTGATGTCGTGACGCAGGTCGAGGTCATCCACCCCTGGCTCAACCTCCGTGACGATCTCGTCTCCTTTGGTACGGCGTCCTACCTGGCCGAGCTGGCCGACCGGACCCAGGAGGAGCGCCACGTCGCGGAGTCCGTGTACCTGCTCCTGAAGCGCGCATACGGGCTGCTGGACAACGGCATGGCGCCGGGTCGCGTTGCGCGCTGGTTCGAGATGCACCTCGCCGATGAGCTCGGGCTCCGTCCGGAAGTGGACCGTTGCGTTGAGTGCGGCCGTCTCCTCGGGGCCGACGAGCGGTTTCGCTGGGTCCCGCCGCTCGGCGGCGTTCTGTGCGAGCGCTGCCCAGGGCCGCTGCAGGGCGTCGCCGGACTTTCCCTCGAGGCCCTGAAGGTGCTGAAGGCCTACCAGCGGATGGACGTTGAGGCGATCGCCGCCCTTCGGGTCAGACCGGAAGTCGAAGCGGAGGTCGAGGCCGCGATGCGCGCCTTCCTCGCGTACACGCTGGATCGGTCGCCCCGCTCCCTGGCGTTTCTCGACGAGGTCCGGGCGGGTGAGCGGACTCGCGCCGACGAGCGGGCCCATGCGGTGCCCGGCCAATGGTGACGGTCGAGCTCAGAGACATCGTCACCGAGGACGACGTCGAGGCGGTCATGGGCCTCCGGCGCGGGCCCGGCCAAGGGCGCTACCTGGGTTCGATGATCAGCCACTTCGAGGACGCAATCGCGGACGCCAAGGCGTGCCCTCGGATGTGGTCGGTCCACGACGCCAGCGATGGCCGCCTCGCCGGTTTCGTGATGATCAGCGACAACATCCCAGCGGAGACGCTCGCCTCGGACGGCGAGTTGGTTGGTCCCTACTTCCTGTGGCGGCTCCTGATCGACCATCTCTTCCAGGGGCGTGGCTACGGCACGGCGACGGTCGCCGCCGTCGTCGACTTCCTGCGGGCCAACCGGCCGAACTTCGAAGGGCTCCTCACGAGCTGCGCTGCCGGCGTCGGCTCGCCGCAGCCCTTCTACCTCCGGTACGGCTTCGAGAAGACCGGTGAAGTCAAGTGGGGCGAGGACATCCTGCGATTCGACCCGCGTCGGCCGGACCGGATCGGCGTCCCGCGAGCGGAGGTGACGACATGATCTTCGACGCGAACGACGAGCGCGGAGCCCACGCCCTCGAGCGTCTCGCGAGCGAGCGGATGGCGTGGCTGACCACGGTCACCCGGGACGGTCAGCCCCAGACGATGCCGATCTGGTTCCTGTGGCTGGATGGCAAGCTCCTCGTCTACAGCGACTATCGAGCTCGACGGAACAAGAACATCGAGGCGAACCCAAGGGTTTCGCTGCACCTGCCCGACGACGGCTCGGGCAACGACATCGTGGTGGTCGAAGGCATCGCGCGGATCGATCCCGACTACCCGCAGGTCACCGACAATCCGGCCTACCTCGCGAAGTACGACGAGTGGATCGACCGGTTCGTGGGCGGACCCGCGAAGATGGCCCAGACGTACAACGTGCCGATCCTGATCACGCCGAGTCGGGGCGTCGCCATCCCGGGCTGACTCGGCCCGGGGACCACCAGCCGGGTGCTAGCATCCGGGCACCGAGACTTTTCCTCCGCGACCGCCCATGCCACGGCCGGCCGCCCCAAGGAGCACCCGTGACCGACCTTTCTGCCCATGACCCGAATGCCGTGACGGCCGCCGTTCCGGACCTCGACACGATCGTCAGCCTGTCCAAGCGACGCGGCTTCGTCTTTCCCAGCTCGGAGATCTACGGCGGGATCAATGCCGTCTGGGACTACGGACCCCTTGGCGTCGAGCTCAAGAACAACGTCAAGCGCGCCTGGTGGAAGTCGATGGTCCAGGAGCGGGACGACATCGTCGGCCTCGATGCCGGGATCCTGATGCATCCCCAGGTGTGGGTGACGTCCGGCCACGTCGGGTCGTTCAGCGATCCGCTCGTTGAGTGCGGGACGTGCCGGCGCCGCTACCGTCTGGACGAGCTGCCGGGGGCCGAGGGGCTGACAGTCGCGGACCTGTCCGATCCGACCGTGATCGAGCGCTTCAAGCTCGCGTGCCCGAATGACGGTGGCCCGCTGTCGGCGCCGCGCCGGTTCAACCTCATGTTCCAGACCTATATGGGTCCCGTCCAGGACGAGGCCTCGGTCGTCTACTTTCGGCCCGAGACTGCCCAGGGCAGTTACGTCAATTTCAAGAATGTCCAGCAGTCGAGCCGCAAGAAGGTTCCGTTCGGGATCGCCCAGATCGGCAAGAGCTTTCGGAACGAGATCAGCCCCGGCAACTTCGTGTTCCGGATGCGCGAGTTCGAGCAGATGGAGATGCAGTATTTCGTCCGGCCGGGCGATGCCGCGTCGGCCGCGTTCGAGGAGTGGCTGCCGCGCCGCAAGGCCTGGTACGAACAGTACGGCGTCGCGCCGCAGCGCCTCCGGCTGCGTGAGCACGCCCCGGATGAGCTGGCCCACTACGCCAAGAAGGCCGTCGACGTCGAGTACCGGTTCCCGTTCGGCTGGAAGGAGCTCGAGGGCGTCCACAACCGGGGTGACTTCGATCTCTCTCGCCACGCGGAGGCGTCCGGTGAGAACCTCGAGTACTTCGACCCGGCTACCGAGGAGAAGTTCATCCCGTGGGTCGTGGAGACGGCCGCCGGGGCGGACCGGGCCGCGTTCACGTTCCTGATCGATTCGTATCGCGAAGAGGAGGTTCGGGGCGAGCGGCGCGTGTCGCTGGCCCTCCATCCGGACCTCGCGCCGTACAAGGTGGCGGTCCTCCCACTGCTCAAGAAGCGACCCGAGATCGTGGAGCTCTGCCACCGGATTCTGGCCGACCTCAAGCGGGACATGATGGCCGTCTACGACGACTCGGCGGCGATCGGCAAGCTGTACCGGCGCCAGGACGAGATCGGCACACCATGGTGCGTGACCGTCGATGTGGATACGCTCGAGGATCTGGCCGTGACCGTCCGCGATCGCGACTCGATGGCGCAGGAGCGCATCCCGGTGCAAGGCCTCAAGCGTGCGATCCTCGATCGGATGGAAGCCGCCCGGGGTTGAGCGCCCGTTACGCTTCGCTCGTCCGGGCGTCAATTTGGGCGGCGCGAGTTGGGCGCCATGCGGCGGAGCGCGTGGAGGGTGGCATGAGCGGGACGATGCGCGGACCGGACGGCAACGAAGTCGGGCGGCGGCGGCGGCCGCGGGACACCCGGGTCCCGATCTGGTTCGGGCCGGTGTTCGGGTTCTTCGGTGTCGTGGCCCTGGTGGCGGGCGTCGGCATCGTCCGGGACGAGCTCCGCCTCTCGTCCGACGGCGTCTCGATCGACGCCGTCGTCGAGCGCGCCTACGTCAACATGGGCAGCGGCGACGACGCCGACACGTACTGGATCGCGTACTCGTTCACGACGGCCGCAGGCGTGCCGGTCACGGCGCGATCGCAGGTGGACTGGGATGCCTACCGGCGAGTGGCGCCCGGCGTCCCCGTCCAGGTCTCCTACCTGCCCGCCGACCCGTCGACCAGCCGTGTCGGCCCGCCGGAATTCCAACCGTTCCCAGCGCTGTTCGTCGTCGGAATCGGCGCCCTGTTCACCGGTGTCGGCGTCGCGATCACGCTGACCGCCTTCCGCCGGCGCCGTCTCGCGGCTTCGGCCACCTCCGGCGAGCCGACCGCGGGCGCCCCGGATGCGCCCGGCCCGTCGCCCCTTCCGCTGCCAAACTCCCCGGGCACCTACCAGTTCACACGTTCGCCGATGCGGGTGCTGGCGGACCTGCTGCTTGCCCCCCTCGGCGCGGTGCTGTTCCTTGGGGCCGCCGTCTTCATGCTCGGACAGGTCGGGACGAACCCCTCCTTCGCCCTCTTCGGCCTGGTGTTCGGTTTCTTCGGGCTGCTGATGGCCTCCGGAGCGTCCGTGACGATCCGGCGCGGGGCTCGCTCGCGGATCCTCGAGATCGACCGGGACGGGATCTGGACGCCCGAACTCGGCCGGCTGCCATGGACCGGGGTCCGTGAAGTCCGGATCGAGAAGATGACCGGCCCCAGCGGCACGCGCCGCCGGTCCACGGCGTACGACCGCCTTGGCATCTTCCCGCGTGATGCCATGCTCGCGGCCACCGCGCCGGGCGGTTTCGCCCGCCGCCTGACCGGGGCCTTCTTCGGGCTCGCGCGGTTGCTGCGCCCCGAGGCGAAGGTGCCTGACCTGTCCGCCATGGCGCCCTTTGGCGTCGCCGCGTACGAGCTGGAGCAGCCGCTCGAGTCGGTCTGGCCGCTCGTCGCACGGTACGTGCCCGTGTTCGGGGTCGACGGCCAACTCCTCGGCGGCCCGGCGAACCTCGACGCCCCCGCAGCCGAGCCGGCCGGCCCGGCGGAACCCGCCGCAATCCTCGGCACTCTCCTCGGCTCGTCGGGCGCGCCGTTCATGCGCGGTCCGGCGAGCCCGGCGGCCCAACCCGATCCGGTCCCGGCTCGCCCGTCCATCTTCTCGCCGCTGCCCGGCGCGGGCACGGCGTTCGTCCGCGTCGTTGCCGCCGCGGGTCCAACGCCAACGGCGGCCCGCTTCCGCCGCCGGGAGCGGGCCGCGCCGGGCGCCTACGGGGACCTCTTCCGCGCGCTCGGGTTCGTCGTGATGCCGGCCTTGATCGCGCTCGTCTTCGGTGGTGTCGGGATCTCGACCCCGGGCGGCGGGGTGGCCGCCGTGCTGTTCGCGGTGTTCCCGCTGGCCATCGCGTCGATCTTCGTCCTGATCGGGCTCTCCTCGCTGTTCGGGGCCCTCGAGCGCGTGCGCGTCGCGACGGGCGACGAGGAAGTCCTCACCGTCGACGAGGACGGGATCTCCATGTCGGGCATGGGCCGGCTGTCCTGGGCCGAGATCGCCGAGGCGCGGATCGGTCAGGCGGACGTGGTGCAGGACGGTGAGGGGGCCGGTCCGGACCGCCCTCGCCTCGAGATCGTGCCGCGCGCCGCCTCACGCCTGGAGAGCCGGCCGCGCGCCGCGCGCGCCCTCGACGCCTTCCGCGAGTGGCGTCGACGGCGCATGTTCTGGCGCGTCTACTCCCCGGAGCCCGGCGCCTTCGCGCTCGACCTGGACCTGCTCGACGCCGACCCGAACGAGATCATCGACCTCATCGCCCGCTACCGGGTGGTGGATGAGGAGTAGCCGGGCCTATGCCGGGCCGGTTCCGCCGCGGGGCTCCTTGCCCTTCGGCCAGTAGAGCTCCGTCTTGATCTGGTCCTCCGGGAAGCCGCGGCCGAGCAGCGTCGCCTCGGCTGACAGGATCATGTCCGGGTTGCCGCAGATGTAGGCGATCGCGTTGGCCGGCCCGAGGCCGAGCTCGTCGAGCACGGGCTCGAGGATCGACTCGACCCGACCCCATCGACCGGTCCAGCCCGCGTTCTCCGGCGCGGAGGGTCGTGAGACGGTCGGG
>CAZOJS010000054.1:0-4776 GCA_964580175.1 uncultured Anaerolinea sp. | reverse complement strand
GGCAACCGACGCCTTCGGAGGCCGCTCCGTCGACCTCATCGACTGATCGAGCCGGGCGGCGTCCGCCCGCACCAGCCCAGAAGTCGCGCCTCCAGGCGCGGCTTCTTCATGTCCGCGCAAGGTCCACGAGCGGCCCGCGCGTCAACCGGCTGGGAGCGTCCCCACCGGCAACGGGTCACCTGCCTCGGACTCCAGGGTGACCTGTCCGTCGGCGGTGACGCCGTAGAACCAGGAATGGCGACTGATGCAGCCGGCCGGACAGTCGCCCCAGCCGATCGTCAACGTGATCTGGAAGCCGCCGTCGGGACGGGCCGCGGCCTCCCACCACCTCGATGCACCGATGATGTCGGGTGAGAGTTTGATGGTGCCGGCGAAGCGCGGGTCGCTCGCGATGACGAGCGCGGCCGCCTCCTCGGGGGTCGCAACATCCACCGCGGGCGGCGAAGGAGTCGGCGAATGCGTGGGCGACGGCGCGGAGCCAGCATCACAGGCCGCGAGGCTCGCTGCCGCAAACCCGAGGATCAGCGCTGCGACGCCGAGGGGACCGAACCGGAAGGCCTTCATCGCGCCTTCGACGGCGGCGGCTTCCCCGTGGTTCCTTCCGCTGGCGCCTCGCGTACGATCCCATCGTGAACCTGCCCGCCCCATTGCCCGGCGCCAGACGCGTGACGCGTCTCTCCCTGCCGTTGATCGGGGCGTTCGTGGTTGGGGCCATCGCCTACGGCGGGCTGTACACGTTCCCGGCCATGTCGGTGGCGTTCGCGGAGGAATTCGGGATCAGCCGAACCGTGGCGGTGACGCCCTGGACGATGTTCCTGCTGGTGACCGCGATCGCCAGCCCGCTACTGGGCAGGGCATACGACGAGTTCGCCGATCGAGACTTGCTGACAGCCTCGATGATCCTGTTAGCCGCAGGCTGGCTTGGCGTTTACCTCGCGCCGGATATTTCGATCGTCATCCTCGCCTACGCCGCGTTCCACGCCCTCGGGCTGCAGCTGGCCTTCATCGGGACCACGACGGCCATCGCGCGCCGGTACGCGGGCGTGTCCGGGCTCGCGCTCGGGATTGCCTATGCCGGTCCGGGAATCGGGGTCGCGGTGGCCCTACCGGTCGCGGCCGGGCTGATCCAGACCGCCGGCTGGCGATTCGCCTCGCTCGCGTTTCTGGCCGCCTCGCTGGCCGGCGTCGTGTTCGTGTGGATGATGACCGCGGGTCCGAGGATCCTGGTCCCGGCTCGACAGGCGGCGGGATCGACCAGGGAACGGGAGTCCGAGCAGGCAGCCCGGGCATCCGGCCTGCACGAGACTGCCGCACCTGGGGCGGTGTCCGCCAGCTTCGAGCCGCTGCCCGTCGGCAGTGGCCACGGCACGGCGCGGGCCAGCGTCCGGCGGATCGTTCGGACGCGACGGTTCTGGGCGCTCTTCCTCGGCGCCATGGCCATCGGCATGTTCGACGAAGGCGTGCTGCAGGCGTTCCTGCCACACGCCGTCCTGAATGGATTCGGCGTGGGCTTTGCGGCGAGCGCAATGGGTGTCCAGGCGCTCTCGTATGTGGGCGGTCAGGTCCTCGGCGGATCCCTGTCTGACCGGCTCGGGCGGCGCGGGGTGGGTGTCGTGGCGGCGGTGATCGTCGGCGGCGGTGTCATCCTCGCCTTCGGCGCCGCATCCGGCACTCCCGCACTCGCGCTGGCCGGTATCGCGGCACACGGCGCGGGCACCGGCGCAACCATCGCCGTTCGGTCGGCGGCCCTGTCGGACGTCTTCAGTGGTCCGAATTTCGGGACGATCTTCGGATTGATGGCGGTCGCCTACCCGATCGGCGGCGCGATTGCCGTGTACACGGGCTCGCTATCGGCCGATCACTTGGGCACATACCTGCCACTCGTTGGGCTCGTGATCGTCGCCCTCGCGGTGTGGGCGACAGCGCTGTGGATCGCCGGTCCGCGTCGTCACCCCACGCGGAGCCGAGCGGCCCCAGCCGCGACGAATTGATCGCTCGGCAGGGACGGGCTCTCTTGCAGTCCCGATACCTCAGACTCAGGCCGGCCCTTGCTCCAGACGCTCCTCCACGACACTTTGCGCCGCACGGCGGCTGTCCACCTGACCGGTGACGGCGGCCAGAAAGACGTCGCCTCGAAGCGCGAGCAGTTCCACGTCCGTTCGGGCTCGAACGGTCGCGGTCCGAGGCACATCCCGGAGCAGGGCAATTTCGCCGAATTCGGAGCCCGGGCCCTGGGTCCGCAGGTGGCGTCCGGCGACGCTCGCGTCGGTTTCTCCGGCCACCAGGATGTACATCCGGTCCCCAGGATCGCCCTCTTGACTCACCACGGCGCCGGCGGCATGGCGGACGGGCTCCAGATGACCGGCCAGTCGCTCGAGGACCGTCGGGGAGAGGGGTGCGAACATCGGGATGCCGCGAAGCAGGGCGAGTTCCTTGACGGGGACCGTGGCCGACCGGTCGATGGCGATGAGCGAGCGCCAGGCGATGAGAGCCCCCGCGGGCAGCAGCAGCCCCACGATCACGAAGGCGCCCTGCGCGCCAACGAGGCCGAGAAGCACGGGCGTGGCAATCGATCCAAGCCCGAACGCGCCCATGAAGATTCCCTCGACCACGCCAAGGACTCTCGTCAGCACCTCGTCCGGGGCTGATCGCTGGAGCAGTGTTCGACCCACCACGTCCATGACCGTGCGGCCGGCACCTGCCAGGAGCAGCAGGCCTCCGACGACCAGGGGCAGCGGGAGCAGGCCGGCAGCAGCGAGCGGCAGGCCCCATGCCAGCAGGCCGACCACGAACGGCGCGGCGAGGCGGATACGACCCGCGAGCGAAAGTGCCAGGGCCGCTCCGGCCAGGCCACCGGCGCCGGCGATGGCATTGAGGATGCCGGCTGCGCCCGCGCCGAGATGGAGCAGATCGAAGACGAGCACCACGATCAGGACGTCGAGTGCACCCCACACGAAGGCCGCCAGGCCGAGCAGGAACACGATCGTCCTTGGGCCGGGGAGATCCAGCACCGCACGAAAGCCGCCGGTCAGGTCGTGCCAGAACGCCCGCTGCGTGCCAGTCGCGGCTGATCGGTCCGGCCCGGTCCTGGGGCTCTCGACGCTCACGGAGGCGGCGAGCGCGGCGGCGACGGTTGCGACGGCGGCCGAAGCCACGAGGGCGACGCCCGGATTGGTCAGTTGGAGGACGATCCCGGCGGCGGCCTGACCGGCGAGAATGCCGAGTCCTTCCATGGTTCCTGAGACCGCGTTTGCGGCCGTCAGTTCGGCCGGCGTCCGGGACAGCCACGGGAGCAGAGCTCCGTGCGCTGGTCGGGTGATCGTGATCGAACACGCTCCCAGCACCGCCAGGAGGTAGACGAGCGGAGCCGGGCCATCGAGGAGAATCGCGATACCGGTGCCGATCATGAACGATGCCTGGGCGACGTACGACGCGACCAGAACCCGATCCCGTCGAAATCGATCGCCGAGGGACGCCGCAATCGGCGCGACGACCGCGGCCGGTAGAAGCTGGAGGAGGGAGACCGCCCCGGCTTCGGCCGCGCCACCTCGAGAAAAGGCGAAGATCAGGACGGACAGCCAACGTGCCCAGTCCGCAAGATTGAACGCGGCGAACGCGATCACGACCCGCCGCAGCCGCGGGTTGGACATCACGATGCGGAAGACAACGAGGCGGGTCACGGCCCCGGCAGGATGGCACGGCGCGGTCAGCTGGGTGCGGCCGCCGTGGAGAGGCCCCACAGATTCGCGTGGCGCTCGCGTGGCGGTCGCTCAAGGGCCGCTTCTGACGGCGAGCGGCGGCTCGCGGGAGCGGATATCGCCTATGATCCCGCCCGGCCGACATCGCTCAGCGGTAGAGCAGCCCGAAAGCGTTCCGAAAACCAGTCGGCGGGCAGTCGTGGGGTTACAGGCCCAAATGCAGGCGCAGGGCCTCGTCGATGTCGAGCATGATCGCGTGAGGGACGACTCCCAGCCGGTCACCCACCCGCTCCACGGCGATCGATCGGACCTGCTCAGCCTGTGCCTTCGAGTCACGATCGAGCCCCGTCTCGGCCGCTGGAAGCAGAACCTGGAACGGGTAGACGCGTTCGATGTTCGACGTCACGGGAACCACGGTGATCACGCCGCGACCCAGACGTCCCGCTGTCGCGTTCGCCGCGTCGTTGCTGACGATGACCGCCGGCCGGCGCTTGTTAGCCTCGGAGCCGCGCGCGGGATCGAGATAGATAGAATGGATGTCACCGCGCCGCATCACGACCCGAGTCCGTCGCGGGTCGTCGATTCCCAGAGGTCGGCCTCGCCCTCAGCCGCCCATTCGCCCCACGCCGCTTCGTAGGTGCCGCCGAGTTCTGCGGTGCGAAGGAGACGAACGGCTCGATGGAGGGCAGCCGATCGAGATTCGAGCCCCTGCTCCCTGGCATAGGCATCGAGAAACTGGACGTCTTCGCCGGGTAGGCTGACACTGACCTTCACACTAGGATGCTACCAGAGGTAGGGCATGGGTAGCAAGGGCGGGCATCCGTCGCCCGCGTGTGCATTCTGAGCAGCAACAGCCGGATGCGGCTCGATCGCTGGGTCCATACGGGAAACGAGTTCTTCGTCTGACCGAAACGAGGCCACACATGGCAGCTACGAACTCCTTTGATGTCATCGTCGTTGGCGGAGGGATCGGCGGTTCGACGCTTGGCGGTGTCCTGGCGAGGTCTGGCCTCGGTGTCCTCGTGGTGGAGAAGGAGCCGCGCTTCCGGGATCGCGTTCGCGGGGAATCGACCTATCC
>CAZOJS010000053.1:0-3004 GCA_964580175.1 uncultured Anaerolinea sp. | reverse complement strand
GTCGCGACCGTCGGCCTGTCGTTCGTGTGGATCTTCTTGCGTACCACGACGGCCAACAATCTGGATGCGCAGGGATTCGCGTCGCAGCGCCCGCCGGAATCGCTGCTCTACCTCAACCCGTTTGTGGCCCAGGCGGATGTCGCCTGCGGCGCCGAGGGCGGAACCGGCGGTTGGTGCTCGATCATCGCCGAAGTAACCGGCAGCAACTTCATCTTCGCCCAGCCCGTCGACGGCGGCGTTCGTGCCGTCCCGGCTCCCGGAGTTGCCCCGGACTGCGTGGCCGTGGGAAACGCCGTCGGAAATGCCCTCGAGTGCGTGGAGTTCGCCGATGGGCCGAAGATCGCCGGAGATGTCCTGGTCAATGACGTCCTTCCGATCGAGGAGTCTCTTCGGGATCGCTACTGGCCCCGGTCCGCGCTGACCCTGCTGCTGATGTCCGTCGGCTTCACGGCTGCCGCGGTACAGCTCGTGACCCCAACACGACGTTGGCGCCCTCACCTGCCGGGATTCCTCAGTCGCCTGCAACGAAAGAGGTCCGCCTGATGCCTCGAATGCCGCGCCCCAGCTGGCCGGCCACGCGGCGTCCTGGCAGACCTGGAGGCAGCCGTGCGGAGCCGACGCTGCTCGTTCCCGGAGACCCGCGGACGCTGATCGCGGGCCCCCTGGACCCGCACCTTGAACGGCTGCGGGCGGGCCTTCGCCCGCACCGCCGGGCGCTCTGGATCCGCCGGATTGTTCGTCGTGCATGGCTCACCCTGGCAGCAACCCTCGGCGCAGAGCTGGGGGTCGCGGTCGCAGCACGGCTTGTCCCGATCGAGGCAGCCGCGGTCATCGCGGCGGCGATCCCGCTCGCCGCGTTGCTGGTCCTGGTATTCGTGTCCGCACGGGCTCGACCATCCCTCGGGGAGACTGCCATCGCCGTTGACCGTGAGGGGCGCCTCGGCGACCGCGTGGCGTCCGCGCTTGCCCTGGCCGCCGCCCGGCCTGAGGCCGCGGGGCCACCATCGGCGGAAGATGAAGCGCTCCTCGCCGGCGATGCGATCGCCCTCGATCAGGACGCGACGGAGCACCGGATGGTCCGGCGCCAGCGCCGCGACGCGGTCACGAGCCTCGGCCTCGCCCCGTCGAATCTGTTCCGGCCCAGGCTGTCACGCCGGCCTGCCGCCGCGATCCTGATGCTGACCCTGGCACTTGCGCCCGCTGTATTCCTGCCCAACCCGCAGGACGCGGCCATCGCCCAAGCCCGCGCGATCCGCGATGCAGCAGCGGCACAGGCCGACAGGCTGGACGAACTGGCCGACAAGCTGGGAACCAAGGGTCTCAATCCGGACGATCCTCGAACGCGCCTGGCGACAGAGCTGCGGGATCTGGCCCGCCAGCTGCGAGCCGATCCGAACGACCTCGACGCCAACCTGGCGAAGCTCGGGGCGGTCGAAGCGGCGCTGCGCTCGCAGCTGAATCCAGCCAACGAGCAGCGGGCTGCCGCGCTGGCGTCCCTGAGCCGGGGGCTGTCCCGATCCGCCACCGGCGACAAGCAGGCAAACCCGGCCGGCGATCCGGACGAGACGAGTCAGGATCTCCAGGATCTGATCAAGGACCTCGATGCCATGACCGACCCGGAGAAGCAAGACCTCGCGCGCCAGCTTTCCGAGCTGCAGGGCACGGCAAGCCAGGCCGGCGGCGCGTCGGCGCAGGCTCTTCGCGACGCGGCCCAGAGCCTCGCTCAAGGCGACACAGCCGGGGCCAAGTCGGCCCTCGATCGATTGTCCGAGACCCTCGGTGACGCCCAGGACAGCGTTGCCCTGAATCGGGACCTCACGGGCGCGGCGAATCAATTGCAGGACAGCCGGCGCGACCTGGCCAGCGCCGGACAATCCGGGCAGACCGGCCAGGGCGGCCAGACGGGCTCCGCCGGCCAGCCGGGCACGGGTGGCCAGCCGGGCACGGGCGGGCAGCCGGGAAACCAGCCCGGCAGCAGCGGGCAGCCGGGCTCCTCCGGCGGCCAGGGCGGCCAGGGATCCGGCGGCCAACCCGGCCAGGGCGGCCAGGGTTCCGGGGGTCAGTCCGGCCAAGGCAGCCAAGGCGGCCAGGGATCCGGCGGCCAGAGTTCGGGCGGGTCTCTGGGAGGTGGCGGCTCCAACGCCACCCACCTCGGCTCCGGCACGAGCGGCAGCGGCAGCGCAAGCGGACCCGTCAATCCGAACCGGCCGTCGGTCCTGGGGTCGGACCTGGGCAGCATCTTCGCCCCGTTTGATCGACTCGGGCAGCCGGGCGATCCCTCCTACGTCTCAGGGACTGGCGGATCGGGCCAGACAACGCAGGGCAACCAGCAAGGTCCAGGCACGGATCCAGGGTCGTACGTGCCCTACGCCGAGGTCTTCTCACAGTTCTACCAGTACGCGCTGACGTCCCTGGACCGCGGGTATGTCCCGCTCTCGGTCAAGGACTACGTGCGCAATTACTTCAGCTCACTCGATCCACAGGAATAGCTGATCCGGCGTGGCCGGAGCCGCGTCGGACGCCTCGGAGGACCCAATGGCAACAACCACCATCGACGACGGCGCGGCGCCGCGCCTGACGCCCGAGGGATTCGCCGAGCGCGCCACGAACATCGAGCGCGAGGTCGGACGAGTCATCGTCGGCCAGCGAGAGCTGGTCCGCCAGACCGTCACGGCGCTGCTGGCAAACAGTCACGTCCTGCTCGAGGGCGTGCCCGGGCTCGGCAAGACCATGCTCGTCCGGACCATCGCCGACGTCATCGACTGCGCGTTCAGCCGGATCCAGTTCACGCCGGACCTGATGCCGGCCGACATCACCGGGACGAACATCCTCATCGAGGAGGACGGCCGGCGGATCTTCCGATTCCAGCCGGGGCCGATCTTCGCGAATCTCGTGCTGGCAGATGAGATCAATCGCGCCACGCCGAAGACCCAGTCCGCCTTATTGGAAGCCATGCAGGAGCAAAATGTCACGGTGGGCGGCAAGCTGCATCGCTTGGACCATC
>CAZOJS010000052.1:0-14140 GCA_964580175.1 uncultured Anaerolinea sp. | reverse complement strand
CGCCGAATCCGGCCCCAGGTGCCACCGACGCCAGGTCCCGGAAGTTTGCCTGACGAAGCTCCAGGCGATCGCCGAAGCGTGGCTCGAGGCGAGCGCGAACTCTGGCGATGGCCGCCCCATCGGCATCGAGGCCGAGGAGGCGGCCATCAGGATTCGTCGCCTCCAGGATTCGTTCCGCGTGACCGCCGCCACCGACCGTTCCATCGATCTGCAGGCTGCCGGGAGCCGGCGCGAGCATCGCCACGACCTCGTCGATGAGCACGGGAACGTGGCCGGCGAAGCTCGTGGGTCGCGCATCTGTCGCCGCTCCCGACGATCCCCCCTGGAGTTTGGTCCGGCCCATCTAGATCCCGAGGCCCTGAATGGCTTCAGCGAAGGCCTTCGGGTCGTCCATTGCTCGGCGGTAGTCCACCCAGGTGGCAGGGACCCAGATCTCGGCGTGATCCCGGGCCCCGACGATGACGGCGTCGGCCTCCAGGCCGATCCCCTCGCGGAGGTAGGCCGGGATGAGCACCCGGCCCTGTCGATCGAGGTCGGTCTCGTTGGCACCGGCGAAGATGCTTCGGCCGAACAGTCGGGCCGAGGCGTCGGCGAGGGGTAGCGCGGCGATCCGCTCGGCCAGACCCTCCCAACCGGCTCGTGGATGAATGGCCAGACAACCGTCGATCCAGCGGGACACCACCGCCCCGCCGTCCAGCTGCGCGCGGAATTTCGCCGGGACGGCAAGCCGCCCTTTGAGGTCCAGTGTGTGCCGGTACTCGCCGGTGAACACCGATCGGGCCGCCCTTCTCCGAGGTTTCAACGGGCCCGCGGCGCTTGTGGCCGCGAGCCCGTCGTTGGTGTCGCGGAGGTCTCGGTGTGCCCTACCGATCGTCCGCTGATGGCGGCGGGTCCGAGTGGTTCCCCACTTTTCCCCACTTCACGCCACTGCGTGGATCATAGCGCACCGAATTCAGGCGTCAACCACTAAATTCAGGGCCCAGGGACCGACCGTCGCGGGGACGTCGGCGTGGACCTCGACGTGGATTCGGAGCCGGGGTGGACGTCGGAGCCCGTGCCCGGCGCAACGGGACGGGTGAAACCATGCCAGCCACTCGGCCGTGCGGGAGAGCGACATCGGTGCGCTAGCTGGCGGCCCGGTGGAGGTGTCGTAGCGCACGCCCAGGTAGTGCGCGATGCTGCGCGGCGGGGCGGGGCGGCCGCCTAGTTCGGCCCAGATACGAACCGGGTTCGTGTTGTCGGCCAAGGGAGGCGTAGTTCGGCCCACATACGAACCGGGTTCGTGCAACGTACGGCAACCGTGGACCGACGCGGCCGATACGACACGCTCCGGTTCAGCACGAGCGCGATCAATCGGGACGCCGCCGCGCTGAGGTTCGAGGAAGTGGTGGAACCGCACGTAGCACGATCGGGGCTCGTATTTGCACCTTGCGCCTTGCACCTTGCACCTGGTCCGAGCCGGGCCGGGCCGGACTAGCGGCCGCCCGTTCCGACCCGGCGGGCATGGCATACTCGGCCGATGTCACCACTCGCCCAACGCACGATCGCCACCATCGGCTCCGGCGTCATGGCCGAGGCCATCGTCAGCGGGCTGCTCCGCGGCCGGCTCGTGGAGCCCGGCCAGGTCGTGGCGAGCCACCCCCGCGCCGAACGGCGTGAACAGCTTGTGGCCACCCACGGCGTGCGGGCCGTTGCGTCGAACGTCGACGCGGTCGTGGGTGCGGACGTGGTGATCCTGGCGATCAAACCCCAGATGCTCGCCAGGGTCGGCCGCGAGATCGGTCCGAGCCTCGGACCGGGTCAGCTCGTCATCAGCGTGCTGGCCGGCGCCACCACGAAGGCCCTGGCGACGGCGCTCGGGCACCAGCAGCTCGTCCGAAGCATGCCCAACACGCCCGCCCGAGTCGGCAAGGGGATGACGGTCTGGTTCGCGACGCCGCAGGTCACGCCGGATCAGCGGGCGCAGGCCGCCGCCCTGCTCGGTGCGCTCGGGGCTCAGCTCGAGGTCGATGACGAGAAGCTTGTCGCCATGGCGACCGCCGTCTCCGGGACCGGTCCGACCTACGTCTTCCTGGTCATGGAATCGCTCATCGATGCGGCGGTCCATCTTGGGTTCCCGCGCCACATCGCCCACGACCTCGTGATCGAGACGCTGGAGGGAAGCACCCTCTTCGCCAAGCAGTCGGGCATGCACCCGGCCGAGCTGCGGAACATGGTCACCTCGCCGGGCGGTACCAGCGCCGCCGCGCTCCATGAGCTCGAATCCGGGCGCCTGCGGACGGTCCTGTCCGAGGCGGTCTGGGCCGCCTATCGCCGAACGGTGGAACTCGGCGATCAACTCGAATCGACCCTCGCATCGGGGGACGTCGGGCCAACCTGATGCTGGCGTTGAACGTGGCGGAGCGCCCGGCCAACATCATGTTCCTGCTCGGCAGCCTGTGGCGGGAGCGGCACGCTCGCTGACCGCGGAAATCAGGCCGGACGTTCGGGCCCACCCCGTCGCATGGCGGCGACGATGACCACGACGATGCCGACGCCGATCAGGATGTCTCCAATGCTGTAGACATTGGCCAGCGGGACCGAGGCTGGCAAGGCGAAGATGTCGGTCAGGAGGCGGAACGACGGATCGGCGAGCACGATGCTGTTGGTGTGATCGCCCGGCCCGCCGAAGCCCGCGATTGCGAGGGCCTCGGGATCTGCCGGCATGAACCCGCCGTTGGATGTGATCGCGATGAGATTGCTGAGCGCTCCAGCCGCCACGATGTTCATCCCCGAGAGGCGCCAGTTGCGCACGACCGCCAGGAACACGGCGAACGTCGAGACGACGTAGATCGCGGGTCCGAGGTCGCCGGCCAGTCGGTCCCCGAATTCCGAGAACAGGACCACCTGCACCAGCAGCCCACCCACGGCCAGGGGCGCCCAGTGGAACCCGAGGGCGACGAGGCCCTCCAGCCGCCCGCGCAGGAGCAAGCCGACGACCACGCCAACGGGGATCGCCAGGAGCATGAACACCGCAGTCAGGCGCCTCGGGCCGCGAGGATCTCCTGCAGCTGGACGACGTGGCCCTCCAGGTGGCCGGTCACGAACCGTTCGAACAGAAACTCGACCGTAACCGCGCCGCGCGCGGGATGCAGGCCCACCCGGGCTGCGTCCGCTGCCGACAGCTCGCGCATGCGCCGCGCGACGCGGGCGCCGTCGGCGGTGAGCCGCGCGAAAAGCTCGCGGTACGGGACCGTCCGGTCTCGTCCGATCACGCCGATTCGGATCGAATCCTCGGCGACACGGCCGAACGGGACCGGGGCTTCGGCCGGACCCTCGAGGATCCGCTCCGCTTCTCCGAGCCAGTAGGACAGCATCTCGTCCACATGGGCCAGCAACTCCGCCGGGCCCCAGCTGGCTTCGGCCTCTGTGCCGTACAGCTCGGCCCGCGGCCACGGCGCCGCGCCCTCAATTCGGAACCGGAGGGCCGCCATTCCGGCGACGGCCGCATCCAACCGCGCGGCCAGATCGTGCAGTGTATTCATGGGCGGAGTGTCGCACGATCGGCGGCCGTCACGCGCCGAGGCATGACGTCGGGTCTACCATGCCAGGTCACCGACCCTCCACCTTCACCGCACGGAGGAGTGCGTCCATGACCGAGACGCTGGACCGCGGCGCGGCCAATCAGGCCGGCGCCCGCATCAACAAGGATGCCTACGACGAAGCGCGGGACTTCCTGCCGCTCAACGGCATCGACCATGTCGAATTCTGGGTCGGGAATGCCCGCCAGGCCACGGCCTACTTCCGGGCGCTGTGGGGATTCACCCCCGTCGCGTTCGCGGGCCTGGAGACCGGTGTCCGGGATCGAGCCAGCTATGTCATGCGCCAGAACGACATCACGATCGTGCTGACCGCCCCGCTCTCGCCGGACGGGGAGATTGCGGAGCATGTCCATCGGCACGGGGACGGCGTGCGCGACATCGCGTTCGCCGTGGACGACGCGGCGGCGGCGTGGCGCGAAACGACGGCCAGGGGCGCCCGTTCCGCCTTGGAGCCGGCGGATCTTGACGGTGGCGCCGACGGCGTCCTTCGGCGGAGCGCCGTCTTCACCTACGGCGAAGTCCGCCACTCGTTCATCGACCGCCGCGACTACCACGGCGTGTTTGCCCCCGGCTATCGGAAGGTGAAGAAGCCGGCCCGGGCCGCCTCCGGCCTGTCGCTCCTCGAAGTCGATCACTGTGTCGGCAACGTCGAGCTCGGCGACATGAACAAGTTCGTCGACTACTACCGTGACGTCTTTGGATTTGCGCAGCTGATCCACTACGACGACAAGGTCATCCATACCGACTACTCGGCGCTGATGTCCAAGGTCATGACCAACGGCAACGGCCGGGTGAAATTCCCGATCAACGAGCCGGCCTCGGGCAAGAAGAAGAGCCAGATCCAGGAATTCCTGGACTACTACCTCGATGCCGGGACCCAGCACGTCGCCCTGCGCACCGAGGACATCGTCGGGACCGTTCGAGCTCTCCGCGAGAACGGCGTCGAGTTCCTGGGCATGCCCCACGCCTACTACGAGACGCTGGCCGACCGGGTCGGCGACGTCGGCGTGCCGATGGACGTGCTCGAGGAACTCGGGATCGAGGCCGACCGGGACGAGGAGGGCTACCTCCTCCAGATCTTCACCCGCCCGATCCAGGACCGGCCGACCTTTTTCTTCGAGATCATCGAACGCCACGGATCACGCGGGTTCGGCGTCGGCAACTTCAAGGCCCTCTTCGAGGCCATCGAGATCGAACAGGCGCGGCGCGGCAACCTCTAGCGCGGCTCCGGTACGGGATCGACGACGCCACTCAGGCCCACGATCATGTCCCACAGTCGGCGTCGTTCCTCAGCGCTGACGCGCGTCCACGGAACGCGATCGAATGGCCGGCGTCGCCGATCGAGGACCAGGGCGCCGCTCAACGACGGAGCGTCAGGAGCAGTTGCCAGCCAGGTGATCGAGTCCGCACCCCCGGCCGGTGTGCGGAGCAGAGGTCGCATCAGCCGATAGAACCCCGGCAGGGTGTCGGCCACGCCGGGCGTATCGGCCCAGCCCGGATGCATGGCGTGGAACGTGACGTCGGCCCCGGCAAGGCGGCGAGCCCATTCGCGGATCAGCGCCGTCTGGGCTCGTTTCGCCCGGGCGTACGCCCGCGGGCCGGAGTAGGGCGGGGCGGTCGATTGCAGATCCTCCAGGTCCAGGGCCTGCGTATACATGCCGCCCGACGTTGTCGAGATGACCCGCGCGCCTGGGGTCGATCGGAGCAGCGGCAGGAGCGCCGAGATCAGGGTGAATGGGCCAATGACCAGAACCGCGAGGGTCCCTTCGAGACCGTCCGGGCCGACCATCCGCTCCGGGAAGATCGCACCCGCATTGTCGACCAGGACATCGAGGCGATCTTCCGTGTCAAGCACGAGCTGGGCTGCGGCGCGAACCGAGGCGAGTGACCCCATGTCGGCGACGACGACCTGAAAGCGGTCCTCTCCATGAGTCGCCACGAGTTCGTCCCGCACGCGGGCCAGTCGCTCCGGGCTCCGCCCGACCAGGATGACTCGCGCGCCGAGGGCGGCGAGATCCTCGACCGCCGCCCGGCCGAGCCCCGACGTGGGCCCCGTCACCAGCACCGTTCGTCCGACGAGTGCCCCTGGCGGGGGAGCGCCCCAATGGAACAAACGTCGCCGGATGGCCGGTCCAAGTCGCGTGAAGCTGGCGATGACGGACAGTTCAAGGAGGGCGTCGATGGCCTTGGAAAGTGGCATGACCCAACCCTAGCAGATATGACAGACATTATACAAAGCCTTGACACGCGAACGGTCTGCTGGGTAGGATGGGGACCAGCATTGCACAACAAGTGACGGCAAGAAAGCGCTTGCCGCTCAGAACGAACCACCTATCGGCGACGGGAGCAACAGCCATGCCAGTCCTGCGCGAACAGATAACGACCAGCCTGCCGCTCGACGAGGCGTTTGCCTTTGTCGCGGACTTCGCCAATTCCACGCTGTGGGATCCGGGGGTCGCAAGCTCGACGCAGATCGGTGAAGGCCCACTTGGTCTGGGCGCCCGATACCAGCTTGGGGTCCGTTTCGGCGGCCGCGTCGCCCCGATGGAATACGAGATCACGAGTTTTGAGGCGCCACGACGCGTGGTCTTGACCGGCACGGGCTCCCGCGTCACCGCCGTTGACGACATTCGGTTCGAGTCGGTGTCCGACGGGACGCGTATCGACTACCAGGCGGACATCCGCCTGCGAGGAGTACTTCGCCTTGCCGAGCCGTTCCTGGGCGGAGCTTTCGCCAAGATCGGCCGTGACGCCCTCAACGGGATGCGCGTCGCGCTCGACGAGCGCGCCGGCGCGGGACGCTAGGAGCAGGTTGTGGACGTCGCCCTCGTCGGCTCAGGGGTCAGCGGATTGACCGCCGCGTACGCCATGCGGAACGATCACCAGATCACCGTCTTCGAACGGGACGCGGAACCTGGTGGACACGTCAAGACGGTGCCGGTCAGGACGCCGGACGGTGATGTCCCGGTTGACACCGGGTTCATCGTCTACAACGAGCGGACCTATCCGCGCTTCGTAGGACTCCTTGGCGAGTTGGGGGTTGAGACCCAACCAAGCGACATGTCCCTCGGGTCCGCCTGCGATGCGTGCGACCTTGCTTTCAGTTCGCGAGGCGCGCGGGGCTTCTTTCCTGAGGTCACGTCTGCCGTTCGGCCCATCCACCTCCGCATGCTCACCGATGTCGCTCGCTTCTACCGAGATGCACGACGGGCACTCGATGCCGTCGAACCGACGAGGGCGACCCTTGGTGAATGGCTCGCCGAACGCCGCTATGGGCGTGGCTTCCGAGAGCACTTCCTCGTCCCGATCGTGGCCGCCGTATGGTCGACGGCGCCGGACCGAATCTTCGAGTTCCCGGCGGACTACCTCCTGCACTTCCTGGACAACCACGGGTTGATCGGATTCGGCCATGCCGTCGAGTGGCGGGTCGTGAAGGGCGGGTCGCAGGAGTATGTGAAGCGTCTGATCGCGGCTCTGCCGGACGGAACCGTCCGGAGCAACGCCGCGGTTGCGTCGGTGCGCCGTGATGAGGCGGGGGTCGCGATCGTGACTACCGACGGGGCGACCGCACGATTCGATGCCGTCGTGATGGCGACCCATGCGGACGACGCCCTGACCCTGCTCGGGGACGCCGATGCCCGGGAGCGGCGAGTGCTCGGCGCCTTCGAATATTCGACCAATCAGGTGGTACTGCACACGGACGCGAGCATTCTGCCGGCCAATCGGCGGGCGTGGGGGTCGTGGAACATCCATACGCCCGACTGTCATCGTCCGGGCGACGCCCTCACGATGACCTATCACATGAACCGGCTCCAGTCGCTGCCAGGTCCGGTTGACTATTGTGTTTCGGTCAACCCGGGCGATCGTATCCGGCCCGAGGACATCATCCTGGAGCAGTCCTTCACGCATCCGATGTACTCGTTCAAGACGCTCGGAGCGCAAGACGGCCTTCGCGCCCTGCAGGGTCATCGCGCGACCTGGTTCGCCGGCGCGCACCTTGGCTATGGTTTTCATGAGGACGGCTGTCGCTCCGGGTTCGAGGTGGCCGAACTGCTGGCCTCGAATGCCGAGGAGCGGGCCGCATGAGGTCGCATCTCCTCGAAGGCAAGGTCCGGCATCGCCGGGCGCGGCCGTTTGTGTACGCCCTCGAGCACGACGTGTACTACGCAGCCCTGGATCTGTCCGAGCTTGATGACATCGATCGGCGGATCCGGCTATTCGGTCGGAATCGTCGGGCGGTCGTGAGTTTCCGAGATTCTGACCATCTGCCGACGCCGGCCACCGACCTCCCCGCCGACATCCGAGCGCAACTCCGGGCCGAGGGCGAGGATCCAGAGCATTGGAGGATCACCCTCATCACCAACCTCCGCACGTTCGGCCACGTCTTCAACCCGGCAAGCTTCTTCCTCTGCCGCGACGAGACGGGGGCACTGAGGGTCGTGGTCATCGAGGTCCACAACACGTATGGAGAGCGGCACCTGTACACGCTGCGGGCGCAGGACGCCGGCGACCGACTCACCGGCTCGATGGCCAAGGCCTTCTACGTCTCCCCGTTCATCGAGATGGAGGGCCGCTATGCAGTGCACGTCAGGGACGACGCGGCCGGTGTGCGAATCGCGATCAACGAGCGGCAGGGCGGCGAGCCCCTCCTGACCACGACGCTGGTCCTGCGTCGACGCGCCCTGACCGATCGGATGCTCGTCCGGATGCTCATTCGCTATCCGCTGGTGACCCACAAGACGATTGCCATGATCCACTGGCATGCCCTGCGACTGTGGCTGCGAGGCGCCCGGTTCATCCGCCACGGTGAACCTCGCCCTGTGCGTGCCGGCGAGACAGTGTCGTGAAGGGACAAACGCTAACGACCGGGACCGCCGTGAGCGCCGGGTCGATCCTTGATCGCATCGCGAGCCGGGTCGTTCTGGCCGGCGCTCGCCGGGTGCGCATCGGCAACCTGACGATCGTTCTGGCCGATGGAACAGCGCAGACCTTCGGCGATCCGGCGTCCGACATCGTGGCCGAGATCAGGATCCACTACCCCGGAGCAGTACTTCGGATGCTTCTCGGCGGAGACACGGGGGCAGGCGAAGCCTACGTGGAAGGCCTGTGGTCGAGTCCGGATCTCCGGGCCCTGCTCCATCTGGCTTCGCTGAACAAGGAGGGGCTGGGCCTGTCCGAGGGCTGGTGGCGGATTCCCGCTCGGATCGCGAAGACCCTGGGCCACCGAGGTCGTCGCAACACGCTCGCCCAGAGCAAGCGCAATATCGCGGCCCACTATGACCTCGGCAACGACTTCTATCGCCTTTTCCTGGACGAGACGATGACGTATTCAAGCGCCGTATTCGGGTCATCCGACCAGTCGCTCGCCGACGCCCAGCGGAACAAGTACCGGCTCCTCGCCGAGCGGGCGGGCTTGACCGGAGGCGAGCATCTCCTGGAGATCGGCTCGGGCTGGGGCGGATTTGCACTGTACGCGGCCGGTGAGCTCGGCTGTCGAGTCACGAGCGTGACCATCTCGAAGGCCCAGTACGACCTGGCGACGGAGCGGGTCGAGTCCGCCGGCCTGACAGAGCTGGTTGACGTCCAACTTCGCGACTATCGCGAGATCGAGGGGACATACGACGCGATCGTGTCGATCGAGATGCTCGAGGCGGTCGGCGCGGAGTTCTTCGAAACCTACTTCGCGGTATGCGACATGGCGCTGAAGCCGGGTGGGCGAATGAGCCTTCAGACGATCGCCTTTCCGGACGTCAATTACGAGCCCCAGCGCCGTGGTGCGAACTGGATTCAGACCTACATCTTCCCGGGCGGCTTCCTGCCGTCCCTCGCCGCCATCGAGCGCTCCCTGCACGGGACGAATCTCCTGGTCCGCAGCGTCGAAGACATCGCCCCGCATTACGTCCGGACGCTGGAGATCTGGCGCTCCAACTTTCTGGCCAAACTCGACACCGTCCGGGCGATGGGATTTGACGAGCGCTTCATCCGGATGTGGGACTACTACCTCGCGATCAGCGCCGCGGGTTTTGCCACCGGTCGCGTTCAGGATTTCCAGATCTCCCTCGAGAAGGGCCGCGCAGTCGCCTGAACGGTCTCTTGTTGCGGGTACATCCTCGGGCCGGGCACGGCCCAGAGATTGAACGGGCGCGGCTTGGCCGACTGATCACTTGCTCGCTCGAACCGCGCTCGACGCACTAGCCCCCGAAGTGATACGTGCCCACCCATCGGAATGTCTCCCAGTCGGCCGTGGAGACGGTCAGATTTGCATGGAATCCGGCCAGCTCACCGGTCCCCTTCGTGAAGGTGCATGTTCCGGTCGCGCTCACGAAGCTGAGTGTGCAATGCCCGGTCGCAGTTCCTCCAGCACCGGGTGTCACGAGCACGACCTGGCTGCTCAGGCGACTGATGGGAAACGGCCCGTTGTAGAACCCCTCGGTGCCTACCGGGAGCGGACTGCTGGCGAGTGAGGTCTTGACCGTGCAGTGGTCCGGGGCGTCGCATGTCTTGGTCAGGTCGATCGACCCGATCGGCGACGCCGCCGAGGTGATCGGCGCCAGCATCGTGAGGGCCGCGATCGTTGCGGCGGCGACGAGGAGTCTTCGCAAGGAAAGCAGCCGATTGCTGGACCGGACTGCGGGGCGCTGCGCTGTCGACACGTGTCCACTCTCCAGGAGGGGCGACCGCTCGCGAACCGGGAAGGGTCATGAGGTGGGCCGTTCTCATACAGACGGAACGCGCGTCCAAAACGTACAAGGACGCTTTGACCAGTCGGTCAGTCGATGGCGCTCGACGGGTCGAGTCGAACGGTGACGACGAGCGCCTTGAAGTAGTCGAGATCGACGTCGCCGTCCAAGCCGATCGCGTACACCCGCCCACCGGCGAAGACGATCGCGGAGAACCCAATGTCCCGCTCGGAGATCTTCGAATCCACGGGCACTGGACAGTCGACCATATCGAGATATCCCAGCACGCCGTCGATCGCCAGGCGCGGCCAGGTCGAGCTGTCGCCTCCACACGGTTCCCCTCCGGTGTACGGGCGGAAGAACGCCGCGAGCCAGTCCTCTTCGGTCTGACCGTTGCCGAGCGCCTGGGACGCGATCATGAGGCGCGCCTCTCCAGGGCGAGCCAGCGTGTCGAGTGCGGGATGCCCGTATGGCAGGAAGGCGTTGGCGGGCCAGGGGCCTGAGGCTGTCGTGACCGTCCATCCGTCCGGGTATTGGACCGAGAACCCGTTGCGAAGCGAGACGAAGGTCTGCGTCAATGGCGGCACGACGATCGCCGGCGTGGGCGAACCGGAACTCGCCGGCAGGCTCGGGCTGGCCGACGGCGATTCGCTCGGTGACGGGGAGCCCGGCCCGCCCACAGCGGCCTGGAGGCGGGTACCGATGATCCCGAGTGCGGCGACGCCGACCGCGACGACCAGGACCGCGGCGAGGTAGTGCCACGGCGGCGCCACCTGCGTCCGGCGGAGGGACGTCCCAGCGGTAACGCCCTGGTGCGG
The DNA here is from genome assembly GCA_964580175.1 of uncultured Anaerolinea sp. GTDB lineage: Bacteria > Chloroflexota > Limnocylindria > Limnocylindrales > CSP1-4 > UBA5189. The sequence continues at coordinate 3,061 of CAZOJS010000052.1, read as the reverse complement.
AATGGCTCGGGTCGACTCGCCGGTCGCATGGCCGCCCTCCAGGTCCAGGCGCCGCGGCCGATATCCGGCCTCGTCGGGTGGCCCGTCGCGGAGGGATCGTTCGAGCCGGCCGAAGGGGTCTGTCATCGGAGACCCTCCTCGTGGGTGTACCGCTTTCGAAGCGACGCGGTCGCGACGCTGGCATCGTTGCGTGCCCCGTTAGCGGTGATTCCCATGACCTTGCCGATCCGCTCATAGGAAAGGTCGGCCCGATAGCGCAGGTACAGGACCGCACGCTGACGCGGCGGAAGCCTGTCAACGGCCGCCCACACCGCGAGACGGTCGGTGGGGTCGAGCTCATCTCTGGCTCCGACCGCCGTCAGACGGTCAGCGAGAGAGCGTCCAAGCCGGGTGAGCCGATGGTGGTCCATGGCCAGCCGATAGGTGACCCGGAATGCCCAGGCCTCCGGGTCCGTGATCTCCGTGCCGCGGGCGGACTCGGCCCACATCCGCAGGAATGCCTCCTGAACCGCATCGTTGGCCTCGTCGTCATCAAGTCCAAGGCGCCGACACAACCCGAAGAGCTCGCGGCCACGTCGGTCGTGGATGTCTCTGACTTTCTCGGCATCGAGTCGACGCTGCGCTGACCCGAGCGCGTCGGTCCCAACCGACGGATCTGCGCGGAACGCCAGCCGGACCAGGCCGGACCCATGCGCAAACAGCGGGAAGTAGCTGCGCGGCGGGCGCCAGAGAGCGGCGGTGGCCGGCGACGTCGTCAGGACGGTCGTTGAGCGACGTGCGAAAGCCCGATCCGAGTCGGGCCCGTGGTCGACGTGTCGGGGGGTTTGACCTCGTCGGCGATGTAGTACGTCCCGTCGAGGTGGAACAGCCCGAGACTGTCCACCGTGACGTTCAGGATCGCGTTGAACCGTGCCAGCGTTCCAGAGCCTTCCCAGAAGCTGCACAGGCCCGTCGATGTCTTGCCGTCGAAGATGCAGTAGCCAGTCGCTCGCCCGCTCTTGCCGGCGTCGGCGATCACATTGCTGCTCAGGAAGTAGGCGTTATCGAGAATGGGACCCAGGTACCGGATCTTGGTGCCGGGCGGGAGCAGGTCAAGGTTCGAGACCGTGATCGTGCAATAGCTCGTTGGTGCGCCGTTGAACGTGCCGCAGTCCTTGATCAGATGCACAGGGCTCGGCGTCGAGTTCGCCTGGACCGTGGGGGCAAGGGCTCCGAGTGCCAGGATCGCGCCCGCGACCGTGAGAAGGATTCGTCGTGGCCGCATCGCTGATCTCCGTCTGCAGGACTCCGGCAACACATAGACGCTGCGAGGACTCAAAACGTACAACCACGTGTTGAAGATGAGCACAAATTCGGGCCACGCGATCAGTCCAGAGCCATCCTGGACCGGGCGGTGACGTGGCCGCCACAATGTGCCCTTGATTCCGGGGCCGCTCGGCGGGCACAATCCAGCCCACGCGATGTCGCGGCCAGTGTCGATTGGGAGGGATCCGTGAAGCGTCCTGCACGTGTGGTCCATGCCGTCCTGGCCTGGGTAATGGTCATGGCCGTGGTCTTCCAGGTGTTTCTGGCCGGCCTCAGCATGGCCAACCTGGGTGGTAGCGGCGACTTCGCGCCCCACATCGAATTCGGCTACACGTGGGTCGGCATCGCGGCCCTTGCATCTCTGATCAGCGCCCTCGCAGCGCGTCCGGGCCGACGACACCTGCTGTGGGTGACCGCCGTGTTCGTGGACTACATCGTCCAGACGCTGTTGCCGGGCCTGAAGTCGATCACCCCCGCGATCGGGGCGCTCCATCCGGTCAACGCGCTGGTTCTGTTCGCCCTCGCACTGGTCGTGGCCCGTCGGGCGAGCGCCATGCTCTCATCGACGTCTGACGACCGGGCCTGACGGCCCGGCGACGCGAAACCATGACTCGCTGAACGCAGGAGAGGACAAATGGATCTCTACGGCTGGGTCGTTTTCGGGCACATCGTGGCGGTGATCCTGGCGTTCACCGGCCATGGCGTATCGGCGTTCGCAATGTTCGCGGTCCGAAGGGAGCGTGACCGGGCGCGGCTGGCCACGATCCTCGACCTGTCTGCTGGTTCGCTGATGCTGTCGTCAATCGGCTTGCTCGTGGCGATCATCCTGGGAATCGCGGCAGCGATCATGGGCGACCACTTCGCGAAGTTCTGGCCGTGGGCCGCGATCGCCATCGTGGTTGTCGTGATCGGCTCGATGACGCCGCTGGCCGGAAATCCCATGAACGGGGTCCGGAAAGCGCTCGGCCAGAAGGTTTACGGCGACAAGCCCACCGACCCGCCGCGGGTTCCCGGAACGGACGATGAACTCGCCGCAGCGCTGGCCCGCGTCCGGCCGGAGATCCCCGCCGTGATCGGAGTCGTGGGGATCGTGGTCCTCAGCTGGCTGATGCGTGTGAAACCGTTCTGAGCCACCGAGCTGGGCGGGTAAGCCTCAGGCGCCCTTGACGGCATCAGGCCCCGGGCGTCTCGGCGAGGCGGTAGAGCTGGCGCGCGCCGTGGAGTCCCTTGAGCTCGTGGACGCCGGCGTCATCGAAGGTCAGCCCGGACCCGTCAACGAGGTCCAGCACGGTCGCTGAGACGTAGACCTCGCCGGGTCCGGCGACCGCCATGATGCGCGACGCGGTGTGCACGGCAATCCCGCGGACATCGTCGGGCGTTGCCTCGACCTCACCGCTGTGGACGCCGGCCCGAATCTGGAGCCCAAGTCCGATGACCGCGTCGCGAATTGCCGCCGCCCCGCGGACCGCACGCTCGGCGCCGTCGAACTGGGCGAGCACGCCGTCCCCGGTCGTCTTGACGAGCCGGCCCCGATGCCGGTCGATCGCCGCCCCAGCCTTTCGATTGTGCTCCCCGACCAGATCTCGCCAGCGCGCCGGACCAAGCTCGCTCGCCTGGCTGGTGGAGTCGACGATGTCGGTGATCACGATCGACGCCAGGATGCGCTCCGCGCCGACGTCCTTCGTCTTGCCGTACGTCCGCATCGCCTCGAAGTCGACCGAGACCCAGGGCTCGTCCCCGACGACCCACGCATCGT
>CAZOJS010000051.1:0-9189 GCA_964580175.1 uncultured Anaerolinea sp. | reverse complement strand
GCCGTTGGCTTCGATCAGATCAGCCCAGCGAATGAGGATCCGCTTTCGATCGCCAGGGCTCATGCGCGACCATACGCCGCTGTCCGCAGCTTGGCGCGCGGCTGCGACCGCCACGTCCACGTCCGCCGGACCGCCCTCGGCCACCTCCGCGATCGGCTGGCCTGTGGCTGGGTTCTCGCTGACGAATCGGCCGCCGCCGGCGGCCTCGCGGAACTCGCCGCCGATGAACATCTGGGTCCGGAGCCTGAGCGCGGCAATTTCGGCGCGCGCCTCGTCGATGTGCGGGATCAAAGTGTCTGTCATGGGTGCTCTCCGATTCACTCTGGTTGCATGTCGGCGCACGTTGGAGGATACGGGACCCGCTCCGGTATCCTTGCCGCTCACCAACAGGAGTCCGCGTCCCCTGATGAACCTGCCCGCCGCGGCCCCTACGCGCCAAGAACCCTGGACCGTCCGCGTCGCCATGTGGAGCACCCGTCACCGCTGGCCGGTCTTCGCGCTCTGGTTCGTGATGACGATCGGACTGTTCGTGGGCAGCCTGGCGGCCGGCGGCATCAACGCTCTCGATGCCGATGCCGACCCGAGTGGCCCGAAGCTCGAGTCCCGCGAGGCCTACGACCTGTTCGGGGCCGGCAGCGAACCCGAGGCTCCCAGCGAGCGGCTGCTGGTCGTGCTCAATGGCGGACCCGGCGCGGCCAGCGCCCCGGACTTCCAGAGCGCCGTGTCCGCGCTCGTTGCCGACATGACGGCGGCCCATGCATCGCTCGACGGCTCGGACGCGGCGACCTTCACGAGCGTGCTCGATCCGTTCAAGGTCCCGCCCGATGCGGCGCTCATCGCGGAGGACCGCACCACCGTTCAAATCGTCGGGACGATCCCCGGCGAGCGGTCTGCGGTGCAGCAGCTCATCGCCCCGGTTCCGGGAATCGTGGACGCCGCCCGGGCAGCCTTGCCGTCCGCGACGATTCACGTCGTCAGCAGCACCCTGATCAACAACGACATCAACGAGCTGATCAGCCACGACCTTGATGCGTCGCTCCGGATCACCCTTCCCTTGACCTTCGCGATCCTGTTGCTCGCCTTCGGTGCGATCGTCGCCTCGATCATCCCGCTCGTGCTGGCGGTGACATCGCTCCTCGCCGCGTTCGGGTTCATCGGCCTGTACAGCCAGGCGGTGGCGGCAGTCAGCCCGAACGCGACGCAGCTGATCGTGCTCATCGGACTCGCGGTTGCGGTGGATTACACGCTCTTCATGGTCACCCGTTTCCGGACGGAACGACGCCACGGACGGTCGATCGCGCAGGCCATCGAGGTATCGAGCAGCACCGCGGGGCGCGCAGTCTTCTTCTCCGGTCTCGCAGTGATGATCTCGCTGGCCGGACTGCTCACCCTCGGAATCCCGCTCTTCACGTCCATGGCCGTCGGGACCATCGGCGTCGTGATGGTGTCCGTGATCGGGAGTCTCACGTTCCTGCCCGCGACGCTCGCGATCGTGGGTGATCGGGTCAACCTTGGCCGGCCGGCGACCTGGATCCCGATCCTCCTGGCACGGCTGCCCGCGACCGCGCTGCGCACGCGCGGCCGCGCTGCGATTGATTGGCTGGAGCGGCGGGCGGCCAGGCCCGAGGGGAGCGGCCTGTGGGCCCGCATCGTGACCGCGGTCATGGCCCGCCCGATCGCCATGGTGGCGCTGTCGGCCGGCCTGCTGATCGCGTTGTCCGTTCCGGTGCTCCACCTGCGGACCGGCCTGACCGACATCACCGGCTTTCCATCAAGCATCGATGGCGTCGCGGGCGTCCGGTTGATCAACGAGAAATGGCCGCGCGGCACGGACCTGCGCCTCGATGTCGTTGTCACCCAGGCCGATCGCGCCGACGTCGCCGCGGCCATCGAGCGGCTCAAGGTCGACGCGCTGGCGATCCCGGAGCTGAGTGGTCCCGCTCGGCAGCGGTTCTCGCAGGACGGGCACATTGCCATGGTGTCGTTCACGATGGGCGGCGGTCGCAACGATGAAGCGAACCGCGATGCCGTCCGCGAGGTTCGCGACGAGTTGCGGCCCCGGATCTTTGGCGACCTTGCCGATGTCCGCGTGCTGGTCAGTGGCCAGGCTGCGGTGGCGCTCGACATCGTCGGGATCTACGTCAACGGCACGCCCCGGATCTTCGCGTTCGTGCTCGGTCTGTCATTCCTGCTGATGCTGATCGCGTTTCGCTCGATCGTCATCCCGATCAAGGCGATCGTGCTGAACTTGATGTCGACCGGAGCGGCGTTCGGCGTGCTGGTGCTCGTTTTCCATGATGGCTGGTTGGCCGAGCCGCTTGGGATCGTGTCGGGCGGGGTGATCGAAAGCTGGGTCCCGATCTTCATCTTCACGATCCTGTTCGGCCTGTCGATGGACTACCACCTGTTCATCCTCACGCGGATCAAGGAGGCGCGTGACCGCGGCCTCGATTCCCGCGCGGCGGTGGCCCGCGGGATTGCCGTCACGGCGAGCACCATCACGAGCGCGGCCTCGATCATGGTGGTGGTCTTCGCGGCGTTCGTGACCCTCCAGTTCGTGTTCATCCAGCAGCTCGGCCTGGGTCTCGCGGTGGCCGTGTTCATCGACGCCACGATCGTCCGGGTCATCCTGCTACCCGCAACGATGCAGCTCCTCGGCGACTGGAACTGGTGGCTGCCGCCATTTCTGCGCTGGCTGCCCCAGGTGACCATCGAAGGCGCTGGTCCCGAGATGGCCGAGCCGGACGAGTCCTGATTTTCTGGCTGGCAGCAGATACGCTCGTGCGATCGTCCGGACACGATCTCAGGGCTCACTTCAGTGAGCCGCCAGATACTCCCTATGGGTATTGACAACGCGCTTGTCAAGGGGCTCGACGAAGGATAGAATGAGCGTGCAACGGCCTGTCAAGACTTGACAGGCCCGCAGTTGTTTCCGGCACCTCGCGGTCGGGCGAGATGCTTTGAGAACCTCCGGTCAGCGATCGGCGTAAAGATCCTGAACAGGAGGAGGCTCGGGAGATCGGTTGGCAGGCGGAATCGCGGCAGAGGTCAAGAGCCGGCTGAACATCGTCGACGTGATCGGCGAGACTGTTCAGCTCAAGAAGGCGGGCACGACGTTCAAGGGGTTGTGCCCGTTCCATGGCGAGAAGACACCCTCGTTCACGGTCACGCCCGCCCGCGATTCCTGGAAGTGCTTCGGCTGCGGCCTGGGGGGCGACGTCTTCAGCTTCGTGATGCAGCGGGATTCGATCGCCTTTCCCGAAGCTCTCAAGAACCTGGCCAACAAGGCCGGCGTCGAGATCGACGAGCGGACCAAGCGCGAGGACGCGCACCGCGCGCGACTCAGGGACATCCTCGAGACCTCGATCGCGTTCTACCACCAAGTGCTGACGGCAACCAGGATGGGAGCCCCGGCGCTCGACTACCTTCGCGCTCGAGGGTTCACCGACGCCACCATCGAGGCCGCCCAGCTTGGCTGGGCCCCGGACGGCTGGGACACGATGAGCCGACGTCTGGTCGAGAAGCGCCAGATCCGCGCCGACGAACTGGTCGAAGTCGGCCTCGCGTCGCCGGGTCGCTCCGCGTCACGCGGGGTCGGGGTCATAGACCGGTTTCGCGGCCGCGTCCTGTTCCCGATCCGGGACCAGAACGGAGCAGCCGTTGGGCTCGGCGGACGGATTCTCGGAAAAGAAGGCGAGGACGCCGACGGGCGACCCCGCGACACCGGGCCCAAGTACCTCAACTCGCCGGCGACCCCGCTGTTCGACAAGAGCCGGACGCTCTATCTCATCGACAAGGCCAAGGGCGCGATGCGCAAGTCCGGCCAGGCGGTGATCGTCGAGGGCTACACGGACGCGCTGATGGCGCACCAGGCCGGCTTCGACAACGTCGTGGCGTCTCTGGGGACCGCGCTTACGCCCGGGCAGGTCGCCCTCCTGACGCGCTACGCGAAGCGAATTGCCCTTGCCTACGACGTCGATGCCGCCGGCCAGAAGGCCGGGGCGTTTGGGGTTCAGGCGCTGCAAGGCCTCATCGGGCAGCTCGCGGCCACCGAATCCGGCGTGGAGCTGGACGAGGTTCGCGTCGTCCGTCTGCCCGAGGGCAAGGACCCCGACGATGTGCTCCGGTCTGAGCCGGACCGCTGGCGTGAGGACGTTCGGACGGCCCAGCCGATCGTCGACTACCTCATTGATACCCATGCCAAGGCGTTCGACCTCAAGACACCCGGTGGCAAGGCGCGCTTCGTCGACGCCCTGATCCCGACTATTCGCGCCGTGCCGAATCCGGTCATGCGCGATGGATGGCTCCAGCGTGTGCGCCAGGTCTCCGGGGTCGAGGAGCGCGTGCTGCTCGAAGTCCTCCACACCGGGCGCTCCGCAACCGGGCTGCCGGCCCAGGGCAGTCGCGGCTTGGGTCAGGCGGCCGATGCCGCGCGGATCAGCGCCGAGAGCGTGACGGCGGCGCCGGATGCCCTGCGCGTCGGCGACATCCTCCGTGGCATCTTGCCCCAGGAACAGGAGCTGCTGCGACTGCTGCTCCTCGTGCCGGAAATGCAGCTCCGCATCACCGAGAGCGTTGGGCCGGATCACCTTCCCAATACGATTGCCCGGGAGCTGTATCGGGCGATCGTGCTCGCCCACGAGCCGGACGACCACGGCGTCCATCCGCCGTTCAGTCTCTCGGCTCTCGTCCTGGGCCTCGACCCGGAGACCGCGGCACTCGCCCAGGCCCTGGTCGCTCGCCGAGACCCGAATCCGCGAGAGCTGACGCAGCAGGAGCTCACCTACGAGGTCGAGCGCCTGGTCATCGACCTCGAGGAGCGCGCGCTCGACGAGCGCTCCGAGTTCACCCAGGGGGCTATGGCTGAGGCTGAGCAGGCGGCGGACGGCGAGGCAATCGGTCGCCTCGTCCATGAGAGCCAGGCCCTCAACGAGCAGCGGCGTTCGCTCCATCGGCGGCGCGACCAGACCCGACTCCTCGCGAGACCGGCGGATCGACCCGGAATGGGCGGAGGCGGCGGCAACGCCGGCCCGGCCCCCGAGCCTGCACCGACGGGTCCCGCATGAACAGCCACATCACCGTCCATTCAGCAGGAGGAACCACCCATGCCCGTTGACCCGCTCGATCAGCAACTCGTCGAGGCCGTCCTCACCCGGCCGCGTCGCGGCAAGGCCGACCTCGAAGAGGCCAAGCTTGCCGGCATTCGTCCCAAGCACGTTGAGGACGACGATGACGACGAGGACGATCGTGACCCTCGGCGCACCGGTGGACCCGACGACGACGATGACGTGACCATCGAGGTCGTCTCGGACGGGACGGCCCTGCTGGATCCGAAGCTGCCGCTGGACGGCCCGAACAAGCTGAATCCGGCCGAGCTCGACGAGCCGACAGCGGAAGAGCTCGAAGCGCTTTCCGCGGACATGATCGGGATCGACGACCCGGTCCGGATGTACCTGAAGGAAATCGGCAAGGTTGCCCTGCTGACGGCCGAGGAAGAGGTCGTCCTGGCCAAGGCCATCGAGCTTGGCGAGCAGCTCGTCGACGAGCCGTGGAAGGGCATCGTGTCGCTCCACGAGTGGACAACGCACAGCACGGAATCGAAGACCCGCGCGCTCAAGCCGCAACATCGCCTGCCGCTGGGCGAGGAGGCGCATCGGCTCGTCCGCGACGCCATCTCGCACGAGGGCGCGGCCGATCTGCTGGTCTCGCCGCCAGATTTCCACCTGATCAAGGCGGGCCGAGACGTCCAGTCGGAGGGCACCACCCTGCTCCTCAGGGAGGCGCGCAAGCTGCTGGCGGCCTACGGCGAGTCCCTGGCCGGGGCGCAGGGCGCACCCGCGCCGGCCGACGCGGTCGTGACATTGCTGGACTGGGCGTACTTCGCGGTCCACAACGGCGATCTCGACTCGCGCGACAACGTCGGTCTCCGCGCGATCTACGACTGGACGCGCGATGGCGTCGCGTATCCCGCCCTGCAGCGCTGGGTCGAGTCCGGCCGCGATGCCGATCTGTTCAAGCTGATGGGCCATGATCCGGAAGTCCCGCTCAACACCAAGCTCGCGCACCGGAAGGGCGAGCTGGTTCGGATCGGGCGCGATGCCCGCGAGCAGCTGACCTCAGCGAACTTGCGGCTGGTCGTCTCGATCGCCAAGAAGTACATCGGTCGTGGGATGTCGTTCCTGGACCTGATCCAGGAGGGCAATATCGGGCTCATTCGCGCGGTCGAGAAGTTCGACTTCGAGAAGGGCTTCAAGTTCTCCACGTACGCGACCTGGTGGATCCGGCAGGCGATCACGCGTGCCATTGCCGACCAGGCCCGCACCATCCGCATCCCGGTCCACATGGTCGAGACGATCAACCGGCTGATCCGCGTCTCTCGCCAGCTTCTGCAAGAACTGGGCCGCGAGCCCACCGTCGAGGAGATCGCCGAGGCGATGTCCAAAGGCCAGGAGGTTCAGGTCACGCCAGAAAAGGTTCGCGAGATCATCAAAGTCTCCCAGGAGCCGGTTTCGCTCGAGACCCCGATCGGCGAGGAGGAGGATTCGCATCTCGGCGACTTCATCGAGGACCGCGCCGCGCTGGCACCGGCCGAAGCGGCATCGCACCAGCTCCTCAAGGAGCAGGTGGAGGCGGTGCTGGACTCGCTGACCGGTCGTGAGCGGCGTGTGCTGCAATTGCGGTTTGGACTGGAGGACGGCAGGGCCCGGACCCTCGAGGAGGTGGGCAAGGAGTTCAACGTCACCCGCGAGCGAATCCGCCAGATCGAAGCCAAGGCGCTCCGCAAGCTTCGTCACCCATCCCGCAGCCGCAAGCTCAAAGACTACCTGGAGTAAGGGGTTTGGGCGCGCCGGAGCCCCTCGTTCGAGCTTGCCGGCGGCTATGGGGCGCGCCGGGGACTCCCTCGAGGTAGGTCCGGATCTCCTACGAATCGGAACGTGCGCGGCAGTCGATGACCGCGGGCTACCTCCGTCAGAAAGCCTTGGTTGAGCAAAAGAGCAAGGACCTCGGACTGCCGTTCGGGTGTGACTCCACGAGCACAACCTGGACGTGCCGCCGGCTCCGACGCCAGGGACGGCCCGCGGTTCGTCAGGTCTGTGCTCTTCTCGACACAGGCGTGACGAGTTGACGGCTCAATCCGTCGCCTCAGGGCGCCCCAGGGTCGGCCCTCGGCGGCCCGACCGCCCGTCTGCCCGTGAATACGTCGCGGTTGTGCCCGCAGCCGCACAACCGGCCGGGCCAACGCGCGGCCCTGGGCGGGCCGACGGCCGGGCCCGAGTGGGCCAAGGCAATGACCCGAGCGGATTCGCCTTGACCCGATCCGGGAAGCGGTGCAGACTCGGCCGGTCATGCGTCCGCGCCTTGTGGGCCGCAGAGTCGCGGTCCTGGCCATCTCGCTCGGGTTGCTCGGCGTCCTTGCGCCGCGGCAAGTGGCGCCCGCCACCGCCGTCGGGAGCGGTGATGTCACGCCACCGGCACTGACCGGCGCCCTGGAATGGACGGGTCCGGACACGCCGATCCAGGACGTGATCCTGATCTGGAACGACCTGCTCGACGAGTCCCTGCCTCTCGCCCTTGGCGACTTCGACGTCCAGTTCGACGACCTCGACGCGGAGCTCGACCCCGTCAGCCTCGCCCTCGACTCGGTCGAGTACACCCACGGCGGCTACATCGACCCGGCGTCGGCGGCTACTTTCATGACGGTCTTCCTGACCGCCCCGGTCACCGGACCTGGCAGCCTCACCGTCACGTACACCCCGTCCGTGGCGAACCCGGTCAAGGACGTCGCTGGGAACGTCGCGGGGGTTGCCCTAGACGTGCCGGTCGAGGTGTTTGAGTTCGCGGACTTCGGGATGGTCGGGGCGATCGTGGACGGGAACTACGGCCGGGACCACGTCGGCCTCATCTTCAGCGACGAAGTCGATCCCGGCTCGATCACGCCGGCATCGACCGCCTGGTTCACGGTCACGCTGACGCGAAACGGGATCACGGCGCCGATGGCGCCGCCGACGAGCGTGACCATCTTCCCGGCGTTCAGCGGACGGATCGTCGATCTCGAGCTGCCCGAGGGTTTCCGGTCCGGCGACACCGCGACCGTCACCTACGACGCCCCGGTGACGGACGGCGTCAAGAACCTTGGCGGGACAGCCGCGCTGGACCCCCTCGACGGGGAGGTGTTCCTGGGGCTCATCGCGCAGGACTCGGTTGGCGGGACGACCTCGGCGGGGAGCCCGAGCGTCACGACGGACGTGGGCGATCCCGGGCCGAGCGCCCAGGACCCGATCGCGACGAGCATCACGCCGCCGCTCGGCGCGACCGTGCTCATCGACGAAGGGTTGACGGATTACCCGCCCTCGGTCCCCGAGTACACGTTCATCGGCGAGACCGTGGAGATCGTGGTGAACCCGCCGGGCACGGTGGAGGTCCCGATCATCATCGATTTCACGATTGACGGATCCATCCTCGCCGAGGCCGGCGCGACCGAGATGAGCGTCCAGATCCTGCGCAACGGGTTGCTGGTCCCGAATTGCACTGGACCTCTCGGGTGGGCGTCGGAGGACCCGTGCATCGCGTCGAGGACGCGGGTGCCTGACCTCCCGGACCCGCTCGCGTACGCCATCCTGCGGGTCCACACCTCGCACGCGAGCACGTGGCACTTCCTGGCGCGGCTGCCGTGGGCGGGGTTCCGCCAGCCGGTGGACGACGCGCCAACCGTGAACCTCACGAAGGCGGGCCAGACGATCCCAGTCAAGTTCACGTTGGGCGGAGACCTGGGGCTGGCGATCTTCAGGGCCGGCTATCCGGCGTCCGAGCCTGCGGACTGCGAGTCCGGCGTCGCGACTGACAGCATCGAGGAGACGACGACGGCGGGGTCGAGCTCGCTTTCCTACGCCCCGGGAAACGGCGTCTACACGTACGTCTGGAAGACGAGCAAGGCGTGGTCGTCGGCACCCGCCGGTCCCTGCCGCCGGCTGATCCTCGGGTTCAACGACGGCTCGACTCGGGAGGCGGTCTTCCGGTTCAGGTAGGACCCGCTGACGTCGGGGTCCATGTCTCCTGCAGCTCGCGGCGGACGACGACCCGCAGCCGGGACGCCGACGGATCGGAGGCGCGCTCGGCGACGACAGTGAATCCGGCCCGCTCGAACATTGGGAGCGTGCCGGTGAAGGCGGATTCCGGGTGGATGCTCTC
>CAZOJS010000050.1:0-24590 GCA_964580175.1 uncultured Anaerolinea sp. | reverse complement strand
AGACTGAGCGGTCACCGGATGCTGGTGGGCCGGGGCGGAATCGAACCGCCACAGTCGAAGACGAGGGTTTTACAGACCCTTGGGCTCACCACCTGCCCGACCGACCCACGCGGTGACGTCGCCGATGCCGATCGGGGGATCCGGACGGATCGGAGCGGCCGCTATCTTGCCAGACTCCGCGCCGGAAGCTCGGATTCATCGTCGCTGTCACATTCTGGACCCAAACGGTCCCTGTACGGGTAGCGTGGCAATCAGGGTGGCTCCTATCGCGGCAACTGAGGAGGTCGAGACCGTCTATCGACAGGACGGCGATCGCCTGTGGCGGGCGTTGTATGCCTTCGCCCGTGATCAGGACGTGGCCTCTGACGCCGTCGCTGAAGCCTTTGCCCAGGCACTTCGCCGCGGAACGGCGATCAGGGACGTCCGCAGCTGGGTGTGGCGATCTGCCTTTCGTATCGCGGCCGGGGATCTCAAGCGCGAGGCCGCCCTGGACCGCAGGCCGATTCCGGAAGAGGCGTTTGACGACCGCCACATGGATCTGGAGTTGCTGACCGCCCTCCAGGGACTGACGGCACAGCAGCGGATCGTGCTTGTGCTGTTCTACTACGTCGACTGCCCCGTCCGCGACATCGCGCAGCGCACGGGAATGAATCAACTCTCCGTCCGCGCCCACCTCAGTCGCGGCAGGAAGCGGATGCGCGTGTTGCTTGGGGAAGACCGATGACTGATCTGCACAACCGGTTCCGATTGCTCGATGAGCTTCCGGCGCCAAACCTGTGGCACGAGATCGAGGCCCGGGCCGCGGCGACCCAGCCCCTGCCGACCGGTACCCACCCCTTCGCACTCATTGCCGCGGTGGTGCTGCTGATCACCATGATCTGGGCTGTTGCGTCTGTCGGGTCAGGTGGTGCCGGGCCACCTGCCCAGCCGGTCCCGGCGTGGATCGCGACCGGCAGCATGGTCACGCCCCGCGCCGGCTTTCATACGGCGACGCTGCTGCCCGATAGCTCGGTCCTCGTAGCCGGCGGCGCAGCCGCCTCCGAATCCCCGGCCTCCCGCTCACCCATCGGGCGCTCCATCCAGTCGGCCGAGCTGCTCGATCCAGCGACGCTGACGTGGACCTCGACCGGGGACATGACCCAGGCTCGGCTGGGTCACACGGCGACGCTGCTGCCCGATGGCAGGGTCCTGGTCGCGGGTGGCGCCGAGTACGACAACCGTCCGCCATTCCGTACCGCGGAGCTGTATGACCCGGTCACCGGGATCTGGACCGCCACCGGAGACATGACCCAGCCCCGCACCCGCCATACCGCCACGCTCCTGTCCGATGGCCGGGTGCTGGTCACCGGCGGCCGCACGGATGACCCGTTCCACGCCTCAACCGAACTGTATGACCCGGCCACCGGGACCTGGACCGCCGCCGGAGACATGAGCCAGGCTCGCGCCGCCCACTCGGCGACGCGGTTGTCCGATGGCCATGTGCTGGTCGCGGGCGGCGTGTTCGGCCGGTACCGAATCGGCCCGTGCTGCGGCCCCCAGTCCTCGGCCGAGGTGTTCGACCTGGCCACCGGAGCCTGGGCTGCGACCGGGAGCATGAACGAACTCCGAGGGGGGTCAGGCGCAACGTTGCTGCCAGACGGCCGAGTGCTCGTCGTCGGCGAGTTCATCCTGAGCGGGTTGGTGACGGCCGAGCTGTACGACTCCGCCACTGGGTCGTGGACTCCTGCCCGGAACATGATCGAGCCTCGATTCGACCCTTCGTCGACGCTGCTCCCCTTCGGCCGGGTGCTCGTGGCGGGCGGGGGGCAGAGTAGTTCCGGCGGCCCCGTCGGCATGGCGACGGCCGAGTTGTATGACCCCGACACCGGGTCCTGGACTCCGGCCCCGGTCATGCAGGCACGACGCCACGGGCATGTGGCCGTCGCGCTCACGGATGGTCGCGTGCTCGTGGTCGGAGGCCTGGCCGGCTGGAGGATCAAAGGCGGATCCGACGTGCTCAGCGACCCTGGAGCCGAGGTCTTCGATCCCGACGGTGGAGGTTAACCGGGGGAGGTCCCGGCCTGACGTCTCGCGAGGCGCGGACGGACTCGGGCGCGGACGATCTGAAGGGAGGGGTTTTGGTGGAGATGAGGGGACTCGAACCCCTGACCCCCGCGATGCGAACGCGGTGCTCTTCCAGCTGAGCTACATCCCCACCGGGGCGCCACAGCACGCAGAGCGGCTGGACGGGGCGAGAGTGTAGCACCGAAGATCTCCAGAGCAGCTGGTGCCGTGGTGTCGGCTCGGCCCTCCGTGCCTGAAATTCCGGGTTGATTCATTCGAACAGATGTTCGATACTGAGCATCTGATGGCGATCCTTTCCCCGGACGTGACGGCGGCCCTCGCGACCCTTCAATCGCGCTGGGGAGCGGCCGCGCCGCGCGCCGCCGCGCCGCGCGCCGCCGGGCACGGAACCGCCGTCGGGGTGGTGGTGGGGTCGCTCGCGATGGCGCCCGCACTGCCGATCCCGGAGCCGGCCCCGGATCTCGCCCGTGTCTACTCCACCGGCTTTCCTGCCCTGGACGCCATCCTCGGGCCCGGCGGACTGCCGCGCGGGATGGGCCTCTCGCTGCGCGGAGACCTTTCGAGCGGCCGAACCACGCTCGCACTCCGGCTTGTTGCGGAAGCCCAGGCGAGCGGGGCGATTGTCGCCTGGCTGGACCTCGCAGCGTCGTTCGACCCGGTGGAAGCCGTGGCCCGCGGCGTCCGGCTGGAGTGGCTCGTCGTCCTCACCCCGGCCAGTCCCGACGAGGGCCTCGCGATCGCAGGATCGCTCCTGTCCGGGCGGACCGTGGACCTCCTCGTCGTGGACCTGCCACCTCGTCCGGACGGGGCGGCCCGGTTCGCCGATCGGTTCGGCCGGCTCGCCGCCCTTGCCCGGCGGGCGGGTATCTCCCTGCTCGCCCTGGAGCCACCCGGGCTCGTGGGCTCGGTGGCCGCCGCGGTCGGGGAGGGAACCGGGATCCGTCTGGAACTTGCCCGCCGGGCGTGGATCCGGCTCGGACGGGATGTCGTCGGGCAGGCCACCGATGTCGTCGTCGCGCGCAGCCGCGCCGGCCCACCGGGGCGGCGGGTCACGCTCCGGATCCTCTATGCCGACGGCGGGGATCGGGATGCCTGCCTCCGCCTCGAGCCGCTGCTCAGGGAAGACTCGCCGGTCGGGAGTGGTCCTCTCGAGATCCCCCGAACCGGCGACTCTCGATCCGGCGGCCATCGATCCGCCGCCCCCACCCATGCCCCCGTTCCAGTGCCCGGGACGACACGCCATGCGACTCCTCCATCTCTATCGACCGCACCTCCTTATCGACCTGGCCAGGGAGCGCCGGGCCTCCGGCTCGTGGCCGGCGGGTCCGATCGTCCTCGGGGGCCAGCCCTGGATCGCGGGGACGGTGCTGGACGCGGATCGCGCGGCCAGGAATCTCGGCGTCCGGCGTGGGATGCCGCTCGGGTCGGCGCACCGGCTGGCTCCGGAAGCGACCTTCCTGGATCCGGATCCGGGGGCTGACCGGACGGCCCTCGAGGCCGCCTTCGATGCACTTGCCACCTTCAGTCCCGCGATCGCCGGGTCCATCGACCCGACGGATCAGGCGTTCGGCCTCCTCGAGGCCCAGATCGACGGCCTCGAACTCCTGTGGGGTCCGGAACCGATTCTGGCCGAGCGCATCGGCGATGCCCTCGCCCCGATCCTCGCGGGGAGGCCGAGGTCGGGGATCGCCGGAACGCGCTTCGCGGCGACGGTCGCCGCCGCGGCGGCCGATGCCGGCGCACTCGTCACCGTTCCATCAGGCGCTGAGGCGAATTTCCTTGCACCCCTGCCGACGTCACTGCTGACCCAGGACACGGAGATCCGGGCGCGGCTGCGCCGCTTCGGGCTCCGCCAGATCGGCCAGGTCGCGGACCTTGCTGCGTCGGCCCTGGTTGCCAGATTTGGCGAGGAGGGTGCCCGGATCGGCGCCCGGGCCCGGGGCGAGGAAACGGATCCGTTCCGGCCGCGCCGGGCACCGGAGCGCCTGCTCCTGGCGCTCCCCATCGACCCGCCCGTGGCGGAGCTGGAGGCCGTCCGATTCGTCCTGCGCCGGATCGCCGGCGCCCTCGCCGCGAACCTCGCCGCCCGGGGCCTGGCGGCTGCCCATGGGCGTGTTCGCCTGGAGCTGGATCTGGCTTTTGCGCGCGCGGGCACGCCTGGGGAACTGATCGCCGAGACGCGCTTTCCCGAACCGACCGCGGATGCGGAGGCGATCGAGCGCCTGCTCCTTGCCCGGCTGGAGCGAACGCCACCGCCGGCCGCGGTTGCTCGCCTCGAGCTGGAGCTGACCGGCGCGGAGCCGGCGGCCGGTCAGCAGTTGCCGCTGTTCGTTCCGCAGGCACTCCACGGTGCGCGTCTCCAGTGGCAGCTTGCCCGGCTGGCACTGACCTACGGGGAGGATCGGATCCGGCAGGCCGAGATCATCGATCCGGAAGCACCGCTGTCGGAGCGTCGCTGGGCCTGGCGATCGATGGACGCCACAGACGTCCCGACGAAGCCCCGGGCAGCCGTGGAAACCACCCGATGACCCGGTTGCTCCACGCCCATCCCGTCATCGATGTCGAACTCGATCCAACGGGGGCTCTCGTGGCCATCCGCTGGGCCGGCCGGCGTGAGCCGGTGGAAGTCTGCAACCGGTGGCGAGTCGACGAGGCCTGGTGGCGCGAGCCGATCGCGCGGGACTACTTCAAGGTCGTGGGAGCTCGCTGGCTCGCGCTCGTCTATTACGACCGCGTCGCACGCACCTGGCATCTCGAGCGGCTCTACGACTGACCGTCCGCCCGGCTCGACCGGCCGGGCGCCAGATCTCAGTGCGTCGGCACCAGGAGCGTGGTCAGCAGCAGCAACATCAAGAGCCCGACGACGAACACCAACGCCCCAACATCGCGAGGTCGAGCCGTCTGCACGGTGATCCCCCCAAGATCATTGCCGGACCGTTCCCGGTCGGTCCGTTCCGTGAAGTGTAGCTGCGAATCTTGTCCCGTGAACATCGATTTTCATCTGATTTGAACGAGTGTTCGATCAGCCCGCCGCCCGCCACGCCGTGATCGCGATTCGACTTCCTGCACAGCAATCAACCGTACGGACAGAAGGCCCCAAAGAGGATTGTCACGATGGTCGTCCCGTTCAGCGGCGTCACCGTGGTACGGATCTGGCAGCCGGCATCGGCGATGCTTTCGAGTTCACGGCCGCCATCTTCGTGCGGCCCGGACAGGGCGACCGTACTGTAGCCGGCCCGCTCGAGCGCGGCCTGGTAGAAGGTGGCGACGATGGCCGGATCCACGTCGCCAACATCGAGGATCGCGCTGGCGGATTCGCCGCCGGGCTCGGCCGGGTGCGCGCCCGGATAGGCCGGAAACCCCGTCGGCAGGACGTCCCAGATGAGACCCCAGGGCGTGTCGGTCTGGCTCACCCAGGTCGGCCCGGCCGGCTCCTCCGGGTCGATCTGACCGGGCGTCGCAGGGGGCGCCGAACTCCCGGCCGTCGCCGACGGGGCGGTGCTTGCGGTCGGGGTCGGAGGACCGGTCGTGACCCCGCAACCCACAAGCAGCGCTGCCAGGAGGCTCAAGCCGAGCATGCGGGTCTGGTGCAGGACCCGTGGCGCGGCGTGGAGAGGCGGCATGCTGGGGATGCTACTCGGACGTGACAGGACCCCGCCGCCCCCAGATTGCGACGGGGTCCCGTCGTGTGGTCCGGTTACCCGCTCACCAGGCAACCGGTCGGTGCCGATCGGCCCTCGAGCCGGTCATCACGCTCGCTCGAGTTGGTCGCCCGAGCAATTGATGGGTCAGCCGCCGCCCGCCTGAGCAGTGAGCACCGCCGGGAGGAGGACGAGGATCAAGAGACTCACGATGGCGATCATCGCGACGACCCTCGTCAGGACGGCGGCAACACTGCGGAGGGAGTGACGGGCTGGTCCCACGGCTGTCAGACGCCGTGGTCGGGCGGGTTGTTTCACGACCCGCGGGGGCTCCATCAATCGAACATTTGTTCTATCATGCGTCCCCCTTCCCCCCAACCTCGGGATCCAGTCGTGGCGCAGACCAGATACGCGGAACTTCACTGCCACTCCAACTTCTCGTTCCTTGATGGCGCGTCGCCGGTTGAGGATCTTGTCGAGCAGGCGGTCGAACTCGGCCTGACGGGGCTCGCGATCACGGACCATCTGGGCCTGTACGGCGTGGTCCGTTTCGCGGCCGCCGCGAGCGAGGCCGGGTTGCGACCGGTGATCGGGGTGGAGGTGGAGCTCCTCGACGCGGCGATCCCCGATCCGTCCGGTGTCGTGATCCCTGGGCGTCGGCCGGCCCGACGCGGCCGCTTTTCGGCGACGGCCGACGCGGGGGCGCTCGTGCCGATCGAGGGCAGCCCCGCCCGGCCACGCCCGGATCGCGCCAGGCTCCCCGGGCATCGGTCGGTCGTGAAGGAGGACCTGCGCGGGATCGGGGAGCGCCAGCGCGGCCCACATCTCGTCCTGCTGGCGCGGGATGCGAGCGGGTATCGCAGCCTCTGCCGGCTGGTCTCACGGGCCAATCTGGCAGGGTCCAAGCGCGTGCCGAGGTTCAGCCAGGCGCTGCTCGCGGACCATGCTGAGGGGCTGGTGGCGCTCTCCGGCTGTCGCGAGGGGGAGATCGCGCGCCGGCTGCGCCTCGGGGATCGAGCCGGCGCACGCACCGTGGCCGAGCGCTACGCGACGGTCTTCGGGCGTGGCGATGCGCCGGCGACGAGTGGCTTCTTCCTCGAGCTCTCGCATCACCTGCTGCCCGATGACGACTGGCTGGTCGCAGAAACGGCGGCACTCGCCGCTGAGCTCGGCCTCCCGATCGTCACCACGAACGACGTCCACCACGCCCGGCCCGAGGACCGGGAACTGGGCGATGTCCTGACTGCCATCAGCCACGGCCGGACGCTCGACACGCTCGCGGACCTGCGCCGACCGAACGGGGAGTCGCACCTGAAATCGGGTTCGGAGCTGCTGGCGATGCCGCCCGGGGACGCGGCCTTCGGGCGGGCCGATCCGGCGACGGCGCAGGCATGGGCGGAGGGCATTGCAACCGCGGTCGCAGTTGCCGCCTCGTGCGCCGTTGACCTCGGATTCGAGCGCTATCGCTTCCCCGGGTTCCCGGTACCCGCCGGGGAGACGGCGTTCAGCTATCTCGTCGAACTCTGCCAGGCCGGTGTCCGACGGCGCTACCACCCGGTGTCGCCGCCGGTCGTCCGGCAACTCGCGCACGAGCTCGATGTCGTCGAGAAGACCGGGCTCGCCGAGTTCTTCCTCATCTGCTGGGACCTGATGCGCTTCGCCAAGGAGCGCGGGATCCCCGCCCAGGGCCGGGGCAGCGCGGCGGATTCGATCGTTGCCTATGCGCTCGGGATCACCCGGGTGGATCCGATCCGCCACAACCTGCTGTTCGAGCGATTCATCAATGAGGGTCGGACCACCTATCCGGACGTGGACATCGACTTCAGTTCCGAGCGGCGAGAGGAGGTCATCCAGTACGTCTACGACCGCTACGGGCCCGAGCACACCGGGATGGTCTGCAACCTCGTCACGTACCGGGCTCGGTCCGCCGTTCGCGAGGTGGGCTACGCGCTCGGCTTCCCTAGGCCGCTCGTGGATCGCGTGGCGAAAGCGCTCGAGACGTACGACAGCGTGATGGTTCGGCGTGATCTGGAGGCGGATGGCGGGTTTGCCGAGTTCTTCCGGCTTCCGGGGGAGGGGAGTTATGCGGGCGCGGCGGGCGCGGCTGGCGCGGCGGGCGCGGCTGTGGCCACGGCGGCGGCCAGGGCCGGGGAGCGAGGCTTCACGGACGCGATGGGGCAGCTCAACGCGCGACGAGGGGCGGCCGTCGCCGGGTCGCCTCCCGGGTCCCCCCTCGGGTCGCCTCCCGGGTCTGCCGCGGACGCCTTGCCGTTCTCCGTGTCGGCTGCATGGACACTCCAGGCACAGTCGATGGGGACAGCGGTCGCAAAGCGGCCCATGGACGTCACACCAGAGGCAGCGCCACGCTCAGACCACCACTCGACGAGTGGGTCGGCGCGCCTGGAGATGCCCCCCGCCGAGCGCTATCGACTTCGTTCCCCTGCCGGTGCCCATGCAGTCGACACGGCCCGCGATAACGCCACGCCGGGGCCCACGCCGGGGCCCACGCCGGGGTCAGCACCGGGGCTTGGCCAGACCATCGGCGGGGAGTCGGGGACCGGGACGTGGGCGATGGCCGCGGGTTCGAAGCCGTCTGTTCGGGCAGGAGGCGTATCGGACGACGAGGGTGGGCCGGGCGATTCACCGGCGAGCGTCGCCTGGCTGCGAGCGGGTCGCGGCACGGGCTATGACGCTGGCCGCGGCACGGGCTACGACGAGACGCCCGGGGCGGGGTCCAGAGCAGGCGCCAGCGGGCCAGGGGCGGTCGATGGCCGGACGATCGATCCGGAGTCGGGGGCCCTGGCGCCACCGGGCCGGCGGACGGACCGATTGGGGCGCCCGCATCGCTGGGATCCGCCGGCACCACCAGCCGCCGCGATGGGCAGGGCCGCCGCCGCGCCGGCCACAGAGTCCGAGGGTCCAACCCATCCCCGCGGCGGTAGCACGATCGGGATGTCCGACTGGGAGCGTTGGCTTGAGTTCTGCGCCCGGATCGATGGGTTCCCGCGCCACCTGTCAATCCACTCGGGCGGGATGCTCGTGACCGCGGCACCGCTCATCGACATCGCGCCCCTGGAGCGGGCGACGATGAAGGATCGGGTCGTGGTCCAGTTCGACAAGCGCGACGTGGAGACCCTCAAGCTCATCAAGCTGGACCTCCTCGGTCTCGGCATGCTCGCCGCGATCGACGAGACGCTCCAGCTCATCCAGTCGGACTGTGCCACCTGCATCGACCTCGACGCCACCCCGGAGGAGATCCCCGAGGTCTTCGAGATGCTCCAGGCAGCCGACACGGTGGGGGTCTTCCAGGTGGAGAGCCGGGCCCAGATGCAGACCCTTCCGAAGTCGAGGCCGCAGAGCCTGGACGACCTCGTCGTCGAGGTGGCGATCATCCGACCCGGCCCGATCCAGGGCAACGCCGTGCACCCATACCTCAGACGCAAGCAGGGCCTGGAACCGGTGACCTACCTCCACCCGAGCCTCGAGCCGATCCTCGCCGAAACCCTCGGCGTGATCCTGTACCAGGAGCAGGTGATGAAAGTCGCCATCGAGGTCGCCGGGTTCACGCCGGCCGATTCCGACGGGTTCCGCCGGGCGATGGGCACGTGGCGATCGACGAGCGAGATGGAAAAACTCCATCGCCAGTTCGTCGATGGGGCGCTGCGCCAGCCGGGCATGGACGAGGAGACGGCCGAGGAACTGTTCCGGCGGGTCGCAGCCTTCGCCAGCTTTGGATTCGCCAAGAGCCACGCGGCGGCCTTCGCCCGCACGGCCTACGAGTCGGCGTTCCTGAAGCTGTTCTACCCAGCCCAGTTCCTGGTCGGGTTGATCAACGCGCAGCCGATGGGCTTCTACCCGGTCGAGGTCCTGGTCAACGACGCCAAACGCCACGGGGTGGCGATCCTGCCGGTGGACATCAACACCTCGTCGTACAAGACGACGACCGAGTGGGCCGGTCGGCCCGGCTGGGCGCTTGCCGGGCGGGACGGCGATGACGGCTCCCACGATGCGGACGAGGGTGAGCCGATCCCCGAGGACGCCGGCATCTCTGAGCGGCCGCAGCCGGTCCGATCGTCGGCCTGCTTCAACCCGACGGCGGCCGCACGCGATCGGTGGGCCGCCGAGAGCGCGGTCGGTTGGGGCGTTCGCCTGGGGCTGCACCTGGTGAAGGGGATCGCGGAGCAACACGCAGAGCTCCTGGATCGAGAGATCGCCAGGGGTTCCTACACTTCGCTGGCCGACGTGGTGGAGCGGACGGGCCTGCCCGAGGAGACGATCGAGCGACTCATCCGGACCGGCGCGCTGGATTCGCTCGGTCGCCCACGGCGGGAGCTGCTGTGGCAGCTCCGCGAGGTCGCCGGCGCGTCGCGTGGACGTGCAGATGGGCGGACGATCCGGGGACGGGAGCGAGCGCGCGGGAAACGGTCCGCGGCGGCCGGCCGGCCGATGGACTTGCGGCTCCCGGCAACCGATTCCCCGGCACTGCCCGCAATCACCGAGCCCGAGCGGGTCGGTGATGCCTATGCGGTCGTCGGGCTGGATTCGCGCCGCCAGGTCGTCTCGCTCTTCCGGCCGGCACTGGAGCGGCTCGGCGCGGTCACGAATGCGTCGCTGGCGGATCGCCGGCCCGGTCCGGTCCGAATCGGGGGTCTGGTCGTCACCCGACAGCACCCCATGACCGCGAAGGGCACGGTCTTCCTGGCCCTCGAGGACGAAACCGGAATGGTCAATGTCACGCTCTGGCCGGACACCTGGGCTCGGCTTCGCGGGGTCGTCCGTCGCCAGGCGCTCCTGCTCGTGGATGGGGAGCTCCAGCGGGAGTCATCGGTCGTGAACGTGGTTGCTCGTGACGTGCAACCGCTCCCCGACATGGCCACCGGCGCCGGCGGCCCGAACCAACCCGAGGGCATCCGTCAGCTCGGTCAGGCCGGGATGCGCCGGCTCGCCTGATCAGCTCCGGGCTGGCCGCTTCGACTTGGCGCGCTCGGTCTGGCGACCGCGTGCCCGCTGGGCGCTCGAGAAGTTCAGGAACCGTCGATACCACGCGGCACCCGAGGCGAAGAGGATGCCCGACAACGGGCCGACCGCGATGGCCGAGACGATGAGTTCCTGCTGACGCGCCGCCGCGACGGGATCGGTGCTCAGCTCCGGCAGCGCCGCGTACACGAACGCGATATAGCCGATCACGTCGACACAGCCCACGAGGAAACCGAGCAGATAGCTGGCCCGTTTGGCGAAGAACCCGGCGATGAAGATCGGGGCCATCGCCGGCGGCAGGACCATGAACTGAAAGAACACCGAGGCGGCCGGGTTGGTGGGGGCAGCCGTCACCGCGACCACGCCGGCCACGATCAGCGCGACGGGAACCAGGAACGCCCGCGTCCGGAGCAGCCACGGCAGCGAAGCGATATCCGCGCGGAAATCCGGTCGATGCCAGGACAGTCGCATCGAATCCATGAAGCCAATCCGGCGAACCGGAGCGGCCGGACCCGACGCTGCCGTTCCGCGGCCGGCGGAGAGCACGTTGGGAATCGGACCTTCTTCCCCAGACCCCGTCGCGTCCGCGAGGTCATGGGTCACCCGGTAGCGTCGACGGGCATCGGCGCGGTCGGTGCGCTTGGCACGGGCCACGGTCTCTCCTCGGATTCTGGGGATGCGCGGCTTCCGCGCCGCACGGTGGTTCGCATCGTACCGGATCGACGGCCACCTGCCGGTCCGCGGGTCGGCGACCTCGTTGACTGGCAGGCAAGCCGCCGCCAAGCCGTGATCGATCCACGCGTGAGTGGTCGGGCGTAAAACGATGCGGCTGTTCCGCCCAGCGACCTCGAAGCTCACCTGCCCGGAGGGTCCCTCGGTGGAACGCGCTCGTGTCGCGGCGGTGGCCGCCGTCCTCGCCATCCTCACGCTCAGCACCGTGGCGGTGGCGTCGGTGGCACCGCTGATCCAGGCCCTCAGCTTGAGCGCGGTCGTGGCCTGGCCCACTTCGACGCTGGCGCTCTCCGAACTCCAGACCGGTGGTTCGTCCGCCTCCGACGAATTCGTCGAGATCGCGAACACGGGCCCCATCGAGGTCGATCTCGCCGGCCTCGAGGTCGTGTACGTCACGGCCACGGGCGGCACGGTCACGCGGAAGGCCACCTGGTCGTCATCGCTGACCCTCCAACCGGGCCGGCACCTGATCGTGGCGAATACCTCGGGGGCCTATGTTTCGATTGCCGACGCGACCTACAGCGGGGGTTTCGCCGCGACCGGCGGGACCGTGCTGCTTCGCGTGGTCGGCGGCGGGCCGATCGACGCCATCGGCTGGGGAGACGCCACGAACGGATTTGTCGAGGGATCTCCGGCGCCAGCCCCAAGTCCCGGCCAGAGCATCGAGCGACGTCCGGGGGGTTCGGACGGCAACACCATCGATACAAACGAGAACTCGCTCGACTGGTTCATCCAGGCGGTGCCCAACCCGCAGAACCTTGCGGCACCGCCGGTCCCGGTGCCCGGCCCGAGCTCGAACCCGAGCCCGACCCCGACGGCTGCTTCCACCTTGGACCCGACACCCGGAGCCACTGCCGACCCGACGCCGCTGCCATCCGCACCTGAGTCCGCCCCGCCCACGCCATCGGTGGCGCCGACGTCTTCGACGGATCCGGGCGCCACGGAGTCCCCCGTGCCGACGTCTGCCCCGACGCCAACACCCGCCTCGACCCTGGCGCCGACCCTGGCGCCGACCCCCGCCCCGACCCCCGCCCCGACGGCATCGCCGTCACCGACAACCCCACCGACACCATCGCCCACGCCTTCGCCAACCCCGTCGCCTACGCCCATGCCTACGCCCGCGCCGTCAACGAGCCCTTCCCCGACGCCGGCGCCGACCGCCGCCCCAACATCTCCTCCCCCGACCCCGGCGCCTTCGGCCGGGCCCTCGCCCTCACCGGCACCCTCGATTTCACCGGCGCCCTCACCGTCACCGAGCCCGGTCGCCATCTCGATCGTCGACGCGCGCGGTCTCCCGCTCGACAGCACTGCCCTGATCGAAGGCATCCTGACGACCGATCTCCCATCGCTCGAGTCGGGACGGGTCGGGTTCGTGCAGGATGGATCAGCGGGCATTGCCGTCTATCTCGATGCCACGCCGGTGACGGTCATCGCCGCGGGAACGATGGTGCGTCTGGCAGGCACGATCGACGAGCGCTACGGCGCGCGCACGATTCGGGTCGCGACGTCGGCCATCACGATCCTCGCCGACCTCGGTCTGCCCGCTCCGGCCGTTGCCTCGACCGGCTCGATCGACGAGTCCCTCGAGGGCCTGCGCGTCAGCGTCACCGGGGTCACAGTCGGTGCTCCGACGACGTACGCCGACGGCCGTGGGCTGCTCGTGGACGACGGTTCCGGGCAGGTTCGGGTCATCGTGGGACCGATCGCCATGGGCTCTGCCAGCGTGCCGTCCGGGACGCTGGTTACGGTCGTCGGTCCGGTCGGCCAGCGTGACAGCACCGGTTCCGGGTCGGCAGGCTATCGAATCCACGCGACGCTCGCGGGCGAGCTCGTCATCCTGCCCGATCCGTCGCCGTCCCCGACACCCACGCCGGCGCCGTCGGCCAGCCCGGAGCCAACCGAGGAGCCATCGCCCGCACCGACCGCCACCATCTCCCCGTCTCCGACCCCTTCCGCGGACCCCACGGCATCCCCGATTCCGACCACGTCCCCGGTCCCGACGCCGACGTCCGGTGCGGCCATTTCGATTGCTGAGGCGCGGTCACGGCCGGTTGGGACCACCGTCACGGTCGTCGGGGTCGTGGTGGCTGAGGCGGGACGTCTCGGCGTGCCGCCACTGATCTCGATCGCCGATGCCACCGGCGGGATCGCGGTGCGCCTGCCCGAAGGCGTGCCATTCCCCGCCCGCGGCCGGATCCTCCAGATCAAGGGTGCCTCTTCCGCGCCCTATGGACAGCCCGAATTGCGGCCCGTGGCGAGCGGGATCACGGACGTCGGCGTCGGCACGCTGCCCGACCCACAGCTCATCACGGGAGCCGAACTCGGCGAGGGCACCGAAGGCCGGCTCAGCGTGTTCGTCGGGACGCAGGTCGGGCCCGCGCGCAGGAGTGCACCCGGGGACATCTCGATCGACGTCTTGGATGCTTTCGGAACGAGCGTCCGGGTGATGGCCGATACGTCCAGCGGGATCACCGTGGCCGATCTCCGTGCCGGGGCTACGTACCGTCTGACGGGAATCGTCGGGCAGCGCGCCTCGAGCCGAGGAGCCCTGGACGGCTATCGATTGTGGCTGCGCGACCGCGCCGACATCGACGCGGCAACCTTGGCTGGAGTGGACGGTGACCCGGGATCGAGCACCGGCCCGAGCGGGCTTCGCGTGATCTCCATCGCGGCCGCGCGCACGCTCGGTGAGGGCAGCGTTGCGTTGTCCGGCGTCGTCATCGCCGGACCCGGGCTGCTCGACAAGGATGGCCGGCGCATCGTGATCGAGGACGAAACCGGCGGAATCGAGGTCCTCATCCCGGCGGAAGGCGCCGCGCCCGGTCTTGGCACTCGCCTTCGCATCGAGGGAGACCTCGGCAGGGCATGGGATGCGCCACGGATCCGTGCGACGACGGTCGGCATCCTCGACGCGCACGTGGAATCGACTCCGATTGCGCTGAACGCCGCTCCGGGCGAGGCCCATGAGTGGCGGCTCGTGCGGGTCGCCGGGACGGTGACCAAGGTGACCCGCCTCGGAGATCGGTGGCGCGCCGACCTGCGGGTTGGCACCGCCAGCGTGCTCATCGCGGGGCTGTCGGGCAGCGGCATCCCCTCGACCACGCTGGTTGAAGGCCGGGTCGCGACCGTAATCGGGTTCGTGCATCGCCCGTACCCGAGCGCGACTGATCGCCGCTGGGCCGTGACGCCACGCGCCTCCGGCGACATCGCCCAGGGACCCGCGATCGCATCCGGCACCACCAGTTCGACCGACAACTCGACGCGCAGCGGATCCGCTCCCGACCCGGCGACCTCCTACGCGCGACCGGCCGAGGCGCCAGGCGGCCCACCCGACGTCGATCTGGCCATGCTTGTCGATCATGTCGGCAGGCTGGTGCGCGTCGGCGGGCTGATCAGCGGGGTCGAACCCGACGGCTTCATCCTGGACGATGGCACCGCCACGAGCATCCTCGTCCTGCGCGAGGAAGCCGCAGCCTTTGGCACCCTCCTGCATCGCGGGGATGCCATCGGTGTCGTGGCGACGGTCGAGGCAATCGAGGGCAACGTTCGCCTGGTGGTTGCCGACCCGGCGGGTCTGGTACGTCTCGGCGCGCTCGGAGAGGTCGTTCCGATCGCGGCGATCGCAACAGGGGCCCCGGGCTCGGCCGTGGAGGAAGGTGGGTCGGGCGCATCGCCGTCGGGCGGGGTCGGTGGGTGGGTGCTGATCATGGGCCTGTTCGCCGTGGCCGCGGCCACGCTCACGACGTCAATCACGGGTCGCCGACGGGCTCGTCGTCGACTCCTGGAGATGGTCATGGCGCGCCTGGTGAGCCTCCGCGAGGGGGACGGGCGGTCGACAGTCACGCCATGACCGCGGTCGGTACCGCCATTTCACGCTCAGATCGGCTTGACGCACGTTCGAGCGCACGTCTACGCTTGGCCGAGCCTCGCGCCGCGAGGCGGGCGCCACGCATGAGGAGAGATGGGTTTGCCGAACGCGGACAGCCGCGTCGCGCTCCCTGTCGGAGAACGGCAGTACCACATCGATCTCGGTCCAGGTGAACTGGCCGAGTACATCCTCCTCCCCGGCGACCCCGATCGGGTGGCCCGGACCGCGACCCTATTCGAATCGATCGAGTCCGAGCGTCGAAACCGCGAGTTCGCGTCAGTCACCGGGATGTACAAGGGTCTCCGGGTTTCGATCGTATCGACCGGCATCGGTGCCGACAACGTCGAGATCGTGATCGCCGAGATCCTCGCGATCACGGACCGGCCCACCTTCATCCGCGTCGGTTCGAGCGGTGGGCTTCAGCCGGAAACCCTGTCCGGCGACCTGATCATCACCTCGGGAGCCGTTCGACTCGAGACGACAACGAGCTGGTTCGTCTCGGATGGCTACCCAGCGGTGGCCCATCATGAAGCGGTCGGCGCGCTCATCGAGGCCGCCCATCGGCTCGGACATCGCTACCACGTTGGAATAACCGCGACAGCGCCAGGGTTCTACGGTGCGCAGGGACGCCCGATCCCACAGCTTCCCATCCGATACCCTGACCTCGCAGCAGACATGGCGCGCCAGCACGTCATGAACTTTGAGATGGAGGCGTCGGCCTTATTGGTGCTCGCGGGGCTTGCTCGATGTCGAGCCGGCGTCGTGTGCGCGGTATTCGCTCAGCGGACCACGGGGGAATTCCCCACCGGGGACGCAAAGTTGGCGGCGGAACGCGCCTGCGTGGAAACGGGGCTGGAAGCACTCCGGGTCCTCGCCGACATGGACCGTCGAAAGGTCGAAGCCGGGGCGGATCGCTGGCGACCGTCACTCGGCGCGTAATCAAGATGGCGACTCCGGGCAGACGCCCGGGGCGCACGGAGCCAAGGAGGACTGAGCGTGTCACAGGCCTATTGCGTCAAGGACAAGATGAAAGTCGAAGTCCAGAACCCAAAGATGATCACGATGAAGAACGGCAAGGCGGCGCTGTCGGGCACGTGTCCGAAGTGCGGCACCAAGGTGTTCAAGATCGGCGGCTGACGCCCTCGCGTTCCGAACCCTGAACCCCCCGTCGGGCGACCGGCGGGGGGTCCTGTATTTCCGGGCGTCGCCGGGCCCTCTGATAGCATTGCGCGGTACGAATTCGACATCATCCAGGGCGCGGCTGCCGCTCGGCACCCCCCTGTGGAGGGCTTACCCATGACTGTTCGCGTCGGGATCAACGGCTTCGGCCGGATCGGCCGTCAATCGCTGAAGGCGATCCTGGAACGCGCACCGGGCGTCGAGGTCGTGGCCGTGAACGACCTCGTCGAGACGAGCATGAACGCCCTCCTGTTCAAGCACGATTCAACGTACGGGGCCTATCCGGGCACGGTCGACCACACGGACGATGCCCTGATCATCGATGGACGCGAGATCAAGGTGCTCAAGGAGCGGGATCCCGGCGCTCTTCCGTGGGGTGACCTCGGCGTCGACATCGTCCTCGAGTCGACCGGCATCTTCACGGACGCGGACAAGGCCCGGGTGCACCTCAACGCAGGCGCCCGGAAGGTTGTGATCAGCGCTCCGGCCAAGGGCGAGGACATCACGATCGTCCTCGGTGTCAACGACGACAAGTACGATCCGGCGAGCCACCACATCATCAGCAACGCAAGCTGCACCACCAACTGTCTGGCCCCGGCCGCCAAGGTTGTCCACGATCTCGTGGGCATCGAGCGCGGCTTGATGAACACGATCCACTCGTACACCAACGACCAGCGGATTCTCGATGTCGCACACAAGGACCCGCGCCGGGCGCGGGCGGCCGGCCAGAACATCATCCCAACGACGACCGGAGCCGCCAAGGCGCTGGCCCTCGTGATCCCCGACCTGAAGGGCAAGTTCGACGGCTTCAGCCTGCGCGTTCCGACACCGACCGTGAGCGTCGTCGACTTCACGGCCACGGTCCGGCGGGAGACCTCGGTCGAAGAGCTCAACGCCGCGTTCCGTACTGCGGCCAATGGGCCGATGGCCGGGATCCTCGGCGTGTCCGACGAGCCGCTGGTGTCGTCCGACTTCCGGGGCGACGCGCGGTCCTCCATCATCGATGCCGGCAGCACGATGGTCCTCGGCGGAACCATGGTCAAGGTGATCGCCTGGTATGACAATGAGTGGGGCTACAGTTGCCGGTGCGCCGACCTGATCCAGATGATCGCGTCGCGCATGCCGTCTGCCGTTTCTGCCTGAGCGGATGCCACTCGCAGCCCAGATCGCCCAGGCCCGACAGGCAGGTCACCGATGGACAAGCTGACGATCCGAGACGTCGATGTCTCCGGCAAGCGCGTCTTCCTGCGGGTCGATTTCAACGTCCCACTCGAGGACGGCAAGGTCACCGATGACTCCCGGATTCGAGCGGCCATCCCAACCATCCGCCACCTGCTGAACCAGGGCGCCATGCTCGTGCTGGCCAGCCACCTCGGCCGGCCGAACGGCAAGGTCCAGGACGGCCTCCGGCTGCGACCGGCCGCGGAGCGGCTGACCCAGCTCATCGGCAAGAACGTGTCCGTCACCGGCGACGCGCTCGGGGTCGGGACGGTGGATGCGATCAGGCGCCTCCGCCCCGGCGAACTGATCATGCTTGAGAATCTCCGATTCCACGCGGAGGAGGAGAGGAACGATCCCGCGTTCGCTGCGCAGCTCGCCGCGTATGCGGATGTCTACGTCAACGATGCCTTCGGGACTGCGCACCGCGCGCACGCGTCGACGGTCGGCGTCCCGCGGCTCCTGCCGGCCTATGCCGGATTCCTGATGGAGCAGGAGCTCGCCCAGCTTTCGAACCTGCTGGAGGCACCCGCTCGTCCGTATGCGGCGATCGTCGGCGGGGCCAAGGTCTCGGGCAAGCTCAAGGTCCTCGACAACCTGCTGTCCAAGATTGACGTGCTGGTTCTTGGTGGCGGGATGGCCAACACATTCCTGCTGGCCCAGGGCAAGTCGATCGGCAAGAGCCTGGCAGAGCACGACATGGTCGACGAGGCGGCTCGCGTCCTGGCCATCGCCGAAAAGCGCGGCGTGCGCGTGATCCTGCCGGTCGACGTGATCGTGGCCAAGGAGGTCACCCGCGGCACGGAGTACAAGACGCTGCAGGCGGACAAGATCCCGGCCTCGTGGCACATCGTCGACGTCGGCGCTGCAACGCAGGAACTCATGGAAGAAGCCCTGCGCGATGCGAAGACCGTCTTCTGGAACGGGCCCCTCGGAGTCTTCGAGATCCCGTCCTTCGCGCACGGAACCAAGGCGATCGCCCGATTCCTCGCCCAGCGGTGTGACGATGGCGCGACGGTCGTGGTTGGGGGCGGGGACTCCGTGGCGGCGATCCAGCAGCAGGGGCTCGCTGCCCGGTTCACCCACATCTCCACCGGCGGCGGCGCCAGCCTTGAATTCCTTGAGGGTCGCGAACTGCCCGGCATCTCCATCCTCCCGGACCGCGTGCCGGCGTGAGCGTCGACACATC
This sequence comes from uncultured Anaerolinea sp., assembly GCA_964580175.1. GTDB lineage: Bacteria > Chloroflexota > Limnocylindria > Limnocylindrales > CSP1-4 > UBA5189. The sequence goes on along the minus strand of CAZOJS010000050.1, from coordinate 5,722 downwards.
CATCGCGCTCATCGAAGCGCGCGAGATCCTCGACTCGCGGGGCAACCCGACGGTCGAGGTCGACGTCCTGCTCGGGGATGGAACGGTCGGCCGGGCGGCGGTCCCGTCGGGTGCCTCGACCGGTGCCCATGAGGCCGTCGAGCTGCGAGACGGGGACATGCGTCGCTATGGCGGCAAGGGCGTGCGCAAGGCCGTCGACCACGTGATCGAGGAGATTGCGCCCGCACTGATCGGCCTTGATGCCGCGGATCAGGCTGGGGTGGACGCGGCCCTCATCGATCTGGACGGAACGCCGAACAAGGGACGGCTTGGGGCGAACGCCATCCTGGGCGTATCGCTCGCCTGCGCCCACGCCAGTGCCGCCGCGCTGGACCTGCCCCTGTATCGCTACCTCGGCGGCGTCGGCGCCCGGACGCTGCCGGTCCCGATGTTCAACATCCTGAACGGCGGCCGGCACGCCCAGAACTCGACCGACTTCCAGGAATTCATGGTCATGCCGGTCGGCCCGGCGACGTTCCGCGAGTCCCTCCGAGCCGGCGCCGAAATCTTCGCCGCCCTGCGAACCCTGCTCCACGAGGGTGGCCACGCCACGGGCCAGGGCGATGAAGGCGGGTTCGCGCCCTCCCTGCCGTCCAACGAGGCGGCCCTCGAGATCGTGGTTCGGGCCATCGAAGCGGCCGGCTATCGGCCGGGCGAGGACGTGGCCATCGCCCTCGATCCGGCGACGACGGAGCTCGTCGAGCCCGGCAGCGGGCAGGACGGCAGACCGACCCGGTATGTCCTCGAACGGGAGGGCAGGACGCTCGATTCCGGCGAGATGATCGACCTGTGGGCGGACTGGTCCGCCCGTTACCCGATCGTGTCGATCGAGGACGGGCTGGCGGAAGACGACTGGGCCGGTTGGAGCGCGCTCACCGAGCGGCTCGGGTCGAGAGTGCAACTGGTCGGCGATGACCTGCTGGTGACCAACCCGGAACGGATCGGCCGGGCCATCACGGAGCGCGCGGCCAACGCGGTCCTGATCAAGCTGAACCAGATCGGGACCCTCACCGAGACCGTGCAGGCGATCGAGACGGCGCGCCGTGCCGGTTGGGCCACGATCGTCTCGCATCGATCCGGTGAAACCGAGGACACGACCATCGCCGATCTCGTCGTCGCGATGGGGACCGGCCAGATCAAGACCGGCGCGCCGTCCCGATCTGAGCGGGTCGCCAAGTACAACCGATTGCTGCGCATCGAGGAAGAGCTCGGCGACGGCGCGCTCTACCCCGGACGGTCCGCCCTCGGCGCGGGGGCCAGCCCGGCGTGACTCGCCTCGTCGATCGCGGCGCGATCACGGCTGCCTACGTCGGCCTCGGGATGGCGCTCACGATCGGCCTGAGCTTCCTCCTCGTGATTCCAATCGAGCCGATCTATTGGGCCCTGACCATGCCGGCGGGCATCCTGATCGGCTACTACGCGGATGCGCGGTCCGGAACCGTCCGGGGCGCCTGGCGACGAATCGTGACCAACGCAGTGTTCGCGTCCCTGATCATGGGGCTGGCGCTCGCCGCGCTGCTGCTCGGCGTCAAGGCGCTCTTCTTCGCCGCGGACGACGGGTATCGCGATCCTGGCCTCGGCGGTCGGATCTCATGCCAGGCGGGCGGCGATTGCGTGTATCAGCGCTACCTGGAGGATCAGCCGGAGGCCCTGGCCGGGGCCGGTGTCACGGACGCCTCAAGCTTCTCCACCTATTACTGGGCCCAGCAGTGGTCGACCGCGACGTTGCTCATCATCCTGGCGACGGGCTTCGGTCTTGCCGGTGGCGTCGTCTACGGCGCAACCCGGCCACGGCCGGTGTAGGACTGTCGGACCGCCCCTCCGCACCCTGAATCGAAACGCTCCGGCCGTGGCCGGGGCGTCAAGGGTGCCGCTGGCCCAAGCCGAGGGTCAGGCCTTCGCGGCCTTCTTCGCGGGCGCCTTGCTGGCGGCCTTCTTGGCTACCGCCTTCTTCGCCGATGCCTTCTCGGCGACGGGCTTGGACGAGGCCGTCCCCGCCGCGGTTGACGCCTTGGCCTTCGGAGCTGTCTTGACGGCGGGCTTCGTGGCCTTGGCCTTGGTGGGCTTGGCAGGGGCAACCGCGCTGGCGGCCTTGGCGGCGGCAGCGCTCGCGGCCGCAGCCGCTTCCGCTCGGCTCGATTTGCTCAACGCGGCTCGGGCCTTGCCGGCAGCGGTCTGGGCGCCCTTGGCCTTGCCGGCCTTGCCGGCAGCGATGCGAGCCTTGGCAGCCTTGACCGCAGCGGCCTTCCCGACGGTCTTGGCGACGTGTGATGACGCCGCGACGGCTCCCCCGACAGCCGCATTGACCTTGCGCACGAGGCGTGACTTGCGTCGGGCGGCTGCATTCGGGTGGATCGCGCCGACTTTGGCCGCGCGGTCCAGCGCGCTGATGGCCTCGGTCAGGGCGGTCTGCGGATCAATGCCCTCGACGGGCGCGGTGGCGGCTGTCAGGGCGTTCTTGACAAGCGTCTTCGCGACGGTCCGGCGAGGTCCGAGAATCGCATGGCGGCGCTCGGCGGATCGGACGCGCTTCAGGCCCGATGGCGTGCGTGCGCCTGTCCAGGTCCGGGGAGTCTTGGCCAAGGTGCGAAACCTCTCGATCGGTAGGGCGGAATTCAACGTGCGCGGGCGCGAGACGCCGAGCGCGAACGGGGATGGTACCAGAGCCTTGCTGGATCGACCATCCGATGTCATTGCTCAGTGAATGTGGCAGTGCTAACTGCTCCGTGATTTTGTCAGTCTTCACCGATGAGAGAGAGACTGACCGTGAACTCGAGGGATCAGCAACGGATCGATGTCCTGGGCCGCTGGCGGGAGGGCGCGCTGACGGTCGATGCGGCGGCGGCGCTCCTCGCTGCCAGCGAGCGGACGGCCTGGCGCCTGCTCGGCCGCTTCCGGGCGATGGGGGTCGAGGGCATCGTCCATGGGAACCGCGGGCGGGCCTCGCCGCGCCACCTGCCGGCGGTCATGCGGGAGCGCATCGTCGAACTCGCGAAGGGCCGCTACCGGGGGGTGAACGACAGCCACCTCGCCGAGCTCCTGGCAACCGATGAGGCCATCGTCATCGGGCGCTCGTCGCTCCAGCGCCTCCTGCGCGGATCGGGGGTGGGGACCACCCGGCGACGGCGAGCACCGAAGTACCGGAGCCGGCGCGAGCGGATGCCCCAGGCGGGCCTCCTCGTCCAGATCGACGGCAGTCCCCACGACTGGCTCGAGGACCGCGGTCCACGACTCACCCTGGTCGGTGCCATCGACGACGCGACCGGCGTGATCGTCGCCGCCACGTTCGCCCCGTCCGAGGACGGCCGGGCATACCTGACCATCCTGGCCCGGCTGTGCCGGGACCACGGGGTTCCGGCGGCCGTCTATCGCGATCGCTCGGGGATCTTCGCGCCGACCCGCCCGGGTGGTCCACTCGGCGATGCCGGGGCCCAGGTCGGGCGCGCCTTTGCCGAGCTCGGGATCGCCTCGGTCGCGGCCGCCTCGGCCCAGGCCAAGGGCCGGGTCGAGCGGCTGTGGGGGACCTGCCAGGACCGCCTCGTCTCGGAACTCCGTCTCGCGGGAGCCGCCGACCTCGTGAGCGCGAACGCCGTGCTCGAGCGGTTCATCGGGCGCTTCAACGAACGGTTCGCCGTGCCGCCGGCGATCGAGGCCCCAGCCTGGCGACCGGCCCCGCCGGCCCGGGAGCTGGCGCGCATCTGCGCCTTCCGCTGGCGCCGGGTCGTCGGCAACGACAACACCGTCCGGGTGGAGGGTGCGGTCCTCCAGGTGCCCCCGACCCATGGTGGCCGCGGCCTCGCCGGCCGACGGGTCGAGGTCGAGCTCCACCTCGATGGCCGCCTGCTCGTGGTCGACCGAGGTCGGACACTGCTCGTCGTGGCGGTCTCACCCGATCCCGATCACCTGCGCGGTTTCATGTTCAGCGCGTCCGCCGGACCAACCCCCGCGGCAGGCGGATCCGAGCGTCCCGGCTATCCACCCCGGTCCGACCACCCGTGGCGCAAGCGGACCCTTGCGCCAAAGGACCGCCGGCTGACAGAATCACTGAGCAGCTGACCTGACAAAGTCGGTGAGCATCGCCGGATCGACCGCGCGACGGTTCCGGGCAAGGTTGGGATGCGCCTGCGCCGCGCCGCGCGGACGAGGCGCGGCGCGATCCCATCCATCGCTGTCACACTGCGCGGCGATGATCGCAATTCTTGGTGGCCTCGGCGCCGCCGCGTCGTGGGCCGTCGCCACGCTGTGCTCGTCGCGCTCGACCCGGATGATCGGCGCTGCGTCCGTTCTGGCCTGGGTCATGATTATTGGGTTCGTCCTGAGCCTCTTGCCAGCCATCGCGTCGATCTCGGCAGTGGCCTCGTTCACGACGCCGCAGATCCTGGGACTCGTCGTCAACGGGGTTTCCTACACCGCAGGCCTCCTGCTCGCCTACCGAGCCCTGGTCATCGGGCGCGTGTCGATCGTCACGCCGATCGTCTCAACCGAGGGCGGCATGGCGGCGATCGGATCCGTGATCCTCGGTGAGGCACTTGGTATTCCGACGGCCGCGATCCTCGGAGTCATCGTGATCGGGGTCGTGCTGGCCTCGATGGATCGCCGCGTGGATGAGGCCGCCGTCGCCATCGATCCCGGACGGACTCGTCACCAGCACGAATCTCCAGCCGACACCCGGCGGAGCGTCCTCCTGGCGATCGCTGCATCCCTTGCGTTCTCGGTCGGGCTGGTCACCAGCGCCCGCCTCGGCGCCGACGTGCCGCTCGCCTGGATCGTTCTCGTGTCGCGCGGCGTTGGCGTCCTGCTGATCGCGATCCCGCTCGCCCTGCGCGGACGACTCCGGCTCTCGCGGGCGGCCCTGCCGCTGGTGCTTGTGTCCGGGGTCCTCGAGGCGCTCGGCAGCGTGCTCTACGTGGCCGGCGCGCAGGCAAGTGCCGCAACCGCGGCCGTCCTTTCATCACAGTTCGCCGCCATCGCCGCGGTCTCGGCCTTCTTCCTGCTCGGGGAGCGGCTCGGGCGGCTGCAGGTCGCCGGCGTTACGGTCATCACCGTCGGTGTCGGCGTACTGGCGATCGTGCGACTGTAGGGCGGGGCCCGTTTCGCCCGTCGCCTGGCCCTCCGCGGGGTCGGCGATCCGACACTGGCCGGGTTGTTGGAAGTAGCGTTCGAACGACTGAACGAAAGAGAAGGTAGAGACCCAAGTGAAGATCTATCTGGCCGGACCACTGTTCACCACCCCGGAACGGGACTGGAACGTCGGGCTGGCAGCGCGGCTCAGGGCGGCGGGGCACGAGGTGTTCGTGCCACAGGAGAACCCGGCCGCCGAGCGGACCGGCCGGGCCATCTTCCAGAAGGACCTCGAGGGCCTGGATTGGGCGGACTGCGTCGTCGCGATCATGGACGGCGCAGATCCGGACTCAGGCACTTCCTGGGAGTGCGGGTACGCATACGCTCGCCGGACGCCGGTCGTCCTGTTCCGGAGCGACTTCCGCGGCTCGGGCGGCGCCAACGACATTCCCTTCAACGCGATGCTGATCGGCGCCTCGACGGTCCACATCGAACTCGGACTCGCCTCGCTGGACGAGGCCGCTCAGGCGATTCTGGGGGCCCTGGCAGGTCTTTTCGACCCGGGGTAGGGATTTGCTCTAGCTGGGTCCCTACGCATCCGGCGCGGAGGCCTGTCAACCAG
>CAZOJS010000049.1:0-4043 GCA_964580175.1 uncultured Anaerolinea sp. | reverse complement strand
CTCGTACTCCGCGAATGAATGGTCCGACACTTCGGGGGCGAACTCGGGCGGGAGCGGCTCGGTCACCAGCCGAACGTGCTGGCGGAGGCGCCGAATCGTCTCCCTATCCGGGGCGCCTAGGAGGGCCACCGGCTCCGCGTGGTGGCGGATCTCGCCGCCGACTGCAACCAGGACGGGCTGGTCCTCCTTGATCGCGCTGACGAGGTTCTCCCCGGGGATGTCGGCCGCCGTGACGACCACCACCTTTGACCAGTCCATCTCCGGATCCAGCTCGATCGCGATCAGTCGCGCCCGTGGCTCCGTCGATCGAATCGTGGCGCCGTACCAGGCGCCGGGAAACACGAGGTCGTCGGTGTACTTCGCAGCCCCGGTGAGTTTGGCCGGGCCCTCGCGTCGGACTGGATACCCATCTGCCCGACCCGGCGTCGTGACACCGCGCTCGATGATGAGCGCGTCAGCGGCAGACCGCTCGGGTGACGGAGCGAGGCGCGGCAGCGAACGGGTCGTCATCGGACGATGGGAACCTCCGCGGTGGGGCTGCTCCTGGTGGAGCGAGAGCGTATCACCAAGCGCCGACCACCCAGACCTCAGTCACGGCCCCGGCGCAGGGCACGACCGGGCGTCGCGCCGGTATGGATGCCGTGCTCGACGACCGGCACGCCGGCCACCACGACGTGCTCGATCCCCACGGGGAACTGCCGCGGCTCGTCGTAGGTGGCGAGGGACCGCACGGTCAGCGGATCGAAGATCACGATGTCGGCCACGAAGTCGTCCGCGAGCCTGCCCCGGTCGCGCAGCCCGAGTCGCGCCGCGGGCATCGAGGTCATCTTTGCGACGGCCTCCTCGAGCCCAAGGATCCCTTCATCCCGTACGAACTGGCCGAGGATGCGCGGGAAGGACCCGTACGTCCGCGGACTCGGTTTGGCGCCGACGAACGTGGAGTCCGTGCCGACCATGGCGACGGGGTGCCGATAGAAGCGCCGGATCCCCTCGGTATGCGGGCCGGGCGCGACCTGGTTGAGTCGCAGTCCCTCGGACAGGAGCAGATCACACAGCAAGTCAACGAGATCCTCGCCCGTTTCGCGTCCTATCTCCCCGAGCGTGCGGCCCTCCCAGCGCGCGTGCTCGGGCCGCCCAAAGTAACCGAGCCGGATGTCGGCGATTCCACCCGCGCCGGCGTACAACACGCCCCGGCCTTCGAGTTCAGTCCGGATTTGCACGCGGACCGTGGGGTCCGCGAGTCGCTCCTTCGTCGGCCCGGGGCCGCCCGCCTGCACCCAGGCCGGCACCGTGATGAGGAGGCGCGTGGAGGCCCACTCGTAGGGGTAGGCATCAAAGGTGACGTCCAAACCCTCGGCCCGGGCATCGTCCACCAGGGCGAGCATCTGGTCGGGGCTGCCCGGGAACGTCGCCCGATGATAGAAATGGGTGATGTGGGTCGGAGATTCGCCCTGCCGCCCGATCTCGATGGCCTCGCGAAACGGATCCAGGAACCGGTCGCCGAGCGTGTAGCGAACGTGCGTGTGGTGGATCCCGCCGAGCCGGCCTGACTCGCTGGCCAGGGCCGCCAGCTCGCTCGTCGAGGCGAACGAACCGGGTGGGTAGTCCAGACCGGACGAGATCCCGAAGGCACCCTCCTCCATCCCCTCGCGGAGCATCGAGCGCATCCGGGCCACGGCCGTCGTTCCTGCCTCGACCTCGTCCCAGCCAAGGGCGCCGATGCGGAGCGGCGCGTTCCCAATGAGGAACGCGATGTTGACGCTGATCTGCCCGTCGAAGCGATGCAGGTAGCTTGCGACGGTAGCCCAGTCGGCAACGCCAGCCGGCGGATGTCCGTCCAGGCCGGCGTTGAGTTCCACAAAGGCCGCGAGGTCGGATGGGTCCGCAAACGGGGCGTACGCGTTGCCGTCCACGCCGATGACCTCGGTCGTCACGCCCTGGCGAACCTTGGGCTCGTGGAGCGGTTCGGACAGGATTGTCAGGCCGGAGTGGCTGTGGAGGTCGATGAACCCGGGCGCAACGACTTTGCCGGTGGCATCGATGATCCGGCCCGCGGATGCCGCGGCGGCCGCAATTGCGCCTGGGCTCCGCAAGATCGCGAGGCGGCCATCTCGAACGCCGACGGCGCCGGCATGACCGGGATCGCCGGACCCGTCGACGATCGTCCCGCCCGTGATCAGCAGCTCGAACGAGTTCATTGGACGCATCTTGGCAGGTCCGCGGTGGGATCAGACGGGCCGGCGTCCGCCGACGGCGCGGAGATGGCGCGGAGGCCCGCGCGGAACCGAACCTACTTGCGCTTGGTCCGGAACTGGTTGAGGTGAACGGTCCAGTCGGAGCCGCCCGTTGCAGTCGCCGCACAGCTGCCGTGCCAACCGCAGACACAGGTGATGAGCTGGTCCTTGTGGACGTAGGTCTCGATCACGTGGCGGAGCGGCTCGGGCTCGCCGTTCCGGAGCGATGGGCGGGTAAGCGACAGCGGGCGTCCGTTCAAGGGGAGCTCCTGGGCACGGAGGTGGCCGCACGGTGGCGGGGCCCGGGATTATGCGCCAAATCGGACTCGGGCGCTCTGGACGAACCAGGGAGAGCCGGTCAGCGCGACGGAGACGAACCCGAGTCGAGAGCCGCGCGCACCCGCGCTGCCTCGGTGCGCTCGATCGGGTCCAGCGCCGGGCCCAGGGCCAGCGCGACATCGACCAGCCGTGTGGCCTGGACGGCGTCGCCGAGTGCCATTCGTATCGCCCCTGCGTGGAACAGCGTCCGGGCGTCCGCGGCTCCTGTGGCCATCGCCATCTGGCTCTCGACCCAGGCTTCGGTGTCGCGACCAAGGCGATGCAAGGCCCAGGCGACGAGGTCGTGACCCGCGGCGTCCGGCCGCAGCACGAGGGCCGCGCGGGCCGCGTCAAGCGTCCCCTCATCCGCAGCTCCATGGTCGAGGTCGAATTGAATCAGCTGGCGGTCGTACACGGAACCGGCGAGCGCGGAGAGCGTCCGCGTCAGCCCGACCGTACCGTAGGCCGCTCGGGCCGCCGCCCGATCGGCGGCGCGGTCCGCATCCGATCGGGTCACATTCGCAGCACGTGTGGTCAGGAGATCTCCGAGAATCGCCTCGGCCTCCGGCGTGGGCGCCATCGCAACAGCCGACTCGAGGGTTTCGATCGCCGCGTCAAGGTCGCCCTTGTACGCCTGGACGCGAGCGAGCCCAAGGAGCGCGCCCAGATCGGTTGCTCGCAGCTCGCGGGCAGCCTCGAACTGCTCCTGTGCGAGTGCCGCATCGCCGGCCAGTCGGGCGTACTCGCCGAGCGCGAAGTGGTAGAAACCGAGCTGGGCTGGATCGGTCGTCTCCGCCCCGGCGGCGCCCCCGCCCGACGCTCCGATGAGCGCCTTTCGAGCGAATTCGAGCGCACCGGCGAGGTCGCCGGTCAAGTAGGTGAGGCGCGCGTTGCGGATGTCGAGCGCCGGTCCACCGGCGATTGCACCGAGGCGCGCGTACGTCGCTGCCGCCTCGTCGATCCGCCCGAGCTCCAGCAGCGCGTCACCGAGGATCGCGAGCGCTGCAGCGTCGCGCGGCATCGCGTCGATGGCAACGCGCGCATCCGCCTCGGCGCCGCCGAAGTCGTGGGTCGCAAAGCGGATCGAGGCGCGGACGGAGAGTGCGGGCGGGTAGGCCGACGCGATCACCAGCGCACGCTCGACGGCCTCGGAGGCACGCGTGTAGGCGTCGAGATCCACGCGCAGGCGCGCCTGTTCGCTCCAGACCACGGCCAGCTGGACATAGGACAGGAAGTCGGACGGCTGCTCCTGGACGCGGGTCGTCCAGAAGGCGATCCGCTGTGCGAGTGGGAGCCGGCCGTCACCGATTGTGCCTTCGTCCGGAGCGGAAACGCCGCCCGGGACAGCCAGGCCAACGCGCGGTGCAGTAACCAGCGAGTTGTTGAGTATCGCCGGCCCGATGTACGAGCCGGCGGCGATGAGGACTGCCGCGGCCAGCAGGCCGACTGCGCGCGGCGACCGCCGCGGATGGGCGGCGGTCGCGGGTGCAG
>CAZOJS010000048.1:0-4709 GCA_964580175.1 uncultured Anaerolinea sp. | reverse complement strand
GGTTACGGCGCCTGCTGACGTGGCTGCACCCGCGTCGCGGGCTCCAGCTCCGCCTGCTGCTCGCCGGCCCGCTCGGCTGGCTCGTCATCATCTACCTCGGCTCGCTCGTGATTCTGCTCCTGAACGCGTTCTGGACGAAGGATTCGTTCACGGGCAAGGTCGAGCCGTTCAGCTGGACGCTCGACGCGTTCGAGAGCCTCGTCACGGTCGAGGTCTATCGGACGATCGCCGTCCGGACGCTGGTCATGGCGATCCTCGTGACCGCGACCGACGCCCTGATTGCGCTGCCGATCGCCTATTACATGGCCAGGATCGCCTCGGCGAGGACACGAGGCTTCCTCGTCATCGCTGTGGTGATGCCGCTTTGGGCGGCTTACCTCGCGAAGGTCTACGCGTGGCGGACCATCCTCCAGGGCAAAGGCATCCTCGAGTGGGGCCTGTCCTTCTTCGGCATCGACGGACCCGGGTTGGATGAGATCGCCAACACCTGGCTGGTCCTGAGCTACCTCTGGCTGCCGTACATGATCGTGCCGATCTACGCGAGCCTGGAACGGATCCCGAACTCGCTCCTCGAGGCGTCGGCCGACCTCGGCGGGAAGGCGGGCACGACGTTCCGGCGGGTCATCCTCCCGCTCGCCTTCCCCGGCGTCGTGGCGGGCTCGATCTTCACCTTCTCCCTCACCCTCGGGGACTACATCACGCCGGACCTCGTGTCGGATACGAAGTTCATCGGCAACGTCATCTACGACAATTCTGCATTGGGGAGCCTGCCGCTCGCGGCGGCGTACTCACTCCTGCCGATCGCGATCATGATCGTGTACCTCTTCGTGGCACGCCGTCTCGGCGCGTTCGAGTCGCTATGAGCGGGGACGCCCATGGTTGAGTCGCGGGCCGTTCGGATCGCGCTTCGGATCGCGTCGGCGCTCGCCATCGCGTTCCTGTACCTGCCGCTCGTGATCCTGGCGATCTACGCCTTCAACCCGAGCCGGTTGCTTGTCTGGCCGCCGAGCGGCTTCACCCTCGACTGGTTCGGCGAGGCGGCCGCGAACGCGGCCGTCATGCGGGCGGTCGTGAATTCCCTTCTCGCCGGCACCTTCGCGACGGGGGTGGCGCTCGTGCTCGGCACCCTCGCAGCATTCGCCGTCCAGCGTTTCTCATTCTTCGGCCGGGAGTCGATCTCGTTCCTGCTCGTCATCCCGATCGCCCTCCCGGGCGTCGTCACCGGGATCGCGCTGCGCACGACGTTCGTGACCTTCGGCGTCGACTTCGGGCTCCTCACAATCATCATCGGCCACGCGACGTTCTGTGTCGTCATCGTCTACAACAACGTCATCGCCCGCCTCCGGAGGCTGCCGAGATCGCCCGAGGAGGCATCGGCAGACCTGGGCGCCGATCCGGCAACGACCTTCCGCCGGATCACCCTCCCGGGGATCGGGACGGCCCTGCTTTCCGGCGGCCTGCTGGCGTTCGCGCTCTCGTTCGACGAGGTCATCGTCACGATCTTCACCGCCGGACCCGGCACCCAGACGATCCCGATGTGGATCCTATCTGCGATCGGGCGCCCCACCGAGCTGCCGGTCGTCAACGTCGTGGTGCTCGTGCTCGTCCTGTTGAGCGTCATCCCGGTCTACCTCGCTCAGCGGATCGCCGGCGGTGGGGTGGCCGGCGTTACGCGCTGAAACCAGCGCTGGGCACCAGTCGCTGATGGCAGCGGCAAGGAGCAGGGGCGGCAGGTCCGCCTTCCGCGCCGCGCGCGGTAGCATCAGGCCATGACCGACACCGTGGACCTCGCCGCCGCCAGCGCAACGCTCGAGGCCGAGGCCGCGCGCCTGCGCGCGTCCATCGGCGAGGCGATCGAGGGTCCCGGCCAGATGACCTACGGCTCACAGGCCGCCGCAGCGACCCACGTCTTCGAGCAACAGCGCGATCTTGCCCTGCGAGAGCACGAGCGCACGCAACTGGCCCTGGTTGAGGACGCACTGGCGCAGGTTGGGGCGGGAAGCTACGGACGTTGTCGGTCCTGCGGCCAGCCGATCGCTCCGGCACGTCTCGAGGCGATTCCGTGGGCCGGTACCTGTATCGACTGCGCGCGCAGCAAGCCTCGATGACCCGGTTCGTGGCCCTCCATCCGGGCCGCGCACGCTCGCCGGCAGCCGGAGCCGCGGGCCTCGTGACCCTCGAAGACATTCGGGCGGCCGCCCGGCGCCTGGACGGGATCGCCATCCGGACGCCCCTCGTCGAGTTCTCGGCCGGCCCGCCGCGCATCCTGCTCAAGGCGGAGTCGCTCCAGTCGATCGGGGCGTTCAAGATCCGCGGCGCCTACAACGCGATCGCCCAGCTGACAGCGGCGGAACGCGAGCGCGGCGTGGTGACGCATTCCTCCGGCAACCACGCCCAGGGTGTGGCGCGGGCCGCGCGCCTCCTCGGGACGCACGCCGTCGTCGTCATGCCCTCGGACGCGCCCGAGATCAAGCGGGCTCGGGTCGAGGCGGACGGCGCTGAGATCGTCACGGTCGGCGTGGCGAGCGACGAGCGGGTGGCAATGGCGGAGCGGCTCGTCGCCGAGCGAGGCCTCGTCTTCATCCCGCCCTATGACGACGACCGGGTGATCGCCGGGCAGGGGACGGTGGGCCTGGAGATCGCCGAGGACGTCGCCGACCTTGCCCTCGTCCTCGTGCCGATCGGCGGGGGCGGCCTGTCGAGCGGCGTCGCGGCCGCGGTGAAGGCGCTGCGTCCGACCGCCCGTGTCGTCGGCGTGGAGCCCGAGCTCGCGGCGGACGCGGCCGATTCCCTGCGCGAGGGCCGGATCGTGCATTGGGACGGCGCCCTGACCTCGCGGACCATCTCCGACGGCACTCGCACCCAGGCCATCGGCCGTCGTCCGTTCGAGCACCTGACGCGCCTCCTGGATGGGGTGGTGACGGTAAGCGAGGCCGAGATCGCGGCGGCCGTCCGCCTCGCCGCCGAGGAGAGCCGCCTCGTCGTGGAGCCGTCAGGCGCCCTGTCGATCGCAGCGGCGCGCTTCCGCGCCGCCGAGCTCGGCCTGGCCGACACCGAGGGCACCGTCGTCGCCATCGTCAGCGGCGGGAACGTGGACCCGGCACGCTACCGGGAGCTGCTGGCCTCGCCCGTCCCCGACTGACCATCCCCGCCGGACTCCCGTCGGGTCCGGAGCGCGGCCTCGCGCTCGCTGATCGCCGCGCGCTCGACGTCGGCCCGTCGCTCGGCGGCCGGTTCATCGCGTCTCTCGCTGCGCATCCATCCGGCGAGCACCGCCAGCGTCGCGATGAGGAAGATCACGTCGGCCACGAACCACATGATCCCGGCCGCCAGCCGCTGATCGGCCAGAGCTTCGATGCCGTAGGGCGCCCCAAGCGACACGTAGTGCGCGTACAGCGGGCTTCCGGCAAACAGGATGGCCATCGCCAGAAACGAGTTCTGCGGCATCTGCAGGAAGACGTACCCAATTCGGGCGGCATGACGCATCCGGTGCGGAGCCGGGTCGAGGCCGATGACGGGCCACCAGAACAGGAGCCCGACCGCCAGGAACAGGCCGTGTTCGAGTTCGTGGACCGTTCGGTCCTCGAGCGCGAGGTCGAACAGCCCTGAGAAGTGCGAGCCCCACATCACCGCCGCGAACGCGATCCAGGCGAAGACGGGATGTCCAACGATGGACACCAGCCGGCTCTGCAGCAACGGCAGGATCAAGCGGGTCCGCGTCCGGGGTGACGCGGACCGCAGGATCTGCGTCACCGGGGCGCCGAGTGCCAGCAGTGGCGGGGCGACGAGCGTCAACAGCAGGTGCTGGACCATGTGCACGGAAAAGAGTGTCGTGTCGTAGCGGGCGAGCCCGGACAGCAGGGCGACCGCGATCGTGGCGAGACCGCCCAGAAACGCCCAGCGTTGGCGGTTCGGGACCCGGTGCTCGGGGTGGGCCCGATCGATCGCGCTGAGCAGTCGCCACCAGAGAACCGCGATGATCAGCAGTGGGAGGGCGACGGCGGGCTCGAGATCCCACCCCAGCAGCAGCAGCGTGGCCGCGTCCGGTGGCGCCTCCGGGACGGGGCCGTGCGCGAGGGCGATCGGAGCCAGCAGGGTGGCAAAGACGACCGTCCCGGACAGGCCCACGAGGCGGCGCGCGACCAGCGGCAGGTGCATGGGCGTCATGGTCCCACGCTGCGCCGACAGGAACCCTCGCTGACGGGCACCCGCGCCGACGGGCACCCGCGCCGAATTGGGCTCGGGTATCATGTCGAGCGGTCGGCCCCGAGTGGCCGGCTCAACGCATCGCGCCCCCGGCCGGCCGGCCCGTCCCGCCCAGCCGGCATCGTGACTCCGCAATCCAACTTGAGGACAGCCGATGTCGAGCAGCCCCAGGAAGCGACCTGCGCCAGACGCCCTCGTGGCGGGCCTGGTGGTCGCCATCCTCGTGGCACTCGTGGCCGCCGTGTTCCTGACCGGGTTCGGCTCGTCGCTCTACCCGCCGCCCGCCGCGACTGCGCAGGGCAAGGACATCCGCGGCCTGTACGACATCGTGTTCGCCTTCGCGGTAGCCATCTTCCTGATCGTCGAGGGCCTGATCGTGTGGAGCGTGCTGCGCTACCGACGACGCCCCAGCGACGTCGACTTGCCGGTTCAGACCCACGGCAACACTCTCGCCGAGGTCATCTGGACGGTAATCCCGACGGTCATCGTCCTCTACCTGTTCG
>CAZOJS010000047.1:0-9999 GCA_964580175.1 uncultured Anaerolinea sp. | reverse complement strand
ACCAGATCGAAGTCGAGCGACATCTGGAGGCCGCCCGCCGGCGGTGCCACCGCCGGTCGAGCGGTGCCCCCGGACCCGCCACTGCCTCGGATCGGTCGCCCGCTCCCCCACCCGCTCGGACGCTCGGTCCCGACTCGGGCCGCCGGCACGGTGGCCGTGGCACTGCGAATGGCTTCCGAGGTGTCGGTGGCCGACTCGCCTCGCAGCGGCGGCAGGCGATCCAACAGGGAACGGAACTCGAACTCGCGAAACAGGCGCACGACCTCGTCCCGATCGTAGTCCCCGAGTCGGGCCGCGTCGAGGTCGAGGCTGACCGGGAGATCCCGGACGATCGTCGAAAGCTCCTTGCCCAGCGCAACCTGGTCGCGATACTCGACGAGCTTGTCGCGCAGCTTGTCCGGCTTGACCTCGTCCAGCCGCGCGTAGACCGCATCGAGATCGCCGAAGTCGCGAATGAGCTTCGCAGCCGTCTTCTCGCCGACGCCGGGGATGCCCGGGATGTTGTCGGTGGTATCGCCCTTGAGCGACTTGTAGTCGATCATCTGGGCCGGCCGAAGGCCGTAGCGCTCGTCCACCTTGGCCGGGTCGTACAGGACTGTGTTCTCGACGCCCGAACGCGTTGTCATGAGCCGTACGCGATCCGTCACGAGTTGGAGCATGTCCAGATCACCGGTCACGATCGTCGTGTCGAGGCCCAGCGCCTCTGCCTCAACGGTGAGCGTTCCGATGACGTCGTCGGCCTCGAAACCGGCGAGTTCGAACACGGGGAGACGAAGCGCCTTCACCACTTCGCGGACCTTGGGGAATTGATCCCGCAGATCGTCCGGCATCCGCGTACGAGTCGCCTTGTATTCGGCGAACCGCTCGTGCCGGAACGTCGGGCCGGGCAGGTCAAACGCAACCGCGACGTAATCGGGTCGGATGTCCTGGATGCCACGCAGGACGATGCTGCAGAACCCGAACACGGCATTCACGAGCTCGCCCTTCGAGGTCGACAGGGGCGGGAGCGCGAAATAACCGCGGTAGATGAGCCCGTTGCCGTCGAGCAGCATCAGGCGTTCCATCGGCGTGCCTCAAGGGGTGTCCGCGAGTTGCAGGACGTTCGCCCAAGTGTACCGGCCCGAGGCCGCGCAGCCGGTCGGGTGCGGATCAGCGAAGGCGCCGGGCGATCCGTCGCAGCACGAGCAGGCCGATACCCGTAAGCACGAACAGCAGGCTCGCGTACGGCACCAGGGACGGCTGCGTAATCTGGTTCGTCGCGACTTCGGGGCTCGTCGCGGCTTCGAGGTTCGTCGCGGCTGGGCCCTCCGTCCCCGCCGGCGATGAATCGCGAGCAGCGTCTCCCCCGACCGAGGGTCCGGAAGTCATCCCTGCCCCGCCGTCCACCGGCCCGAGCGCTTCCGGTTGGGACTTCTGAGGAATCTCCGTCGTTGGCGCGGGGGCGAGCGCTGCGTCGCGAGGCGCCGCGCCGGTCGCAGCGAATGGAAGCAAGGGCCCAGCGCTCAGGATGAGGCCCGCCAGACCAAGCGTCATCAGCGTGGCGGCCATCGGACGAACCGCTCTGGATGCGCCGGCGAGGGGGCTCAGCAACCTGAACCATCGAGCCCCTCGGGCCAGTCGGCGCGCATCGTCCCCATGGAGCCGGAAGTCGCGGCCCGGGGGACGCCCCATCGGCGTAATCTCGTGCACCGCCGCGGCGATCGAACGCAGATCCGCAAGCAGCAGCCGACAGGAGTCGCAGGCGCCCACCAGCGACGTTGCGCGATCCCGATCCAGACCGATCAGATCGTCGGCCGCCAGGGCTGCAATGGCGAGGCGATCATGGGATGCGTGTGCGCCGGCATCTGCGGTGGGCGAAGAGGACGTCATGTCTCCCGTTGGACGACCCCCGCAACGGGATGGTTCCCTCAGGGACCAGCCCGTCGACCGTTGCGCGAGGCCAGGAGGAGCGATACCCCGGCGACGAGGACTCCCCCGGCGACGATCGCGAGGAGTCCGTTCTCGCTCGATACCACCGGCTCGGCCGCCATCTCGGCGGACTGCTCGGCCGGGCTGAGATTCGGCGCCTCAGATACCTTGCTCGTGAGCGACGAGGGCGCGGGCGCCGCTTCCTGCAAACCGTAGGGATCCGAGACGCCCTGATCGTCGCGCTCGCCGGCCGGTGCTCCTCCCGCCGTACGAGGAAGGCCGAGTGGCGCGGCCGAGACGAGCAGTCCGACGAGCCCGAGGGTGGCCAGCGACCCGCCCAGCCGGCGCGTCCAGGTCAACGAGGCGCGTGTCCGGCCAATGCCCAGGATCCCGCGCCGGCCCAGTCGCGCTGCATCCTGCTCGGACAGCCGGAAGTCACGTGGTGCGCGCGCGACAGGAATCGCGAACGCGGACCCCAGGGTCCGGGTGCCGGCCGCGATGGATCGCAGGTCGGCGGCCAGGGCGGCACATTCGGCACACGACGCCAGCAGGTCGGCTGCGCGCACCTGGTCCGAGCCGGTGGCGTCGCCTGCCGAAGCGGCCGCCACGAGCTCCAGGTTGTGCCCGGCGTGCGAACCCCCGCGTCGTCCCTCAGCCACGGAACAGGTCCATCTTGTCGGCGAGCTGGTCACGGAGGGCGAGGCGACCCCGGTGGATGCGCGACTTCACCGTCCCGAGCGATACCCCGGTCATCTCGGCAATCTCGGCGTAGTCGTACCCCTCGACATCGAAGAGCACGATCGCCGAGCGTTGATCGTCGGTGATCTGCGCCAGCGCGACATTGAGCGCGCGGTGTCGCTCGGCCTGTAGCGCGGTGGTGACCGGATTGTCGGCCTCGGTCGCCGGCGGCTGCCAGCTGTCATCCTCGAATTCCGGATACGGATCGGCTGGACGCCGCTTCTTGAGGCGCTGCGCGTCCATCGCGGCATTGATGGCGATGCGGCTGAGCCACGAGCGCACGGAGCCGCCCCGGAAACCGGCCATGTTCCGGTAGGCGGAGAAGAATGCTTCCTGGACCGCGTCGGATGCCTGGTCGCGGTCGGGCACCATGCGCACCACGAGCGAGAACAACATGTCCTGGTAGCACAGGACCAGGTCGTTGAACGCGTCGAGGCTTCCGGCCCGCGCCTGCTCAATGAGGATGAGGTCGCGCCGCTGGACGGGGTCGTCGGACACCGTGGTCGAGCGACGGTCCTCCACGGTCTGGGGGGTCCTCCGGAGAGCGATACTGAAGCGGCGAGAGTCTAGCATCGGCCCACGCTGGACGCGGTCACGCCGCATCGAGTTCCTACCGGCTAGCATTCGCCGCGTACCACCCGCGCCGGAGTGGCGGAATCGGCAGACGCGACGGTCTCAAACACCGTTGGGGGCAACCTCATCCGGGTTCAAGTCCCGGCTCCGGCACCATTTTGTGAGGGGGGTTGGGTGGCCCGCCCGCCGACCCCGGCGATGCCCCTCGCGGACGCTGATCCGGAGCGCCTGGTCCAGCCATCGACCATCCGACGAAGCAGCGCGTCTTGAGGGAGAGCGATCCGGCGCTTCCGCCGCTCAGTGGTCGACCGATGCGCCAGTTCGACGAAGAACGGAGGCTGCCGTGCGCCATTCGGTGACGGAAGGAGGCTGAGCCGGGGTCACGTTCGTCGGACGGTCGATCCGCGGACCGGCGGAGGCGCACGGCGGCCCGGCTCGGGGGCACAACCCCGGCGGACCAGGCCGAGACGCGCGGCGGACCGGCCCGAAGCGCACGGCGGATCCTGGAGCGGGCCGGCGGGTCAGGTATTGCGGCTGACGCGTCACCGTGACGAGCGTGGCCCGCCCCGACGACCCTGACGATGCCCTGCTCGAGGTTGACGTATCGGCGGGTGTAGTCTCTGTGACCGGCCCACCAAGGGGGGCTCGGCGGGCGTCAACACGAATGGAGGCATAGATGAGCCACCACGAGAAGCCGATGGGCGACGCTGAGAAGCGGTCCCTGATCGAGAGGATGATTGCCGCGCTGGCGGCCGGCGACTTCGAAGGGGCGAAGGCCGGAATCGCCGACGACTTCGTCCAGGAGTGGCCGCAGTCCGGCGAGCGGATCACCGGGCGCGAGCACTGCACCATCGTCTGGCGGAACTATCCAGGGGGTGTGCCCAGAATGACCGTGCGCGCGATACGGGGCACCGGCGACCTATGGGTTGTCGAGAGTTCGATCGAATATCCCAACGGGAAGTCTCTCGCGGTCTCCCTCTTCGAGTTCCGTGGTC
Organism: uncultured Anaerolinea sp.; assembly: GCA_964580175.1. Lineage (GTDB taxonomy): Bacteria > Chloroflexota > Limnocylindria > Limnocylindrales > CSP1-4 > UBA5189. The sequence continues at coordinate 5,785 of CAZOJS010000047.1, read as the reverse complement.
AACAGCTGTCCCGACAGGTGGACTACTTTGCAGAGCCGTTCCCGGCCCCGGCGTGGCGAGCGGATTGGGTGACCGTCGATTCAGCGCTCACCTCAGGCTAGCGAGCCTCGCGCCCTGTCGCGGCATCCGCTATCGCAACCGATGGCCTGAGGCACGGCGAATGCATGATCATCGTTCGGCACGTATGCCGATCTCGCACCGTGGAGGATGTCCGGACCGGTGTCACAGGTGAGCGGGTTTCTCGAGCGCTTGATCAGGCCTGCCGCGTCACAGGGCGGCGACGAAACGATTCGGCCGGTGGTGAGCGCGGGCGAGACCGAGACCGTCCGACGGATCGTGGCGCGCCTCGAGGCCATGCCGCCCGGACGCGCCCGCTACCTGGCCGGGTTCGCCTACGTGCTCGCACGTGCGGCACATGCGGACCTCGACATCAGTGGCGCCGAGACCGCGGTCATGGAATCGGCGCTGGTCGAGCTTGGCGGGCTTGACGCGGCCCAGGCGGTGATCGTCGTCGAGATGGCCAAGCTCCAGTCCCGCGCGAAGTTCGGCACCGAGGACTACCTGGTAACCCGGGAGTTCTCCGAACTCGCCACCGACGACCAGAAGATCGACGTCCTGCGCACCTGCTTCGCGGTCGGCGCGGCCGACGACGAAATCATGAGCGACGAGGCGCAGACGATCAACGCGATCGCGACAGAGCTCGGCGTCGACCGTCCGACGCTCAATGCCGTTCGCGAGGCGTACGTCGAGCAATTCAGCGCCATGCGAGCGGCGCGGCGCCTCGCGCGCGGGTAGTCGGGGGCGCCGCGATCAGGCGACCGACACCTGTGCCACGCCTTCCCCGAGGCGGCGCCGGACCTCGGCGACGAGGTTCGCGTCGTAGGCGACGGTCTGCTTGAGCTCCATGGGCAGGGCCGAGCCGCCGGGTGCGGGAACGTGGACGACCACCCGGGTGTCTCCCGGGTACTCGCGCACGAGCTGGCGGAAGGCCTCCATGGCCCGAACCACAATGTCCGCCGACGCGCCCCCGAACCGAACATGCATGACCTGATCGACCCTGAGCGACTCGAGCGGCGCCGTGGCTGCCGTGGCTGCTTCGACTGCCCGAGCCCGGGCCTCGTCGGGCAGTGCAGGCGAATCGTCTCGCTCCCCGACCAAACCGCCACTCGCGGCCGGTTGGTGCGCCGACACCGGCTCGCCCGGCTCGATCGGCGGGAGCGAGGCGTCCCCCGCGGCATCGGGCCGCAGCGGCGACACATAGGGAATATCGGCCCGGCGAACGGGCACCGAGGGCCCGCCGGGGCTGATCGCGCTTTCGCGCTGGACGGGCTCGGCCTGAGACGACGGCGCTCGATCCCGGTTGACGGTCGTCGGGCCACCCGGGTAACCGGAGCCAGCGCCGTTCGTCGTGCCGTTGCGGGATGAGGCTCCATTGCCTCCGGCCTGGCCGCTGACCTGGCCTCCGTCCGGCGCACCCGGGCGGCGCCGGAAGCTGCCGCGGTCGCCGGCAGCAACCTCTCGGGCGAACGCCTCGGCGCCCTTGGCGACCGCTTCGTCCCAGGGAATCACGAGGTCGGCCAGGAGTGACGCGTCCTCGCCCCGATGGTCCACCCGCCCGGCAACGAGCAGGATTGAGCCTTCGGACCAGGTCGCGCCCGTCTGTTCGTAGAGCTTCGGAAAGACGATCACCTCGATCGAGCCCTGTAGATCCTCGATCGTAACCGCGGCCATCGTGGCCCGCGCCCTCGTGACGATCGCTCGCAGCCCGACCACGATCCCACAGACGACGAGGCGCTGGCCGTCGAGCGACTCATCCTTGAGATCGCCGGAGTACGCGCTGACGAAGTCGCCGACCTGATCGGCCACCTCGCCCATGGGGTGCTCCGAGAGATACAGTCCGAGCAGTTCTTTCTCCCAGCGGAGGCGTTCACGGAGCGGGGCCTCGGCGGTCGGAGCGAGCGGCCGTTCCAGTGAAGCGGCGTCAACGGCACCCAGGTCGAAGAACGAGGTCTGGCCGGAGATGCGGTCACGCTGCGTCGACTGCGCCGCCGCGGCCGCGTCGTCGAGGCCGCCGAGAATCTGGGCGGGGTGCCCGAACGTGCTCAATGCCCCGACCTTGGCGAGGGACTCGAGGACCTTGCGGTTCGTCAAGCGGAGATCGATCCGGGTGCAGAAGTCGGTCAGCGACGCGAAGGGACCATCGGCGTCTCGCGCCGCAATGATCGATTCGATCGCACCCTGCCCGACGTTCTTGATCGCCAGCAGGCCGAACCGAATCGCGTCCCCCTCGACCGTGAACTCGACCTGGCTCCGATGGACGTCGGGCGGCCGGACCTCGATTCCCAGGCGCCGGCACTCCGCGACCGCTGCCGCCACCTTGTCCTCGGAGCTCCGGAACGCGGACAGCACGCTGGTCATGTACTCGACCGTGTAGTTCGCCTTTAGGTACGCAGTCTGGTAAGCGATCAGCCCGTAGCAGGTGGCGTGGGCCTTGTTGAACCCGTAGCGCTCGAACGGTTCGAACGCCTTGAACACCGCATCGATCGTCTGCGGGGGCACGCCACGCTCGGCGGCCTGGGTGACGAACTTCTCCTTCTGGGCGCGCAGGACGGACGACTTCTTCTTGCGGATCGCGTAACCGAGGGTGTCAGCCTCGGGACCCGTGAAGCCGCCCAGCGCGATGGCGGCGGCCATGATGTCCTCCTGGTAGACGAAGATCCCGTAGGTCCTCTCCAGGAATGGCTCGAGCAGTGGATGCAGGTAGGTGACCGGCTCCTGGCCGTGCTTGCGCCGGATGTAGGCGGGGATGTTGTCCATCGGGCCCGGCCGATAGAGCGCGACCATCGCGGCGAGATCGAACACTGACGTCGGGCGAAGCTCGCGAACATACCGACGCATGCCCGCCGACTCCAGCTGGAAGATGCCGGTCGTCTCGCCCGATGCCAGCAGCTCGAAGGTCGTCGGGTCGTCCAGCGGGATGTCATCGAGATCGATGTCCACGCCCCGGTTCACCTTGATCAGGTCCACGGCGTTCTTCAGGATGGTGAGGTTGGACAGACCCAGGAAGTCGAACTTCAGCAGTCCCAGGTCTTCGATGGCGTGCATCTCGTACTGGGTCATCAGACCGTCCGAGTTGGTTGCCCGCTGGAGCGGCATCAGCTCGGTCAGCGGTTCACGACTGATGACCACGCCCGCCGCGTGCGTGGAGGCGTTGCGGGCGACGCCCTCGAGCTGCCGGGCGAATTCGATCACCTTCTTGACACCGTCGTCGCTGTCGACCTGCTCGCGCAGCTGGGGGCTGATCTCCAGGGCCTCCTCGAGCTTGATCCCCAGCTGGTTCGGAATGGACTTCGCGATCCGATCCACGTCACCGTACGAATGCCCCAGCACCCGGCCCACGTCGCGGATCGCGGCCCGGGCCAGCATCGTCCCGAAGGTGATGATCTGGGCAACGTGGTCCTGGCCGTACTTCCGGGAGACGTAGGCGATGACCTCGTCCCGGCGGTCGTCCTGGAAGTCGACGTCGATGTCCGGCATGGTCACGCGGTCCGGGTTGAGAAACCGCTCGAAGGGGAGGCCGTACGCGATCGGGTCCACCGGCGTGATCCCGAGCGTGTAGGTCACGATGGAGCCCGGCGCACTCCCGCGGCAGGTCGTCTGGATCCCCTGCTCCCGGGCGAACCGGATGAAGTCGGCGACGATCAGGAAGTAGGCCGCGTAGCCCATCTTGAGGATGACCCCGAGTTCATACTCGAGGCGTGTCTGCAGCTCCGCCGTCACCGTGCCATAGCGCCTCCCGAGGCCTCGCTCGCATTCCTTGCGCAGCCACGACTCGACACTCTCGCCGTCCGGCACCGGGAAGTGCGGGATCCGGGTCTGGTTGAGCGGCAGGGACACGTCGCACATCTCGGCGATGCGCCTCGAATTGAGGAGCGCCTCTCGCTGGTCGGGGAAGAGCGCCTCCATTTCGGCCGCAGACTTCAGGTAGAAACTGTCCGATTCGAACTTCATCCGCCCCGGCGTATCGAGGTTGTTGCCGGTTCCCACGCACAGCAGGACGTCGTGGGCGGGGGCCTGCCGGCGGTGCACGTAGTGGAGGTCATTCGTAACGACCAGGGGCAGGCCGGTTTCCGGAGCGAGCCGGAGCAATTGCTCGTTCAGGCGGCGCTGCTCGGCCAGCCCATGGTCCTGGAGCTCCAGGAAGAACCGGCCCTTGCCGAGGATGTCCTGGTACTCGCCGGCGAGTGACTTCGCGAGGTCCCAGTCATCCACCTCGAGCGCCCGCGCGACCTCACCGTTCAGGCACGCCGACAGCCCGACGAGACCCTCACTGAACTTCGCGAGGTGCTCCCGATCGATCCGCGGCTTGTAGTAGTAGCCGTCCAGGTGCGCGTCGGTGACGAGCCGGCACAGGTTGCGATAGCCCGTGAAGTCGCTGGCCAGCAGGATCAGGTGGAAGGGCTGGGCGTCGGCCTTGCCCTCCTTGTCCGTCATCGAGCGGCGGGCGACGTAGGTCTCCACACCGATGATCGGTTTGATGCCTCGATCGATCCCCGCCTTGTAGAACGCGACCGCCCCGTAGAGGGCTCCGTGATCGGTGATCGCCAGGCTGTCGAAGCCCTGAACGCCCGCCTCGTCGACGAGGTCGTTGATCCGCCCGAGCCCGTCGAGCAGGCTGAACTCCGAGTGGGTGTGGAGATGGACGAAGTCGTTCGAAGCAATGCTCACGGGAGGTCAATGGTAGTCCGGCGATCGGCGCCGGGCTGGCGGCGCTCTCGCCGACCCGTGGGAGCGACCGCCGCTACGGCCGGATGTTTCGGTTCACCCGGAACAGGTTCGATGGGTCGTAGGTCGCCTTGACGGACTCGAGGCGCTGGTAGTTGCTCCGATAGGACTCGACGGTGCGCAGATCGGCCTCGTCCTCGGTCTGGAAGTTCACGTAGTTCCCGCCCGTGGAGAAGGGTTTCAGGGCCTCCCACGAGCTCCGGACCCACTCCCGGTTGGAGGGGCCACGCGGGTCGTCCTCGCGCCACATCGACTGGATCACGCAGGCGTAGGCGGCCTCGCGATTGCCCATCGCTCCGTCATCCTCCGCGTGCTCGTTGAGCGCGCCAGCCAGGTGGAACAGGACGATCTGGTTCGCGGGCGCCTTGTCATCGATGAACTGCGCCCGGTAGGTATCGAGAATCTCATCGCTGAGTCCCGGCAGGAACTCCGACTTCCAGTAGTAGTGCATCCCCTTGGGTTGGGTCGCGTCCAGCATCGACTGCTGGGCTAAATATGGCTTGACCTGAAGCAGGTCGGCCAGCGGTGCTCCGTGAGCCTTGATCGGTGCCAGATCCGCCTTCGCCTGTTCCAGGTTTCCGGAGTGGCACACGACCATGGCGATGATCGGCGTGCCGTGGGCGGCCTCGGGCACCCACGGAGCCGGAGGGGCGTTGCGCATCAGCAGGGCGATGGTCAACTCGCGTGGGGCCGACTCAGTGACCTTGCGGAAGAGGTCGAGGACGCCCTGCACCTGGTCCGCCGGCCAGGCGATCAAGCCAGCCATCACGTCCGGGCCGACGGGGTGGAGCCGGTAAACGAACTCGGTCACGACGCCGAAGTTGCCGCCGCCACCCCTGAGCGCCCAGAACAGGTCCGGGTTTACCGTGCGGGAGCTGCGCCGGACGGTCCCGTCGGCCGTCACGATCTCGACGGACTCGAGGTCGTCCACCGTCCACCCAAAGCTGCGGCTGAGATAGCCGAACCCGCCCCCGAGCGTCAGCCCGGCTACACCGGTCAG
>CAZOJS010000046.1:0-39192 GCA_964580175.1 uncultured Anaerolinea sp. | reverse complement strand
GCCGGTTCGGGCGCCGGGGCCCTCCTCGCCGCCATCGCTGCCACGCTCGCGGCCGATGCCCTGGCCGGGCTTCTGGCTCCCGGCTCCGACAAGTTGGCCTTGCTCGCGGGGACGGTCGCGGCCACCTTGGCCGGTCTGACGGCGTACGGCTCGTTGGCGGTCGCGTTGCGTATCCCGGAACTGCCCTCTATCGTCAGAATCGTGACCGACCAGATCCGGCGTCGGCGTCGGGCATGAGGCTCGACCAGCTACCCGCCGAGACCGACGAGTGGGACGACTTCGTTCAGGGCAGCGAACCCGGGTCGTATCTGCAGCTTCGGGCCTGGGCCCGGGTCAAGCGGGTCAATGGCTGGGCGAGCACGGACGTCGTGGCTGAGACATCGGCCGGCCGTATCGCTGCCCAGGTGCTCCTGCGACGGCCGAGGCCGCTCCCGTGGGCATTCGCCTATGCGCCGCGCGGGCCGGTCTGCGCCGCATGGGGCGCGGCGTCCGTCGAGCCGTTCACGGTCGCGGCTCGCGAGCAGCTGTCCCGGTCCGGCCGCGTCTCGCACCTGCGGATCGACCCCGAGATCGAGCTGGACGGTCCCCTGGATTCCGACGGCGCGGTCCGCCGGGCGTTGCGCGCTGCGGGCTGGTGGCCGGCTCCGGCGATCCAGCCGGCATCGACCCGAGTCATCGACCTGCGCTCCGACGAGGCCGCGCTGTGGGGCGACCTCCGGAAGAAGTGGCGCCAATACGTGAACCGGGCCCGAACGCTGGGCGTGGTGATCGAGGAGGCGGATGGGGACGCGCTGGGGATCTTCTATTCGATCTATCGCGAAACGGCTGCCCGGGCCGGCTTCCTGATTCGAACCGAGGCTGCCTACCGGGATGTCTGGAACGCCTACCGACCCCAGGGCCTGGCGAGGTTGCTCATCGCGCGCCTCGCGGACGGCACCCCGGTCGCGGCGCTCTTTCTGGTCAGGAGCGGCGGCCGCGTGGTGGAGCCCTATGGCGGGATGACCGAGGCCGCTGCGGAATCGCGCGCCAATTACCTCCTCAAATGGGAGGCGATCCGATCCTCGCGAGAGGCGGGAGCGAGGTCCTACGATTTGTGGGGTCTCGCGCATCCGGGGATCGCCCACTTCAAGGCGGGCTTCGGGGGACGCGAGATCAACTACATCGGGGCCTGGGACCTGATCCTCGACGGTGTCGGGCGTGGTGTCTACGGACTGGCCCAGCGCAGCCGCGTGTGGATCGCCCGGCGGGGCCGCGGGCTTGGGCCTGGCGCATCTGCGGCGCCCGAGACCGGCGGCGACGCCGGCGCGGACGGATGATCGACGTTCGGCCGGCCGGGCCCCGCGAGCTCGAGGCGTGGGACGACCTGACCGTCCATCCGGGCGGCGGCCATGTGCTCCAATCGATGGCCTGGGCTCGCCATCGGACCGCTTCCGGGTGGCGGCCGCATCACCTGGTCCTCGGCGACGGATCCGCCGTGCTCGCGCTCGAGCGAACCTGGCCGCTCATCGGTGGCGGCAGTGCCTACCTGCCGCGCGGACCGATCCCGGCCGGCGAGGCGGTCGCCATGGCTGCGCGAACCTCCGCTGTTGCAGCGTGGCTGCGGGATCACGGTGTGGACGTCGTCGCCTCGGATGCCGAGGTTCCCGCTGATACCGGATATGCCGCGCTCCTCCAGTCGGCCGGGTTTCACCAGATCGAGGAGATCCAGCCGTCGCGGCATCGGTACAGCCTGCCCCTCGGCCACGGGGCCGACGAGGCCTCGGTCTTCAGCCAGGTCGCCAGATCAACCCGCCAGCGCATCCGGGGCGCGGAGCGGGACGGCATCCAGATCGTGTGCCACGACGCGCTCGGTGCGCACGGGCCGGACTCGAGCGGCCGGGGAGTCCCGACATCGGCCGCGACGGCCGACCTCGACGAGGGTTTCGTGGCGCCCGCCGAGGGGATCGATGCCGCGCTCGATCGCTTCTACGACCTGCTTCTGGCCACGGGCGAACGGCGTCACTTCGGATTTGGGCCGCGGGCCGCGTTCGTCGGCTGGTGGCGGGCGGCCTTCGCGGCCCGACTGCTCGTGCTCCTCGAGGCCCGCACGGTCGATGGCGATCCGATCGGCGGCCTGCTGCTGTACCGGCACGGCGGTCGGCTCAGCACCGCGCACTCCGCAGATGATGCGACCGCCCGGACAGGCCACCCGGGGGCGCTCCACCTGCTCCGCTGGCGGGCCATTCAGCTGGCCATTCGCGAGGGTCGCGCGGAGATGGACCTCGGCGGGGTCGACCTGCCGGGCGCTCGCCGCGAGCCGGTCGCCGGTGAACCCATGTACGGCCTCGCGGAACACAAGCGAGCCTTCGGGGCGAAGTGGGTCGCGATGAGCGGAGCGCACGAAATCATCCTTCGGCCGCGTCGGTATGCCATGGGGCGAGCCCTCGCGCGTCTGTCGCGGGTCATCGCCCGATGAGCGAGCGGCACAAGACGGGATCGGCCGGATCGGTGGGATCGGCCGGATCGGCAGGCGGCATCGCCGCCCTTCTCGCTGCGGCCGAACCATCGGCGCCTCGACCGCTTGCCGACCTCGTCGCTCGTCTTCGTCTCGGCGGCGCCTCGTTGGTCGCCCTGGATCCGTCCGGAGGGGAGGGTGAACCGGGCGCGGCAGGCCGCTCGGTGCTGGTCAGCGGTCTGGTCGCCGATTCGAGGGAGGTGCGCAGCGGATCCGTCTTCGTGGCAATCCCCGGTGCGCATGCGGATGGCCACGACCACCTCTCGTCGGCGCTCGCGAACGGTGCGGCGGCCGCGGTGGTGGAGCGTCCGATCCAAGACGTGGCCATCCCGCAGCTGGTGGTGCCCTCGGCCCAGCGCGCGCTGGCCGAGGCCGCGGCCTGGTGGTACGGAGATCCATCTCGCGAACTCGGGGTGATCGGGATCACCGGCACAGACGGGAAGACGACGACGTGCCTGCTGGCCGCCGAGGCGCTCCAGGCCGCCGGGATCCAGGTTGGTCTTCTCGGTACGGTGGCGACCCAGATCGGGGGCACCCGGGAGCCGAATGCCGCGCACAGCACGACCCCCGAGGCGCCGGCGCTCCAACGGGCCCTCCGGGCGATGGTATCGGCCGGCGATCGCGCGGTCGTTCTCGAGACGACATCGCACGGGCTGGCGCTCGACCGCGTTGCCGCCGTCTCGTTCGACGTCGCGGTGTTCACGAACCTGACCCACGAACATCTTGACCTGCATGGGACCTTCGAGGCATACCGGGACGCCAAGCGCTCCCTGTTCGATCGATTGGCGGAGATACCGTCCAGGCGGAGCGCGCCCGACCTCGACTGGCCGCGGACCGGGATCGTCAACGCCGACGATCCGGCGACCGCGGTATTCCAGCGGGCCGCCCTTGACGCCGGTGCCCGGTTGCTCACCTACGGCCGTGCGGCCGGTGCCGACGTCCGGCTGATCGACGCCGTGGACCACGGGAACGGCCTCCGGATCGCCTACCAGACTGTCGATGGACGGGCGGACCTGCGGCTCCAGCTCGCCGGCCACTTCAACGCCCATAACGCGCTGGCGGTCGTGGCGCTCGGCCGGGCCATCGGGCTCGACCCGGCAGCTGTCCAGCGCGGGCTTGAGCGGATGGGCGCCGTGCCGGGGCGCATGGAGCGGGTGGATCGGGGACAGCCGTTCGATGTGGTCATCGACTACGCCCACAGTCCAGCGTCGCTGGCCACCGTTCTCGATGAGCTCGGCGCGAGGGCGGCTGGTCGCGGCGGGAGCCTGATCGTCGTCATCGGCTCGGCCGGCGAACGGGATCGCGACAAGCGGCCGATGCTCGGGCGCGTCGCAGCGGAGCGCTGCCGCGTCGTCGTGATCGCCGATGAAGACCCACGCGGCGAGGACCCGAACGTCATCCTCGCGGAGATCGCGGCCGGTGCCCGAGCCGTCGGGCGGGCCGAACTCATCCTCGAGATCGCCGATCGGCGGACGGCAATACACGAGGCGTTGCGCCGTGCCCATCCGGCAGACGTGGTCGTGCTGGCCGGCAAGGGCCACGAGACGACGATCCTGCAAGCAACGTCTGCCCAACCGTGGAACGAGCGGGCAGCGGCGGAAGCCGGCCTGGCCGACCTCGGTTGGGGCGTCTGACCTCGCGGTAGACTGCACCCATGGCAGCTCCTCGCATACCAACGGACGCGCCGACCCCCGAACGCGGCGCGGTGCGTCCGCGTCGCGCGGGAGGAAGAGCGCTCTCGCGCGGCAGCGGCTCCGCCACTCCATCGGTGGAGACGCTGACGGCGCGGCTCCTGGCTGCGACGCGGGTCCACAACCCGCAGGCCGACCTGTCCGGGATCGAGCGCGCCATCGAGATGGCCGCCCAGGCGCACGCGGGCCAGCTGCGGGCTTCCGGTGAGCCGTTCGTGACCCACCCGATCGCGGCGGCCGAGATCCTCGCTGAGCTCGGCGTCGATCCGGTGGCGATCCAGGCGGCGGTTCTCCACGATGTCCCCGAGGACACCGGGTTTGAGCTCGCCGACATTGAGGAGCGCTTCGGGCAGGAGGTCGCCCATCTCGTCGATGGGGTCACCAAACTCGGCAAGTTCAGCACGCTCAGTCATGAACAGCAGCAGGCCGAGAACATCCGCAAGATGTTCCTGGCGATGGCCGACGACATTCGGGTCGTCCTGATCAAGCTCGCGGACCGCCTTCACAACATGCGGACGCTGGCGGCGCTGCCGGTTGAGAAGCAGGCCCGGATTGCCCGCCAGACCCTCGAGATCTACGCGCCGCTGGCCGAACGACTCGGGATCTGGCAGCTCAAGTGGGAGCTCGAAGACCTGTCCTTCAAGATTCTCGAGCCGGAGCGCTTTCGTGAGCTGGCCAAGCTGCTCGACACTCGCCGGAAGGGCCGCGAAGGGTACATCGAGCGGGCGATCGCCGAGCTCGAGCCGAAGCTGCAGGAAGCCGGGGTCAGCGCGGACCTGCAGGGCCGTCCCAAGCACATCTACAGCATCTGGAAAAAGATGCAGCGCAAGGGCGCCGAATTTGGCGAGATCTACGACGTCTACGCGATCCGGATCCTGGTCGATGACGTGCGCGGCTGTTACGCGGCGCTCGGCATCGTCCATGCCCTGTGGCGTCCCATACCTGGTCAGTTCGACGATTACATCGCGGTCCCCAAGAACAACCTCTACCAGTCGCTCCACACGGCCGTGATTGCGATCGACGGGAAGCCCCTGGAGATCCAGATCCGGACCCAGGCGATGCACCAGGTATCGGAGGTCGGGATCGCCGCTCACTGGCGGTACAAGGAAGGCTCCAAGTCGGACCGCGACTACGACGCCAAGCTGGCCTGGCTGCGCCAGCTCATGGACTGGCAGCGCGACGTCGCCGACGCGACCGAGTTCGTGGAAGGCATCAAGCTCGACATCTTCCAGGACCAGGTCTTCGTCTTCACGCCGAAGGGCGAGATCAAGGACCTGCCGGCTGGCGCGACACCCCTCGACTTCGCCTACCGGATCCATACCGATGTTGGCCATCGGACGATCGGGGCCAAGGTGAACAACCGCCTGGTTCCCCTCGACTACCGGCTCAAGAACGGCGACATCGTCGAGATCGTGACCACGAAATCGGAGCACGGTCCATCCAGAGACTGGCTGAACCTGGTCCGGACCGGGCATGCCCGAGAGAAGATCCGGCAATGGTTCAAGCGCCAGGAACGGGACGAGAACATCGTGCATGGGCGAGAGTCATTGGAGCGTGAGCTCCGGCGCCTCGCTCGGACGACGCTCTCCGCGATCGGCCCGGATCGGCTCCTGGAGGTGGCCCGGCAGCTGAACCACGAGACCACCGACGACTTCCTCGCTGCCGTCGGCTATGGCGCCGTGAGCGCCCAATCCGTGGTCGGGCGCCTCGGCGTCGTGGACGACACGCAGCTCCAGCTGCCGGCGGTCGCGCCGCCGCTGGCGCCGGCCAAGGCCGGTGGTGTCCGGGTGAAGGGCGTGGGCGACCTGCTCGTCCGGTTCGCTCGGTGCTGTCATCCAATCCCGGGAGACCCAATTCAAGGCTTCATCACGCGAGGCAAGGGCGTGACCGTGCATCTGCGTTCATGCCCGACGGTGATCAACGAGCGCGAGGTGACGCGGTTGATCGAGGTCGAATGGGAGGCCGCCCCAGCCCAGACCTACCCGATCGCCGTCCGGGTGGAGGCTTACGATCGAACGGGATTGCTCAACGACATCACCCAGGTGGTAGCCGAAGCGAAGGTCAACATCCTGGCTGCCAGCGTGTCGGTCGGGCCGGACCATGTGGCCACCGTTCGGGCGACCCTCCAGGTCGCGTCCGTCAGTCAGCTGGCCCGCGTCCTGAGCCGGGTCGAGGGACTCAAGGATGTCCTGAGCGCTTCACGCGACCTCGGCTGAGCGCCCGATCCGCGCAGATCGATCCGGGATGGGTCGGCTGGATGGAACGGGCCCGTGAGCCGCCGCTAGACTGCGTTCCATGCCCAGTTTCAGAGCGCCTCGTGGCACCCGCGATCTCCTGCCCGACGAGGCTGCCAGGTTTCTCCGGCTGAAAGGCGTCGCGCGGGGCCTCACGGACCGCTACGGCTACCGACCCATCGAAACACCGCTGTTCGAGCAAGTGGCCGTCTTCGAGCGCGGAATCGGCGAGGCCACCGACGTTGTCGAGAAGGAGCTGTTCCGCCTCGCGCCGCGGAACGAAGAGGCCGAGGCGTGGGCTCTCCGCCCCGAGCCTACCGCCGGGATTGCCCGGGCCTACGTCCAGCATGGGATGCAGACCCTGCCCCAGCCGGTGCGGCTCGCCATGATCGGACCGATGTTCCGCTACGACCGGCCCCAGGCCGGTCGTTTCCGCCAGTTCTGGCAGTTCGATGTCGAGGCGATCGGGGATCCGGGCCCGGCCATCGACGCCGAGATCATCGAGCTCGGCACGCGGTTCTACGCCGATGTCGGTGTCACGAACGTCGAGGTCGTGGTCAATTCGATCGGCGATCCGATATGCCGTCCGGCCTACCTCGAGGCGCTGGCCGGCTACTACGAGGGCGTGGCCGGCGATCTTCCAGCCACCGAGCGAGATCGCCTGGGCCGGAATGCCCTGCGCCTCCTCGACTCGAAGGATCCGGCGATGGCGTCGATCAATAGCGGGGCACCCCGGATCACGGATCACCTGTGCGCTGCCTGCGCTGGCCACTTCGCGGCAGTGCGGGAGCATCTCGAAGCGCTCCGCGTCCCGTACCGCGTGGACACGGGCCTCGTGCGAGGGTTGGATTACTACACGCGGACGGCTTTTGAGTTCCACGTACTGGGTCGGTCAGGACAGCAGCAGGCCCTCGGTGGCGGCGGTCGATACGACGGGCTCGTTGAACTGCTCGGCGGTCGTTCGACGCCGGGGATCGGCTTCGGGCTAGGGCTTGATCGCGTGGCGCTGGTGCTCGACGAGCAGGGCGCGGCGGCCGCCGGGGCCACGGGCCGTGCACCGGATGCCGTCGTCGTCTCTGCCGATCCGGCCGACACCCTGAACCGGCTCCGCGTTGCGACGGACCTCCGGGGAGCCGGCTTGTCGGCTCGCGCCGATCTCGGGGTTCGCAAGCTTGGTCGCCAGATGGAGGCCGCGGGCCGCGACGGCGCGCACTTCGCCGTGATCCTCGGGGACGAGTTTGCTGCCGGCCAGGTCCAGCTGCGGGATCTGAAGGCCGGCACGCAGCGACTCGTCGCGCTGGGCGACCTGGCTCGCGAGCTCGCCAGGTCGGTCAAGCAGCACCGTCATGGCGGCGCGGAGTGAGGGCGACCGCGAGCGGCTCGCGGCGCCTTCCTCAGTAGGTCAGCGCGCGATCGGCCTCGAAGGTGAGCCGGACGAGGACGTCGGGCGGCGCGAACTGGACTGCGACGTCACCCACCTGGTCGGGCCCGAGCCCGCGCGCCTTGCTTGACTGGCCGGACGCGTAGATCGCGGCGCCTCCTGCGACCAGGGCATCGACGTGCTGGCGCAGCGAGCCGGTCCCGATGCCAGTTCCCGCATCGAGTGTGGCCGGTCGAAGGATCCCGACCGCATCGCCGGCGAGGAAGATGTCGACCGCGTGTCCCGCTTCAAGCGCGGTCCGGGCAACAAGCAGCCCGAGCGCCGCTCGTGTCGGATTCTCAGGACCCGTGGCAATGTGAACCAGCAGTCGCGACATTCCACGCCCTCCGTCTTGTCTGAATTGGCGAATCCGGGGTCGGCCCTCCAATCCGGCCGGTGCCCGATACGATACGCGGGCAATGACTGACCCGATGGCATCCCTGGCCACGCCGTATCGCAGCCACACCTGTGGGGCGCTGCGGGCCTCGGATGCCGGATCTGCCGTCCGGCTGGCCGGCTGGGTCCATCGACGTCGTGACCATGGCCAGTTGATCTTCCTGGATCTGCGAGATCGCTACGGAATCACCCAGGTCGTGATCGACGCGGCCGACTCCCCGGACGCCCACGCTGTCGCGTCGGCCGCCAGATCCGAGTTCGTCGTGAGCGTCGCGGGCAGCGTCGCGCTGCGCCTCCCCGGCACCGAGAACGCAAAGTTGGCGACCGGGGCCATCGAAGTCCAGGCCACCGCGTTCACGATCCTGAACGAGGCGAAGACCCCGCCCTTCTACATCAACGATCCGGACGCGCCGGTCGACGAGGCGCTGCGCTTGAAGTACCGCTATCTCGACATCCGCCGGGATCCGATGCAGCAGCGCCTGCTTCTGCGCAGCCGCCTCGTCCAGGCCATCCGTGAAGTGCATCACGCCAACGGGTTCGTCGAAGTCGAGACCCCCAACCTGATCAAGTCCACGCCCGAAGGCGCGCGCGACTTCATCGTTCCGTCACGGCTCCAGCCGGGCACGGTCTACGCGCTGCCGCAGAGCCCGCAGCAGCTCAAACAACTGTTGATGGTGGCCGGCGTTGATCGCTACTTCCAGATCGCCCGCTGCTTCCGTGACGAGGACCTCCGCGGGGACCGCCAGCCTGAGTTCACCCAGCTGGACCTGGAGATGAGCTTCGTCGACGAGGCGGCAGTCATGAATTTCGTTGAAGCGATGGCGATCGCGGTCACCAGGTCCGTCGTGCCCGACCGGCCGCTGCAGGCCACGCCCTTCCCGCGCTTCACCCATGCGGAGGCGATGGAGCGGTTTGGATCCGACAAGCCGGACCTGCGCTTCGGTATGGAGTTGGCAGATCTCGGCCCGGATCTGTCCGCCGCCGACGGGACTGGATCGTCCGGGTTCCGGGTCTTTGATGACGTCCTGGCGGCGGGCCACCGCGTGAAGGCGATTGCCGTCCCGGGGCTGGCCGATGCGCCGCGCAGCCGGATCGACGAGCTGACCGAGACCGCGCGGCGGTTCGGGGCCAAGGGCCTCGCGCACCTTGCGGTCGAGACCGAAGGCACCATCAAGAGCCCAATTCTCAAGTTCCTGGGCGATGACCTCGCGGATCGGCTGGCGGCCAGGGCTGGAGCGAACCCCGGCGATCTCGTCCTCATCGTCGCCGACACCACCGAGGTCACCAACGACGTGCTCGGGAGACTCCGCGCGGACCTGGGCGTGCGGCTCGGGCTGGCCGATCCGGATGTCCTCGCGTATTGCTGGGTCCACCGGTTCCCGATGTACAAGTGGGACGCGGACGGCGCCCGCTGGGACGCGACACACAACCCGTTCTCCGGAGTCGTGCCCGAAGATGAGGCACTCCTGACCACGGTGTCGGGAGACGCCTCGCGTCCGTCCCTCGAGGATCCGGCCGGCCGGGCCCGGGCCATGCAGTACGACATCGCGCTCAACGGCTGGGAACTCGGCGGCGGATCAGTCCGAATCTGGCGCCGCGACCTGCTCGAGCGCAGCTTCGCCCTGCAGGGCTACAGCGAAGAACGCATGCGGAACATGTTCGGGGCCATCCTCGATGCCTTCGAATACGGCGCTCCGCCGCACGGCGGAATCGCCCTCGGCATCGATCGATGGGCCGCCCTGCTGGCGTACCAGACGAACATCCGTGAGGTCATGGCGTTCCCCAAGACACAATCCGGCAACGATCCGATGCTCGAGGCACCATCCGAACCGGACGCCTCGCAGTACGCCGATCTCGGCCTCAAGTTCGTGGGGACTCCCGGGAAGTCCGCGTGAGCGCCCGGGTCCCCGGGTGAGCGCCCTGTACGACGCTATCGCGGCACGGCCACGACTGGCGGCGCTGCTCGGGGCGCTGTCCATCGCGTTCTCAGGGATCTTCTACCGCTACGCCGAGGTGTCGCCGTCCACGGTGACGGTGTTCCGAAGCCTGTACGGGCTGCCGATCCTGATCCTCGTGGCCATGCTCGAGCGGCGCCGCTATGGCCCGTTGCCGCGACGAACGGTCTACCTGGCGATCATCGCGGGGGCGTTCTTCGCGGGAGATCTGCTCACCTGGCACCATGCGGTCGACGCGGTGGGGGCGGGCCTCGCCACGGTCCTCGGCAACATGCAGGTGCTGGTCGTCGGGCTCGTGGCCTGGCTCGTGCTCGGCGAGCGGCCCCCGCGGCCGGTCCTCCTGGCGACACCAGTCGTGCTGGTCGGCGCCGTGCTGATCTCGGGGGTGGTCGGGGCGGGCGCGTACGGCGCCAATCCGCCGCTCGGTGTCGGGCTCGGGACGGCCACGGCCCTGTTCTACGCCGGCTACCTGCTCCTGATCCGGCGCGGAACCAACGACATTCGTCGACCGGCCGGCCCGGTTGCGATCGCGACGGCTTCTACCATGGTGGTCGCGATCATCGCCGGCCTCATCATCGGCGATCTGGATCCGCTCCCGTCGTGGCCGAGCCACGGCTGGCTGGCATTGGTCGGAGTGACCTCACAATCGGTCGGCTATCTGTTGATCTCGATGTCGCTGCCGCGTCTCCCGGCCGCGCTCGTTTCCATCATCCTGCTCGTCCAACCGGTTGCGACCGTGACCCTGGCGCGGGTCCTGCTCGCCGAGGTGCCCTCGGCATTCCAGTTCGCCGGCGTGTTCCTGATCATCGGTGGCATTGCCCTGGCAACGATCCCGGTCGGACGGTTGCGAGACCGGGCGAGGAGCGCGCGAGGTTCCCCGACCTGACCTACTCCGCGGTGGCCGCCCCGGCCGGGGCCCGAGCGGGACCCTCGAGCGGCGTGTCATCGGGCATGGCGGCGAGCGGCGCGCCCCACTCACGCGCCCCGCCCGATTCCGCCGGCCCTTCGTAGGGAGGCAGGTCTTCGCGCGCGGTCGTACCGTCGATGACCGATCCCGGATCACCAAGATCGATGGCTTTCAGAGCGTGCCGGCCCCCGGCCACCAGCAGGGCCAGCAACTCTTCCGGCATCGCGCCCGAGGAAAACGTCCGCAGCTCCGCCAGTGCGTTCAGTGGAACGAGCGCGGGCCAACCGGGTTCAGCACGATACGCCGGCCGCAGGATGGCGCCGGGATCGGAGCCGTGCGCCTCCACGAGCGAGGTGATGGTCTCCGGACCTACCCAGCACAGCCGGGCAGGCCAGATCAGGGCGGCGCTCGTCCCGCCGACCTCGCCGGCCGCAATGTCGACGCCGCGAGCGATGTGCGCGGCCGGGCCGCCCTCCAGGGCCGCTGGAGCGCCCAGCGTGACAGGGGCACCGGCCAGCGCGGTCGCCATCCTCCCATCTTGATCGGGTGCGATCACCACGATCGGCATCGCGCCACCGGACCAGGCGGCATCGGCGATCCGACGGACGCGCGGGACGCCGCCCGCGTCCGCGAGGGCGGTTTCAGCTGAGACGGCGAGGATGACGGCGGCAACGGTCACGGGACGGTGATCCTAGCAGTCCAACGGCCGGTGGCCGACCCCGCAGGGCTGCCGATCGGTGAGGGTGTGCGACAATCCGCCCGCCCATGACCGATCCGATCCGCTCCACGCTGCCCCGGGCCGTCGACGACGTTGTGTCTGCGGCGGGCGACGATCACGCGGTCTCGCGCGACGACCTTCGCGATGTCGCGATCGTGGCCCACGTAGACCACGGCAAGACGACACTCGTCGACGCGATGCTTCGACAGACGGGCACCTTTCGGGCCAACGAGGCGGTCGTGGACCGGGTCCTGGACTCCGGCGACCTTGAGCGCGAGAAGGGGATCACGATCCTCGCCAAGCAGACGACTGTCGATCACGACGGCGTGCGCCTGAACATCGTGGATACCCCGGGTCACGCCGACTTCGGCGGTGAGGTTGAGCGCTCGCTCCTGATGGTGGACAGCGTCCTGCTCCTGGTGGACGCGGCGGAGGGGCCGCTCCCGCAGACCCGCTATGTCCTCCAGAAGGCCATGGCGCGGCGCCTTCCGGTAGTCGTCGCGATCAACAAGATCGACCGCTCCGACGCACGCGCGTCCGAGGTGCTCGACGCGGTCTACCAGCTGTTCATCGATCTCGGTGCCGACGACGATCAGATCGACTTCAAGGTCGTCTACACCAACGCCAAGCTGGGCACCGCGACGCTCGATCTCGCCGTCCCTGGCACGGACCTCCGTCCGCTCCTCGACCTGCTCGTCCGGGTGACGCCGCCGCCGCGGCATGTTCCGGGGCACCCGCTCCAGCTCCTCGTGACCAACCTCAGTGCCAACGAATACGTGGGTCGCATGGCCGTCGGACGGATCCGCAACGGCACGATCAAGGTCGGTCAGCGGATCACCGTGGTGCGCGAGGAGGCCGGCGATACCGCCGGCACGGTTGAGCCCGGGCGAACCGTGACGATTTCCGGGACCGTCACCAGCCTCCAGACCGCCCATGGCATCGATCGGGTGGACATTCCCGAGGCCGGCCCGGGCGAGATCGTGTCGGTGGCCGGCCTGCCGGATGTGACGATCGGCGACACGATCACGGAACCCGGCGACCCACGGCCGTTGCCGCGCCTCGATGTTGACGCGCCGACGCTGCGGATGACCTTCGGGGTCAACACCTCGCCGCTCGCGGGTCGGGAGGGCAAGTTCGTCACGTCCCGGCAGATCAAGGCGCGCCTGGACCGGGAAACGCTCGGCAACGTGTCCATCGAGGTCTACGCCACCGAATCGGGCGACACGTTCGAAGTCCGCGGGCGCGGCGAGCTGCAGCTGGCCGTGCTGATCGAGCAGATGCGCCGCGAGGGCTACGAGCTGACGGCATCAAGACCCGAAGTCATCCTGCGCGAGATCGACGGCGAGGTTCACGAGCCGTACGAGCGGGTCACCATCGACATCCCGCCCGAATACATCGGCGAGGTCCAGACGGCCCTGGCGGCGCGCAAGGGACGACTCGAGCAGATGACCACCGACACGGACAATCGCGTCCGTCTCGAATACGTGCTGCCGACACGCGGGCTCATCGGCTACCGCGGACAGCTCCTTACGGACACCCGCGGCACGGCCCTCCTGCACCAGCTCGGCGAGGGCTACGGCCCGTGGGCAGGCGAGGTGACGCATCGAACCGCCGGCGTTCTGGTGAGCGATCGAAGCGGAACCTCCAACGCCTACGGCCTGTTCAACCTGCAGGAGCGCTCGGCGCTGTTGATCGGTTCCGGGGTCGAAGTGTACGAAGGCATGATCGTCGGCGAGAACGCCCGGTCGGGCGACCTCGATGTCAATGCCACGAAGGAGAAGAAGCTCACCAACATCCGGACCCACTCCCACGATGAGTCGCTTCGCCTCACGCCACCGCGCCCGCTGACGCTCGAGTCTGCGCTCGAATTCATCGCCACGGACGAGCTGGTGGAGGTCACGCCGCAGTCGATCCGGCTGCGCAAGCGCCTCCTGGCCAAGCATCAGCGGGAGCGCGAGCGCGGCCGCGAGTACGACCGGAGCCTGGTCGAGAGCTGACCCGCGGCCTGGACGGCGTCACCGTTCAGCGGCGGCGCGGCGCTCCCCGCGGGCATCGGCCAGGGAGGAGGGCTCGGCGGCGCCCGAGCGCGTCCGGCCTACAATCCCCGCAATGCCCATCTACCTCGATCATGCCGCCACGACGCCGCTCAGGGCGGAAGCGCTGGACGCAATGCTGCCGTACCTCGGTGAGCAGTTCGGCAATCCGAGTTCGCCCCACGCCTGGGGTCGGCGCGCCCGGGCGGCACTCGATGAGGCGCATGAGCGGATCGCCGCGGCGCTCGGCGCCGGGCCGCGCGAGATCGTCGTCACCAGCGGCGGCACCGAGGCGCTGAACCTGGGGCTCAAGGGCGCGGCCTGGGCCGGCAAGGCCGGCGGTCATCGGATCATCACCACCGCCGTTGAGCACCACGCGGTGCTCCATCCGTTGCAGCAACTCGAGAAATTCGGGTTCGAGGTCGTTGAGCTCCCGGTGGATCGCTACGGTCGACTGGATCCGGACACGCTCGGTGCTGCGCTGACGGATCGAACCATCCTCGTGGCGATCGGCCACGCCAATAACGAGGTGGGCACGATCCAGGCGCTCAGGGAGCTGATTGCCCGCATCCGCACCGATGGCCCGCGGGGATGCCTGGTAGCGGTGGACGCCGTGGCGTCGGCAGCGTATCTCCCGATCGATGTCGCCGCCCTCGACTGCGACCTCCTCGCGATTGCGGCGCACAAGTTCAACGGCCCGAAAGGTGCCGGCGCGCTGTACCTCCGGGCCGGCACCCACATCCTCAGTCAGCAGCAGGGTGGATCTCAGGAACGATTCCGGCGCGCCGGCACGGAAGATGTGGCCGCGACCGTGGGGATGGGCGTCGCGCTGAGTCTGGCCGTTGCTGAGCGGACGGCCAGCAGCAAGCGTCTGGCATCGGCGCGGGATCGGCTGGTCGCCGCACTGACATCGATCGACGGTGTCGAGTTGACGGGCCACCCGCTCGATCGCCTGCCTGGTCTCGTCTCGGTTGTGGCCCGCGAGGTCGAGGGCGCGACCGTCGTTCTGATGCTGGACCTGGAGGAGGTCGCTGCATCCGTCGGCTCGGCCTGCACGACGGGCTCCGCGGAACCGTCCCATGTCCTGCGTGCGATGGGCTATCCGGACGAGGAGGCGCGTGGATCGCTCCGGGTTTCGCTGGGTCGAGACACCTCCGAGGCGGACGTTGCGTCGGCGCTCGAGATCGTGCCGCGGGTCGTGCTCGCAGCCCGCGAGGGTGCCCGGCGCATCGAGGCCGCCCGGACACCCATCGAGACCGGCGCGGCCGGATGAGCCGCATCCTGGTGGCCATGTCCGGCGGCGTTGATTCATCCGTCGCTGCGGCCCTGCTCAAGGACGAAGGCCACGAGGTCATCGGCGTCTGGATGCGCCTGCACGACGTCGCCGATTCGATCTCCGAGTTCAAGAAGAGCTGCTGTTCGCTCGATGCCGCCGAGGATGCGCGCCGTGTTGCCGGTCAGCTGGACATCCCGTTCTACGTGCTCAATCTGGAACGCGAGTTCGACGAGGGCGTTCTTTCGCCGTTTCTCGCGGCCTATCTGGATGGCACGACGCCCAGCCCCTGCGTGGACTGCAACACGACCGTCAAATTCGGGGCGTTGCTGGGGCAGGCGCGCCACCTCTACGACTGCGAGGCCGTCGCGACCGGCCACTACGCCCGCCGCGAGGTCGCTGCGGATGGCCAGACCCGGATGCTGCGTGCCCGTGACGAGGACAAGGACCAGACGTACTTCCTGTACGGCCTGCGCCAGGACCAGCTCCGCGAAGCGCGGTTCCCGCTCGGGGAACTGACCAAGCCCGAGGTCCGCGAGGCGGCGCGACGTCTTGGCCTGGCGACTGCTGACAAGCCTGAGAGCCAGGGCATCTGCTTTATTCCGAACGGTGACGTCCGTGGCGCCCTCAAGACGCGCGCCGGCTGGGAGCCCGCGAGAGGCTCCGTGCTGGACACGGACGGAAGGCAGGTCGGGGAGCACGCTGGCGCCGCCGGGTACACGCCGGGCCAGCGCCAGGGCCTGGGCATCTCTCTCGGCAGCCCGCGCTACGTGTCCCGGGTGGACACGATCTCGAACACCATCACGCTCGGCCGCCGGGAGGACCTCGAGACGACATCGTTCGAGATCGAGGACGTCCGATTCGTGGACGAAACCGCGACCCACGAGCCGTTCCGGGCCGCGGTCCGGATTCGTCACCGCGCGGAGCCGATCCAGGCGACGATCAGCCCGACAGGGGCCACGGAGCCGGGCGTTCGGGATCGCTGGACCGTTCGGACCGAGACGCCCGTCTGGGCGATCGCGCCGCGCCAGGCAGCCGTGCTCTACGACGGTGACGTGTGTCTCGGTGGTGGGCGGATCGTGCGCGCGGCCGGCGCACGACAGGAGCCGCCGGGGAACTCGGCCTCTCGGCTGGTGGCAACCGTCGCGTCATGAGTCTTGGACCGGCGCCCGTCCTGGCGCTACTCCTCGGGATCCTCCACGTGTCCATCTACGTCCTGATCCGCGGTTCGGCCGGCCGGCGGCTGCCGTGGCTCGTGCTGGCAGCCTTCCTCGGCGCGTGGGCCGGCGACGCGCTTGCGGCCCGGCTCGACATTGCCCTGATCATGGTCGGCGACTTCCACGTGATCGTGGCCTCGATGCTGGCCTGGGTTGGTATCGCCGGTGTCGCGATCGTTGCGATACTCGGCTCGCGCCCGAAGCGTGATCCGCTGCCGGGCCCCCGGGCGACCTCGTCGATGCCCCTCTCCAGGTCGCGCGCAGCTCGTGCCTTGGTCGATCCAGACCCGATGGAACCCGACACGACGACCATCGACCGGTCCGCTGTGACCAACGTCAAACCAAGGGATTCCGCATGAGCCGGCGCCGACGTCGGGGCGCCCCGAACAGCCCGCTAGCGGCGGCGGATGACGCCACCACCGGACCGGCCGTGTCGGCTCGATTTCTGCGCGGTCTGTACCTCGGTGCGCTGGTGGGTGCGGCCATCGCCGGATCCGCGATCTGGGAGCGCCTGCGCCAGCGGGGCCAGCCAACGGACCCTCTGATCGATCGGGAAAACCGCCCCGGCTGAGGCGCTCAGTGGCCGCGTGGCGCGGTCATGGCCACCCGGGCCGGCCACGGGTTCCGCTCCGCTACCATTGCCGCCGATGGCGACCCCGACGTTTCAGGCCGATCCCCGGATCGTGCCGCTGTCTGCTGCCGAGATCCGCCGCCGGTTCGTCGAGTTCTTCGCCGAGCGCGGTCACACGATCGTGCCCAGCGCCAGCCTGGTGCCGGGCGGCGATCAGACCCTGCTGTTCACCAACTCCGGCATGGTCCAATTCAAGGACGCCCTGACGGGGGCCGAGCAGCGGACCTACAACCGGGCGGTGGACTACCAGCGCTGCCTGCGGGTTGCCGGCAAGCACAACGACTTCGAGGAGGTCGGGCGGACACCCCGTCACCACACCCTCTTCGAGATGCTCGGCAACTGGAGCTTCGGCGACTACTTCAAGCGCGAGGCCATCCACTGGGCCTGGGAGTTCCTGACCCGCGATCTCGGCATTCCCGCCGATCGCCTGGCCGCGACCGTCTACACCACCGATGACCTGGCCTACGACGTGTGGCGCTCGGAGATCGGCTTGCCGGCCGATCGGGTTGCTCGGTGGGGCGACTGGGAGCACGGGGACGAGAAGAATTTCTGGCGGATGGCGGACACCGGACCGGCCGGCCCCTGCTCGGAGATTCACTTCGATCGAGGAGCCCAGTTCAGCGAGGGCGACTTCTGTACGCCGGATCACTCCGAGCACTGCCCACGCTGGCTCGAAATCTGGAACCTCGTGTTCATGGAGTTTGAGCTTGCTCTTGATCGATCGCTGACGCCGCTTGCCGCGCCGGGCGTCGACACGGGCCTCGGTCTCGAGCGCCTGGCAAGCGTCCTGCAGGGCGTTCCGACGAACTACGACACGGATCTCTTCGCGCCGATCCACGATCGGATGCGCGAACTGCTCGGCCATGATCCCGGTGCGTTCGAGCTCGAGCGGTTCAGCTACCAGGTCATCGCGGATCACTCGCGGGCGGTCACGTTCCTGATCGGCGACGGCGTCCTGCCATCCAACGAGGGCCGCGGCTACGTCCTCCGCCGGATCCTTCGCCGGGCGGTCCGCCACGGCCGTCTGCTCGGCCGCCTTGAACCGTTCATGGTCGAGACCGCCAATGTGGTCATCTACACGATGGCCGAAGCCTACCCGCACCTTGCCGAGCGGCGTGACGAGATCCTCGCCGCGATCGCCCGCGAGGAAGCCCAATTCAGTCGAACGCTCAGGGCGGGCACGGACATCCTCGAGGAGGCGCTCATCGGGCTGACCTCGAACGAACGGACGGTGGGCGTTCGACCCGAGGATCTGGCCGATGACGTCCCGAAGATCCCCGGCGACGTCGCGTTCAAGCTCCACGACACGTTCGGATTCCCGATCGACCTGACCATCGAGCTAGCCGCCGAGTACGGTGTCGGGGTGGACCGGACCGGCTTCGAAGTTGCGCTCGCCGAGCAGCGCGATCGTTCCCGGTCAGGCAAGAAGGCCGAACTCGCGCGGCACGCGGAACTGAGCGCCATGTACGCGGCCATCAACGCCCGCAATGGCGATACCGCGTTCGAGGGGTACGAGACGACACAGGTCGCAGACGCGAAGGTAATCGCCATCCTGCGGGACGGGATTGAATACGAGAACCTCAGGGCGAAGGGGGACGAGGAGCTCCGGACCGAGGCCGGCGCGAGCGCGGAGATCGTGCTCGATCGGACTCCGTTCTACGCCGAGGGCGGCGGTCAGATCGGCGATCGCGGCGCGATCCGAGCCGTGGACGGTAGCGTCCTCTTCGAGGTCGAGGACACCCACAAACCGGTCGGTGGCCTGTTCGTCCATCGCGGCATCCTGCGCGGGGAGCTGGCCGTCGGGCAGTCGGTCGTTGCCGAGGTCGACGCGGACCGGCGGGCGCACACGATGCGCAATCACACCGGCACGCACCTGCTCCACCGAGCTCTGCGCAATGTCGTCGGTGATCGCGCCCGGCAGGCGGGCTCGCTCGTCACTCCGGAGTACCTGCGCTTCGACTACCCCGCGGACCGGGCACTCACGGATGACGAACGGCGAGCGATCGAGGACGAGGTCCGCCGCATCATCCGCGAGGATCGGCCCGTTTCGATCGCCTTCATGGGCATGCAGGACGCGATCGATGCCGGCGCGGATGCTTTCTTCGACGAGAAGTACGGAGAAACCGTTCGCACGATCCGGGTTCAGGACTACAGCTTCGAGTTGTGCGGTGGCACGCACTGTCGCGCGTCCGGCCAGATCGGCGGCTTCGTCATCACCTCCGATCGAAGCATCGGTTCCGGGATGCGCCGGATCGAGGCGCTGACTGGCGTGGGCGCGGATGCCTACCTGCGCGAGCGCTCCGAGACCGTTGAGGCGACCATGGAGGCGCTGGGGGCCCAGACGCCGGCGGGTGTCGCGGGCCGACTTGCCGCGCTCCAGGAGGAACTCAGAGATAGCAAGCGGCGGATGAAGCAAGGCACGGCTCCCACGAGTCGGGCGCCGCGGGCTGCCGATCTCGTCGCGGCGACGATGGAGCTCGGGCCGGGTGTCTCCGGTGTGATCGCCGCTGCCGAGTGGGAGTCCATGGAGGCGCTGAAGGCCGTTGCCAAGGAATTGCGTGGCCTCCTGCCGAGCGGCGTCATCGCCCTCGGTCTGGAGGCCGATGAACCGCAATTGTTCGTGAGCGTGTCAGATGACCTCGTGGCGCGCGGCATCGGTGCTGGAGATCTCGTTCGTGCCGCCATGATGCCAATCGACGGCAAAGGCGGTGGCAAACCGGAAATGGCCCAGGGCAAGGGGTCGCGCAGATCCGGGCTCGCGGACGGCCTGGCTGCCCTCGAGGCGGCCGCCCGCGAAGCAGCCGGCCGGAGCGAATGATCGCGCTGGGCGCTGCCCGATGACATTCCTGCGGCGGCTGTGGCAGCGGGAGGGCGCGTCGGAACGTCTGACGGCGTGCACCGCACTGGACGTCGGGACGGAGTTCGCCAAGGCGCTGGTGTTCGAGATCGGCGATGACGGACGCGGGGTCGTTCGTGGCGTCGGGCGCAAGCGCCAGGGGCTGTCACACATGCAGTCCGGAACGGTGGCCGACATCGCCGCCGTCGTGGACAACTGCTCGGTTGCCCTCCAGGAAGCCGAGGAGATGGCCGGATTCCGTCCCACCCAGGTGGTCATCGGGATCGCCGGGGAACTCGTCAAGGGCTTCACGACCGCCCATTCGCAGGAGCGAGTTCGTCCAGAAGCGCCGATCACCGAATCCGAGCTCCAGAGGCTCATCGAAGGTGTCCAGCGCGAGGCACTCCGCGAGGCCGAACGCTCGGTGACGTGGGAGACCGGCCTTGCCAACGTGGACGTTCGTCTGGTGCATGCGGCCGTTGTCGGGGCCTGGATCGACGGGTACGTCGTGTCCAATCCGGTCGGCTTCAAGGGTCGGCACGTCAAGATTTCGATCTTCAACGCCTTCGCACCGCTCGTGCACCTCGGGGCACTCCAGAGCGTCGCACAGCAACTGGAACTCGACCTGATCGAGGTCGTCGCAGAGCCGTACGCCGTGGCGCGGGCGCTCAACAGCGAGCAGGTTCGACAGGGCGGGGCACTCTTCGTCGATGTGGGCGGCGGCACCACCGACGTCGCCCTGGTTCGGCAGGGCGGGATCGAGGGAACGCGCATGTTTGCGCTCGGCGGACGTGCCTTCAGCAAGTCCATCGCCGATCGGCTCGAGTTGCCGTTTCCCCGAGCCGAGGCGCTGAAAGTGGACTATGCGCGGGGAATCGCGGGCGACGCGACCGAGGAGGTCCGGGCGATCGTGGCCGACGACGTCGCCGTGTGGGCCGCGGGTGTGGAGCTCGTTCTCGAGGAACTGGCCGCGGGCGACCTGCTGCCGGGGCGGATCTACCTGTGCGGAGGCGGCACCCGCCTCCCGGAAATCCGGGCTGCCCTTGCTGCCCCCGCCTTTTCCAGGGCCCTGCCGTTCTCGCGACCGCCCGAGGTGGCGATCGTGTCGCCCGACCAGGTCGAGACGATCCGCGACGAAACACAGCTGCTCGTGGATCAGCAGGACGTAACCCCGATGGGCCTTGCCTACCAGGCGATCGAGCTCGGGCAGGCTGCGGGCAGTCTCGACGGCGCGCTTCGACGGGTCGTCCGGCAGCTTCGGATCTGACGATGACCGCGATCGTCTACCTCGACATCGATGACGAGATCACCTCGGCGGTGGCCCGCATGCGGTCCCTCGAGGCGGCCCGCATTGCGCTGGTCCTACCCCACGGGTCGCGGCTGGCGACGTCGCGGATCAACTTCCGCCTGCTGGCCCGCGAGGCGACGACGCGCACCAAGACCCTCGAGATCGTGACCGGAGACGCCTCGGCTCGGGCGCTGGCTGCGTCGGCAGGATTGCCGACCCACATCTCGGTCTCCGCCTTCGAATCCGGTACTTCGGATCCCGTCGTGAAGCGGACGCCGCCGTCGAGTGGGGAGAGCACGGGGGCTACGTCGACGGGCGGTGCCGCACCGGTTGGCCCCGACGGTGAGCTGGACAGCCCGACCGTAGTCGTGCCGGCGGCCAGGTCCCTCCCGAGCCCCAAGCCGGGCACGCCGCCACCCCAGGTCGGCCGGAAACCGGCCTCCAGGACCCGAGGCCGGGGCCTCGCGGCGTTCCTGGGCGTCGTCGTCCTCCTGGCCGCAGGGGGCGTGGCCGGGCTGCAGGTGCTGCCGAGCGCGGCGATCGTCCTTCGTCCGAGCGTGGATTCTGTTGGTCCGATCGAGCTGAGCATCACCGCCCAGCCGGGAATCACGCAGCCGGATCCCATCGCACTCCTCGTGCCGGCAGCGACGTTCACGTTCGAGCTCGCGGTCGGCAATACCTTCCCCGCGACCGGGGTCAAGGTTGTCGACACGGCGGCCGCGGGTGAAGTCACCTTTTCCAGTCTGAACACCGGCGCATCCAACACGATCGCAGCCGGGTCCATCGTCAAGACTGAATCGGGGATCGAATTCCGGACACGCGAGGGGATCACCCTGCCAGCGGCCCAGATCGGGATCGTTGGCGGCAACTTCGTGGTTGTCCCCTCGACCCGCCAGACCGGCGTCGACGCGGTAGATCCGGGCGTCTCGGGGAATGTCCCGGCCGAATCCATCGTGGTGGTTCCGGAACGGGAGAATGCCAAGCGGACCATCGTCACGAACGACGCCCCGACGAGCGGGGGCAGCCACACCGAGTCCGCGCAGATCCAGCAGGTCGATCTGGACAGGGCGCTCCTTGCGCTGGACGAGGCACTCGCGCTCAAGTTCGAGGAGGAGATTGGTCGCCAGGCAGGGGTGCCGGTCGGGACGACCCTGTTCCCCGAGACGAAGGCGCTTGGACCGACGATCTGGAGCGTTGATCCCGCGACGCTGCTGGGTACCGACGCGACGTCGTTCCAGCTGGGCCTGTCGGCACGCGGCACCGTACTCGGCGTCGACCCCGGTCCCGTGTCAACGTTGGCCGATGCTCGCCTCCGATCCGCGGTGGACCGTGGCTTCAGCCTCGACGAAGGGTCCATCAAGATCGAGGTCGGGAGCCCGATCGTGGCCGGGACGACGATCACCTTTCCCGTCACCGTCCGCGCACTGCAGGCGCGAGAGGTTGACGTGGCCGGGCTGCTCAGTCAGATCGGTGGTCTTGGCCTGCCGCAGGCCCGCACGGTCCTGGCCGAGTATGGCGACGTGACGATCACCGTCTGGCCCGATTGGGTGACCACGATTCCGACCAACCCGGCGCGGGTCACGCTCACACTTGAACAGGGTGCGGCACCGTGAGTCGGCTCCTCGGGATCGATCTCGGCGAGCGGCGGATCGGGCTGGCGATTGCGGATCCGGAACGGGAGCCGGCCCGCCCGTTGACGACCGTCCAGCGCTCAGCCGACCTCGCCGGCGACGTCCTTACGATCGGGGCGATCGTGACGGAACAGCAGATCACCGAGCTTGTCGTCGGCCTGCCGCTGCACGCCGGTGGCGACGAGGGCGCCATGGCCCAGGATGCCCGGGCGTGGGCAACCCGGCTGGGCGAGGCACTTGGACTTCCGGTTCGCCTCCGCGACGAGCGCTTGAGCAGCCATCGAGCCGAATTGCGAATGGGCAAGATGCCGCGCGGGCGTTCCGGAGGGCCGCCCTCGCCGACCCAGCGGGACCGCTATCGTGCGCGGGTGGATCGCGAGGCTGCCGCCATCATCCTGCAGGACGAGATCGACGCCGGGGAGCGCGCGTGAGCATTCGCGGCGGCGGCGGACCGCGCGATCAGGCGAAGCGCATGGAGCCGGGCGCGTACGAGGGCGCAGACATGCCATCGTGGCGGGCGTCGGACGGCAGGGGGGGGCCACCGGGCGGCAGGCGCCCGGAGCGACGGGGCGGCCATCCCACGGGCCTGCCGGGCCTGGTCCGCTTCCTCCTCTTCACGGGCCTGCTGGCGGCGCTGGTCGTGGTCGCCGGGTTGACCGCCCTCCGTCCACTGGTCCGCGCCGCAGTGGTTGGCTGGGCGTGGGACAACCCGGGGTCGCTTCGGCTCCCGTTCGTGGCAGACATGATCCGCGAGGATCTCGGACCAGCGCTGACAGATCCGGCACCCGGGTCGGACGAGGAGGTCGTCTTCGAGGTCCAGCTCGGCGAAACCGTGCCGACGTTGGCCGCCCGCCTGCAGGACGAAGCATTTGTGACGTCCGAGCGCGCGTTCATGTTCACGGCGACCGAGACGGACCTCGCGCCAAACCTGCAGGCCGGGTTGTTCCTGCTCAGGCGCGACATGACGCCTCTGGAGCTGGTCGGCGCCCTGGTTGAAGCGCGCATCTCCGTGACGACGGTGGACGTGACCTTCCGGGAGGGGATTCGCCTGGAACAGGTGGTCGCCAAGCTTCAGACAGTCGATTCCGGTGTCGATCCACGGGCGTTCTACGATCTCGCCGCGGCGCCGAACGCGACCCTGCTGGCCGACTACCCGTGGCTGCAGCTTCCTGAGGGCGCGAGCCTCGAGGGATTCCTGTACCCGGCGACCTACACCCTGGTCACCTCGGCCAACGGCGGACCGTTCAAGGTGACGACGGCCGAGGATCTGGTC
Source organism: uncultured Anaerolinea sp. (assembly GCA_964580175.1). Classification (GTDB taxonomy): domain Bacteria; phylum Chloroflexota; class Limnocylindria; order Limnocylindrales; family CSP1-4; genus UBA5189. The sequence continues at coordinate 15,195 of CAZOJS010000046.1, read as the reverse complement.
CGGATGATGCTGACCAAGTTCCACGATGCGATCGGCGACGTCCGACTCCAAGTCGCCGAGAGCCGGGGCCTGACCTTCTACCAGGTGCTCAGCCTGGCCTCGATCGTCGAACGTGAAGCAATCGTGGATGAGGAGCGCCCGCTGATCGCCGGTGCGTATCAGAATCGACTGGACGGCAAGGGTGGTTCGAAGACGATCCTGAACGCCGACCCGACCGTGCTGTTCGCCGCGGACTCCATGGCCCTGCGCACGTTGGCGTTCGAGGAGTGGATCAACTACTTCTTCTGGAGCATCCCCGAGGGCGGCCTCGCCAACGTCCAGGTTGCGGACGATTTGCAGGGCTACCAGACCTATCAGAACCGCGGGCTGATCCCGGGTCCCATCTGCAGCCCATCGGTTGTGTCCATCGACGCTGCCCTCGAGCCTGATACCGCCGGCGACTACATCTACTTCCTGGCGATCCCGGACGGGTCCGGGCTCCACGTCTTTGCGAAAACCCTCGCCGAGCACAATGCCAACCGCACGAAGTACGGCTATCAGTGAAACCGGAACAATCCAGTGCGGGATGGCCGCACCCGGCCGACTTTGCGCCGCCGCCTTCCCGGGCCGATCTGGTTGGCTGGGCGGAGTCGGACCGTTCGGCGCGGCCCGCTCGGCTCGGCCGGCTTCGCGCACGCATGGAAGCCGCCGGGGTCGACGGCTACTTCGGCGTGCGCCGGGAGCACATGCGGTACCTGACCGGCTTCACGCTGGCCGAAACGGAGACGGCATCGGCCGGCGATTCGGGCCGCTTCCTGGTCACGGCCGACGAGGTCCACGTCCTGGCCGACAGTCGCTACGCGATCCAGGCGAGTCGCGAAGCCCCCGACGCGACGATCTTCGAGTGCTATCACGCGCTGGTTGAGCGATGGCCCGTCCTGGTGGCTACGGCAGGGGTGCGTCGGGTGGCGGTCGAGGCCGGTTTCGTCTCGCACGCGACGTGGGAGCGACTCGCCAGGGCCAACCCGGGCGTGGAGCTCATCCCGGTCGAGGGATGGGTCGAGGCCGACCGGCAGGTCAAGGAGGCCACGGAGATCGAACGGATCGGCGCCGCGTGCGCGGTCGCCGACCGCGCGCTGGCTTCACTGCTCCCGTCGATCCGGGTCGGCGTGACCGAGACGGAATTTGCGCTGGACCTCGAGTGGCGCATGCGGACCGGCGGCGCCGAGGCCCTCGCCTTCGACGTCACCTGTCTCGCGGGTGCGGAGGCGGCGTTGCCGCACGGATCGCCGGGCGACCGGCCCGTCCCGTCAGGTGCCGTCCTGCTGTTCGATTTCGGGGCGCAGGTCGCAGGGTATCGGAGCGACATGACCCGGACGTTGTTCGTCGGCGAGCCCGGAGCACGGGATCTCGGCGTCTATCAGACAGTCGCCGCGTCCCAGTCCGCGGCCCTCGATGCGCTCCGGGCAGGGCTGGCCGCAGCGCGTCAGGGGGTGCCGCTTCCGGATGGACGATCGATAGACGGGATCGCCCGGGAGACCATCGAGGCGGATGGTCGCTGGCCTTCGTTCCAGCACGGCCTCGGGCACGGCATCGGCCTGGCGACCCACGAGCTGCCGTCCCTCGGCCGAAGCGCCGCAACGACGCCCCTCCCGTCGCCGACGGTCTTCTCCGTGGAGCCGGGGATCTACCTCGAAGGCGAGACCGGCGTGCGCATCGAGGATCTCGTGCTGTTCGACGCGCAGGCGGGCCGTCTCGACCGGATGACCCTGTTTCCCCGAGACGTCATCGTGGTCGGGAGTTAGGCCGGCCGAAGCGTCCGGGCGGTCGGTCCGAAGCCCTCGGGTACAATCCAGCCAGAGCACCCAAGCACGTCCGCGGTCCGCATGTCCCCCGTGCGCGGAGCAGCGCCAGCCAGGAGCATTCCAGCGCATGATCAGCACCGGCGAGCTGCGCAAGGGCGTGGCCATCGAACTTGACGGCGAACTCTGGCAGATCCTCGACTACCACCACATCAAGATGGGTCGTGGCTCCGCCCAGGTCCGGATCTCCCTCCGCAACATCCGCCGCGGCGGGACAGTCGAGCGGTCCTTCCAGGCCGGCACGAAGTGGCCGCGCGCCTCGATGGAGCGGCGTCCCGTGCAGTTCCTCTACCGCGACGCAGACGAGTACCACTTCATGGACACCGACACGTACGACCAGTTCGTCCTGCGAACGGATCAGCTGGCCGAAACGGCGCAGTACCTGAAGGACGGGATGATCCTCGATCGGACGACCTACCAGGGCGAGACGCTCGGTGTCGAGCTGCCGGTCACGGTGGAGCTCGCCGTCGTCACCAGCGAGCCAGGTTTTGCGGGCGACACCGCCCAGGGAGCCAGGAAACCGGCAACGCTCGAGACCGGCCTCGTCGTCTCCGTACCCCTGTTCGTGAACGAAGGTGACACCGTCCGGATCGATACGCGGACCGGCGAGTACCAGACCCGGGTCTGACGACGGTGCGTTCCACACCGCCAGGGGCGCCGGGACTGCGCATTCTCGCGGTCAGCGAGGCGGCCCGCATGGTCGCTGCGCTCATCCGGGCGGACGATCAGCTGCGGGACTTGTGGATCGAGGGCGAGGTCGGCCGGGTCACGATCTCGACGGCCGGCCACGCATATTTCGTGCTCAAGGACGAGAAGTCCCAGCTCCAGTGCGTGTGGTTCCGCGATGAGCGCATCCGATCGGTGTTCCAGCCGCAGACCGGGCTGCGCGTCGTGATCCATGGTCGTGTTGACCTGTATGAGCCGCAGGGCGCGCTGCAGGTGTACGTCGAGTCGATGCAGCCGTCCGGGGTCGGCGATCTGGCCATCCGGTTTGAGCAGCTCAAGGCGCGCCTGTCCGACGAGGGCCTGTTCGATGCGACGCGGAAGCGTCCGCTGCCGGCGCGGCCGACGGTCATCGCCGTGATCACGTCGCCGACCGGTGCGGTATGGAAGGACATTTGCCAGGTCCTGGCGCGCCGCTGGCCGCTGGCGCGCGTTCTTCTTGTGGCCTGCAAAGTCCAGGGCGAGGGGAGCGCGCAGAGCATCGTGGGAGCGTTTCGTCGCCTCGAGTCGCACGTGGAGGAACTCCGCCATGCGGGCAACGCCGAGATGGCACCGACGGTCACGATTCTCGCCCGCGGCGGAGGCTCGATGGAGGATCTCTGGTCGTTCAACGATGAACGGGTGGTCCGGGCGATCGTCGCGCACCGATTACCCGTCGTGTGTGGGGTGGGTCACGAGGTCGACGTGACGCTGGCGGACTTTGCGGCCGACGTGCGCGCTCCGACGCCGTCCGCGGCGGCCGAACTCGTCGTACCCGACCGGGCGGACTTCGCCGCATCCCTGGCTCGTGGCGCGGAACGGATGCGCAGTGCTGCCGCGCGGGTCGTGGCCGGGGCCGCCCGCGATGTCGCCGGGGAGCGGCGGCTGCTGAGCCGACTCCATCCCGCCACGCGTCTGGCTGCGTCCCGCCAACGTGCCGGCGACCTGCTGGAGCGCGGCACCCGTGCGATCTGGGCGAGTTTGGTCGACGCTCGGCGTAGCGACGAGCGGCTTTCGGAACGTCTCCCTGGTCTGGTCAGCGGGCGCCTCGCCTCGAGCGGCGGGCAACTCGCGACAGCCGGAGCGTCACTCAGCGCCCTCGGCCCGGCGGCAACCCTGCGGCGCGGATATGCCATCGTCCGCCGGGCCGTCGATGGCGCGATCGTCCGAGATCCAGCACATGTCCCGGGCGGCACCGGGCTGAGGGTCCGTGTCGCGCTCGGCGAGTTCCCGGCCACCGCCGATCGGGTCGAGCCGTGACTTGGGTACTCGAACAAGTCGTGATCCTCGTGACGCTCGCCGCCGTAATCGGTACGGCAGCGTTCGGGTTGGGTATCTTCTTCCTGGCGCCGCGCCTGTCGCGGCTGATCGATCGCAATGACGAGGATGCTGGTGCCGGAGACGACTGAGACCCCCATCGATCGCCTGGCATTCGACGATGCCCTCGCGGAGCTCCAGAAAGCAGTCGCGGAGCTCGAGGCCGGCGGACAACCGCTGGAGCGCTCGATCGCCCTCTACGAACGCGGGGTGGCCCTTCACGAGCGCTGTGCCGGTCTGCTCGCGGCGGCGGAACTCAAGGTCCAGCAACTGGTGACCCGCGCCGGCGGAGCGCTGTCCGCCATCGACGTCCGCCCCGAGGAGGCTCGCGACGCCGAGTAACCGAGTTCGCAGCAAAACATGCGCGGCCGTGGTATCACATAATCGGCATCCGGCCCGGCTGCCCCTCGATCACGATCAAAGACGGAGTGAGAAGGCACCGTGAGCTCCATTCTCAAGGGACTCCAGGGACCCGCCGACCTGCGCGGCATGGACGAGGGCACGCTCGCCGCCCTCGCCGCCGAGGTGCGCGAGACGATCATCGCGACCGTCGCGGGGACCGGTGGTCACCTTGGCTCATCGCTTGGCGTCGTGGAATTGACCCTCGCCCTCCACAGGCTCCTCGAGTCGCCCCGCGACCGAATCGTCTGGGACACGGGTCACCAGGCGTATGCCCACAAGCTGCTGACCGGGCGCCTGGCAACATTTCCCTCACTCCGTCAGCTGAACGGCCTGGGCGGCTTCCCCCGGCGGATCGAGAGCGAGCACGACGTCTTCGACGGCGGACACGCCGGGACCGGACTGTCCATCGCCCAGGGTCTGGCGACGGCGCGGGACCTGCGACACGGGATGGAGCGCATCGCGGTGGTGGTGGGCGACGCCGCGCTGATGACCGGGCTCTCGCTCGAGGCCCTCAACGACATCGGCCACAAGGGCACGCAGCTCTTGATCGTGCTCAACGACAACGAGATGTCGATCAGCCCGACGGTCGGCGCGGTGTCCACGTACCTCTCGAAGATCAAGCTGAGCCAGGCCTGGCAGCAGAGCAAGTCGGCCTATGACGGGCTCGTCGAGAAGCTCCCGGTCGTCGGCCCGACCGCGCTCGAGTGGAGCCAGCGGCTCCGCCGGTCCGTCGTGAACCTCGCCTCGCCGGGACAGCTGTTCGAGGATCTCGGGCTCACCTACATCGGGGTGGTGCCCGGGCACGACCTTCACGCCCTGCTCGAGACGTTTGGCCGGGTGCTGGAACTCAAAGGTCCGGTCATCGTCCACGTCCGGACGCAGAAGGGCCGCGGGTATCGGCCGGCCGAGGCGGATCAGGTGTCGTTCCACGGCGCGGCCCTCCCGCCGATGGACCTTGCTCCGAACGCCGACGCACACGATCCGGCGACGAGCGGGCGCCCCGCCCGATCCTCGACGCCCCATGGGTCGGGCTCGAACGGGGACGCGGTGCCCCCGCGGACCGGCCCCGAGACCCGGCAAAAGAACCCGAATTACACGTCCGTGTTCGCGGACGAGCTGGTCAGCCTGGCGACGAATGATCGGCGGATCGTGGGAATCACGGCGGGCATGCCCACCGGTACGGGAATGGCCAAATTCCGCGCCGCCCATCCAGAGCGGTCAATCGACGTCGGTATCGCCGAACAGCATGCGGTGACGATGGCGGCGGGTTTGGCGCTCGGCGGGATGCGGCCCGTGGTCGCGCTCTACTCGACGTTCCTCCAGCGAGCGTTCGACCAGACGGTCCACGACGTCTGTCAGAACGATCTGCCGGTCGTGCTCGCGGTAGATCGTGCCGGTCTGGTAGGGGAGGACGGGACTTCGCACCAGGGCATGTTCATGATCCCGGCCCAGCGGCAGTTGCCGTATCTGATCGTGGCGAGCCCGAAGGACGAGCAGGAGCTGCGTGCGCTCCTGCGCACCGCGCTGGCACAGGATCACCCATTCGCGCTGCATTACCCCCGCGACGCCGGTGCCGGCTTGCCGGCGACCGAACCACCCCTCATCCACGTCGGACAGGCCGAGGTGCTCCGGGATGGTCGTGACATTCTGTTTGTGGGATTCGGTCCGATCGTGACGCGGGCGCTGGGCGCGGCTTCGGAGCTGGCGTCGGACGGCTGGTCGGTCGAGGTCATCAACGCGCGCTTCGCCAAGCCGCTGGACCGGCAGCTGATCCTCGACCGCGCCCGAGGCAAGCGACTGGTGGTGACGTTCGAGGAGAGCGTGGTGACCGGCGGCTTCGGCAGCGCCGTCCTCGAGGCGATCGAGGAGGCTCGCCTGACCGATCCGGTGTACCGGGCGATTCCCATTCGCATCGTCGGCATCCCGGGGGACCGCTTCGTCGATCACGGTGCGGTCTCGGATCTGCGCCGCATGCTCCGCCTCGATGCCGAGGGTCTCGCGGCACAGGTCCGCGAGACGCTGGCGACGCTCGGCCTCCGGCCGGACCCGTCACCGGCCACGCCTGCGGGGTAGCCGGCCAGCAGGCGCGGCAGACCGCGAAGGCCGGCGGGCCGTCGGGTGCAAGGACCCCCCGCGGTGAGCCGTGATCAAGTCGGCTGTGCCACGATAGTCGGGTGAACACCGCCACCATCAGGCGACGTCGCCAGCGACTCGACCAGCTGGTCGTTGAGCGCGGGTTGGCCCCATCCCGCGCCCGTGCCCAGGCGCTGATCCTGGGCGGCAAGGTGCGGACCGGCGCGGGAGACACGAGCCGGGTCGATCGCAAGGCCGGCGATCTCGTGGCGCCGGATCTCGTCATCGCCCTCGTGGAGCGGGATCCGTACGTGAGTCGAGGTGGCCACAAGCTCGCGGCCGCCCTGGATGCGTTCGGCGTGGTTCCCGTCGGCGCGACCTGCCTCGATGTCGGGGCCTCGACCGGCGGGTTTACCGACGTACTGCTGCAGCGCGGCGCTCGCCGCGTGTATGCCCTCGATGTCGGGCGTGGCCAGCTGTCGGAGGCGCTCCGCCAGGATCCCCGGGTGGTCTCGATGGAACGCACGAATGCCCGTGCGCTCACCTCGTCGACGCTCCCGGACCTGGTGGCCCTGGCCACGATCGACGTGTCTTTCATCTCCCTGCGGCTCATCCTCGGTCCCGTTGCCTCGACGTTCGGCGATGCGCGAGGCTCGATCATTGCGCTCGTGAAGCCGCAATTCGAAGCCGGTCGCGGCCAGGTGCCCGGCGGCGTCGTCCGAGACCCGGTGGTCCACCGCGCGACCGTCGAACGCGTCGTTACCGCGGCGACGGAGGTCGGCCTCGTCGCCGTCCATTGCATTGCCTCGCCGATTCTCGGGCCGGAGGGCAATCGCGAGTTCCTGCTGCATCTTCGGGTCAACGACCCGGGCGCGGCCGGCGTCGCGGGTGGGCGTCCGGCGTACGGTGACCTCCAGGCGCGGATCGTGGCCGCCACGCTCGCGATGCCGTCATGACCGACCGGCCGATCGAGCGGATCGGCTTCGCGTACAACCCGACCAGCGACGCGGCCATGGAGCTTCGCGAGCGGGCGACGGGCTGGGCCGCAGTCCGCGGCCTGGACCACTGGATCGCCACCGCAGCCGACTCCGAAACCATGCAACGCGAGCTGCCGCGAACCGACGTGCTCGTGGTCCTCGGGGGCGACGGCACGTTCCTGCGAGCAGCCCGGATTGTCGCCGAGATCGACGTCCCGGTTCTGGGGATCAACGTCGGCAAGATCGGGTTCCTGTCCAAGGTCGAGGCGGGGGACATGATCAGGGTCCTGGATCGGCTCCAGACTGGCGGGTTCACCCTGGAGCATCGGATGGTCCTGGAGGGCAGGATCCTGCGGGCCGCGAGCCCGGGTTCGGTTGAGCGGCACGTCGCGCTCAACGATGTCGTGGTGGCGCGAGGCTCACTGGCCCGGGTGGTCCGCCTCGACGTGTCGATCGACGGCAGCCATCTCGCCACGTACGTGGCCGACGGACTGGTGGTTGCCAGCCCGACGGGCTCAACCGGATATTCCTTCTCGGCAGGCGGCCCGATCCTGGATCCCACGGCACGCAACCTGATCGTGACGCCGATCGCCGGCTACTTGACGACCATCCGGTCCGTGGTCGTCGGCGCCTCTGTCGTCGTCCGCTGCCAGGTCAAGGACGCGCACGAGGCGCTGGTCTCGATCGACGGTCGGGAGGACGTCCTGATCGCGATTGGCGACATCGTGGAGGTCCGCGCACTCGATCGCCCGATTCGGTTCGTCCAGCCGGACGGTGCGCTGCCGTTCTGGGACCTGCTCCGAAAGAAGGTCGAGCTGCTCCCGTCGTGAATGCAGGATGACCACGATTTCCGAGGCGGCCGCTGCGGGGAGCTCTCGAGGGTCGCCCGGTCGGTCGCGACACGCCTCGATGCTCGAGGGATCGGGCGAGGCCGGGCCCGGCACGGCGGCGCTGGCACAGGCGAGCGTCCTGCTGCACGCGGCGGCGACGTGGCGGGAACACCGCGCGCCCGACGGCTGAGCGGCAGGCACGACCCGTGGGCACTCCCTCGGCGCTCGATCGCGCGGTAGACGACTTCCTGACCCATCTTCGCGTCGAGCGGGGCGTTTCGCCCGCGACCATCCGGGCCTATCGAAGCGACCTCGGTGATTTCGCCGCGGCGCGGGACTCCACGCGCGACTGGGCCCACGGGCCGGACGCCGCGACACGCTACCTCGCCGCGCGAACCCGGCGCGGCCACCGAAACGATCCGGGCCTCGCGCCCACGAGCCTGCGCCGCCGCGCTGCCGCGATCCGGGGCTTCTACCGCTTCGCCTTCGGCGAGGGGCTGATCCGCGTGGACGTCGCGGCCCATCTCGACCTGCCGCGCATGTCGCGGTTGCTGCCGGAGACGCTGACCGTGTCCCAGGTGGAACGATTGATCGAGTGCGCCGGCCCCGCCGTCGTCGAGCCTGGCCCGGACGGCCTCGTCGAACCGGGCCCGCTCCGAGATCGTGCGCTCGTGGAACTCCTGTACGCGGCGGGCCTCCGGATCTCGGAGGCGCTCGGGCTCGATCTCGAGGATCTCTCCCCGGACGGCGGCTTTGTCCGAGTGATCGGCAAGGGGGACAAGGAGCGGCTGGTCCCGGTAGGGGACCTCGCGCTGGCTGTGCTCAAGGTCTGGATCGAAGGCCCGCGAACGTCACTGCTCGCGCTCGGGCATGTCGCACCCGACAGGGGCGGGCCGCTCTTCCTCGGCGACCGCGGAAGGCGCTGGGCGCGGCAACAGGCCTGGGCCGCCGTGAAACACGCGGCCGCGGCGGCCGGGCTGGCGGCTCGGGTCAGCCCGCACACGCTCCGTCACTCGTTTGCGACGCACCTCCTGGAGGGCGGAGCCGACCTCCGGATCGTCCAGGAGTTGCTGGGCCATGCAAGCATCAGCACGACCCAGCTGTACACCCATCTGACCGGCGAGCGCATCCGCGAGGTGTACGCTCGCGCCCACCCACGCGCCTGAAGGAGGACTCTCCCGTGTCTCGATATGCCGACTCGCTGTTGTCTGACGGGGAGCACATTGCGCTCCGATCGCGTCAGCACTGGCTGGCAACCGTGATCGATGGTCGACTCGCCTGGGCGACGCTGATCGCCGCCGGGGCGTTGATCGTGCTGCGCCTCCAGATGACGGGTGACGGTATCGGCGAGCAGGTCCTCGGGTACGTGATCCTGGCGGTCCTCGTGGTGGCGATCGGGATGCTCGCCAGGCTCTATTGGAGCTGGTATGCGGAGGACTACATCGTCACGAACCGGCGTGTGCTCAAGGTGGAGGGGATCCTCAACAAGCGCTCCGCGGACAGCTCGCTGGAGAAGATCAACGACGCCATCCTCGAGCAGAACCTGTTCGGGCGGATCTTCGGGTACGGGGATCTGGACATCCTGACCGCGGCCGAGACCTCCGTCGATCGCTTCCGAATGCTCGACCAGGCCCCGCGGTTCAAGAAGGTCATGCTGGACCAGAAGCACCGGCTTGAAACGGAGCTGGTCCGCCTGCCCAGTCCGCCGATGCGCTCTGCCGGCCAGCCGGCCCGGACCATGTCGACGGACGATGTCACGCGAGCGATCGGCGACCTGGCCTCGCTCCGTGATCGCGGAGCGATCACGGCCGACGAGTACGAGTCCAAGAAGCAGGACCTCCTCGGTCGCCTGTGAATCGTGCGGCCGGGTGGCCGCCCGACAGCATCCGATGGCAGCAGCTGCGCCCGCCGTTCAGCGAGCTGTTGGGCCGATCCGCCCGTGAGGGCGTGAGGGGCTAGGATTCCGCGAAACCGATACCGCAACCATCCCGAGGCAAGTCACCCCTGTGATCGACACGATTCTTCTGATCAAGCTGGCGCTCATCCTGATCATTCTGCTCGTGGCCCTGCCGTTCCACGAGTTTGCCCACGCCCTGGTCGCCTACCGCCTGGGGGATAGCACGGCCAAACTCCTCGGACGCCTGACGCTGAACCCGCTGGTGCATTTCGACCCGGTCGGGGGGACGCTGCTCGTCCTCACCCTGCTCGCGCCTGGTGGTCTGTTCGTGTTCGGCTGGGCCAAGCCGACGCCGGTCAACCCGGCAAACCTGCGCGGGGGTCGGAACAGCGATGCCCTCGTGGCGCTGGCCGGACCGGCCACCAACCTGGTGCTGGCCGCGGCGGCGGCGATCCCGTTTCGGGTGATGATGGAAACCGGGGTTGAGGTTCCGGACCTGATCCTCGGCATCCTTTTCCTGTTCATCCAGATCAACGTTTCGCTGATGATCTTCAACCTGATCCCGCTGCCGCCCCTGGACGGCTCGCACGTGCTCCTCGCGCTCGTCGATCCGCGCACCAGCTGGCGCCTCCGATCGTTCCTCGAGCGGTATGGGTCGATCATCCTGCTCGGGCTGATCCTCATTCCGTCATTGACCAACCTGCCGTCGCCGCTGGGCATCATCTTCGAGGTCGTCGCTCATCCGATCATCAGCCTCCTGACCGGTCAATGAGATCGGGGGGCCCGCGCTGGTGGGTCGGGAAGTTGCGCCAGCTTCGGGCCCACGTCCGAGCCGGGGTCGACGCCTCCGAGCGGGCCGGTTTGACGAGCTGGCTGTCGCCGGGCCAGTGCGCCATGTTCGACGCCATGGCCGTGGCGGATCAACGCCACGGACTCGATGTGGTCGGCTCATTGCGTGCGGACGGGGTTGTCGCGATCGAAGTCCTGACTGCGGGCCTCCTGCATGACGCCGGCAAGGGGGCAACCGGGGTGATCCCTCGGGCGGTGCACGCCCTCGGGCATGCTTACGGGAGTTGGCTTCCTACTTCGGTTCGCTGGCTGCCCGGGATGGCCGTGGCCCTGGATCGGCTTGCCCGGCACCCGGAGACCTCGGCGCAGCTGGCGGCGGCGGCCGGCTGCTCGACCCGCACGGTGGAGCTCATTCGCTGGCAGGAGGCGCCCCGCGATCCGGAGTTCGGCGATCGGCTGCGCCTGGCAGACGAGGCCAACTGAGGTGACCGTCGTGGGCCAGGTCGAACCGGAGACCCTGATCCCCGCACCGTCGGGACCGGCGGTCCGGTTTGGTGACGCTCGTCGTCCCGAGGATGCGACCGAGGTGGTCCTGGCGGACTGGGCCGGGCCGCTGGGCCTGCTGCTGACCCTGATCGAGGCCCGCCGATTCGACATCCTGACGGTCCCACTCGGGGCGCTTGCGGGGGCGTATCTCGAGGCGCTTGCCCGGCTCGAGGGGGATCGGATCACCAACGTCAGTGCCTTCGTCGCGGTCGCCGGCCAGCTGATCCTGATCAAGAGCCGGGCGATGCTCCCGAGGCGCCCGGAACCGGGCGAGCCCGGGTTGATGGCCGACGAAGGCGCCGATCCCGAAGCCGAGCTCCGGGAACGTCTGATCCTGTATCGCGCCTACCGTGATGCCGGGTCGGCACTCCAGGCGACGGCGGCGTCCCGGATCGGCCTGTTCCGACGTGAACCCGCCGCCTCCCTGGCGGTGGCGGTCGCCGGGGCCCGCGTCCCGGACGGACCGCCGCTGGACCCGTCGATCCTCGGCTCGGCACTGCGACGCCTGGTCACGGTGATCGCACGGCCGGAGCCCCCAGCGGAGGTCATCCGGAGAGGCGTGACGTTGGCCGACCGAGCGGCGATCATCCGTGGAGCGCTCCGACGCGCGCCGTCGTTCGTGCTCCAGGACCTGCTCCGCGATGTCCGCGATCGGGTAGTCGTGGCAGTCACGTTCCTGGCCTTGCTCGAGCTCATGAAGCGGCGCGAGATCATGGTCGAACAGGAGACGCCGTTCGGGCCGATCACGGCCCGGCGGACCACGGCCGAAGAGCGCGCCGCCTCAGGGTTGAACAGCTCCTGGACCGAAGCCGCCTTCGACGAATCCCTGGACGGCTTTCGATGAGCGATCTGCGAGGTCTCGCCGACGGACCCGGCGCCTCGGATGCCGATCCTGGCGGAGCGGAGGAGGACCGCGTGGGCCCGATTGATCCGCCGCCACCCCCGGACCTGTCCGAAGCGGCGCTCGAGGCCCTGCTCTTCGTCGCCGAGCGACCCCTCTCACGCCGGGAGATCGGCCAGATTGCCGGGGTCGATCGCCAGGCCGTCGATGCGCGGCTCGGGGATCTCGAGGTGAGCCTCCGGACGCGAGGCCTGCGTCTGTTGGTGTCGGGTGATCGAGTAGAGCTGGCAACCGCACCGGAGGCCGGAGCGTTGATTGCCCGCTACGTCGGCGTCGATGCAGTGCGCCTTTCGCCCGCCTCGCTGGAAACACTGGCGATCGTCGCCTACCGGCAACCGGTCACCAAGTCGGTCATCGAGCGGATCCGCGGCGTGGACTCGGATTACACGGTGCGCAGCCTGCTCCATCGGCGACTGGTCGTTGAGCTCGGTCGGTCCGAGGCCCCTGGTCGTCCGATCCTGTACGGCACGAGCTTCGAGTTCCTCGAGCGGTTCGGGCTGACCTCCCTGGACGATCTCCCGCCCCTTGACGCCGAAGTTGCCGGGCGCCTCGCGGAGGCGCGGTTCGCCAACATCGACGAGGTCATCGATGACCTGGACGGGGCGGACGGGGCCCAGCCCGTGATGGACGTCGGAGCCTTCGCCGACGCGGCGGTGGCAGGCGATGCCTGACGAGCGACTCCAGAAGATCCTCGCCGCGGCCGGCATAGCCTCGCGCCGCGCCAGCGAGGCGCTGATCGCCAGCGGCCGTGTTCGCGTGAACGGCCGGATCGCCACGATCGGCGACCAGGTCGATGCCGCGACCGCACAGATCGAGGTGGATGGGATGCCGGTCGGCGTCGGCGCGGCGCGGACCTACGTTGCCCTGCACAAGCCGGCCGGCGTGACCTCGACCACGCGCGACCGGCACGCCGAGACGACCGTCATCGATCTCATTCCCACGGCCCTCATGCCGGATGGCACCCGTCTCTATCCGGTCGGGCGACTGGATCTCGATTCTGAGGGACTGCTGCTGTTGACCAACGACGGCGCCTGGGCAGATCACGTCCTGCACCCCCGTTTCGGTGTGCAGCGTGAGTACGCCGTCGCCCTCGAGCGACCGCTCGATCACGCGCAGGCGGCGACGATTCGGGCGGGGATCCCGCTCGACGAGGGCCTCGCGCTGCTCGAAGCCCCGCTCCGCCAGGCCACGGCCATCGAAACGCGGACGTTGACCGAGCTGCTCCATCCACCGCCAGCGCCTGATCTGGTCTGGTATCGGGCGGTTCTGGCGCAGGGCTGGAAGCGCCAGCTGCGGAGAATGTTCGCCGCGGTGGGCAGCCCGGTCCAGCGACTCGTCAGGGTCCGGATCGGGACGGTTCGGATGGACCGCCTGCCGACCGGCCGCGCTCGGCTCCTGCGGGCACCAGAGATTCGCCAGCTCGGGACGGTCCCGGCCGGACCGCGGCCGCCCCGGACAGTGCCACCGCGGGACCGGCTGGCCCCTGTGACCCGATCACTGCCTGCGACCCCGTCATTGCCGCCGAAGGGGAAGCCGAAGAAGACGCAGCAGAAGGGTGCCCCCGGATCCACCGGCGCGCGTCGTCCGGCACCGAAGGCGGACCCCCAGGCTGGACCGGGTCCTGATCGTGCCCGCCCTGGGCCCCCACGGCCGCGCGGCAAGGGCCAGGGTCGGATCGCGAGCGGGCCGCGTCCCAAAGGCCGCGCGAGCCGCAAGCAAGAGGATTATCCTCCGGGGCGATGACCGGTTCTGCGCCGGCGGTCGAGATCGCCGGGCTGCGCAAGACGTTCGGCAACGTCCAGGCAGTGGACGGGATCGACCTCGTCCTGGAGCGAGGGCGGATCGTTGGCCTGCTCGGGCCCAACGGATCGGGCAAGACGACCCTGATCCGGATGCTGGCCGGCCTCGCTCGGCCAACCGCCGGCACGGCCCGGGTCCTGGGCACGCTGATGCCGAACCGGGACTTGCTCGGGCAGATCGGCTACATGCCCCAGTCGGAGGCGGTCTACCCGGAGCTGTCGGTCGGGGAGAACCTGGCCTTCTTCGCACGTCTCGAGGGTCGATCGGATCGCGAGTCGGTGGACCGGGTCCTCGAGCTCGTCGGGTTGTCCGATCGGCGGACGACCCCGGCCATGTACCTTTCCGGCGGCATGCGTCGTCGGCTGTCGCTCGCCTGCACCCTGGTCCATGCGCCGCCCGTGCTCTTTCTGGATGAACCAACGGTCGGCGTGGACCCGGCGCTGCGGGTGCAGTTCTGGGCCCACTTCCGCCGCCTCGCGGCAGCCGGCACGACCATCCTCGTGGCGAGCCATGTGATGGACGAGGCCGACCGCTGCGACGAGCTGATCTTCATCCGCGCCGGCCGTGTGCTCGTCCGCGGGACATCGGCGGAGGTTCGTGCGCGAGCCGGAACCACCGACCTCGAGACCGCGTTCCTGCACTTCTCGGGCCTCGATACCGAGGGCCGTCCGCTCGGGGCCCCGGTCTCGTGAGTGCAGCGCGGATCCTCGCGGTCGCGCGAAGGATTGCCCAGGGCTTCCGGCGAGACGAGCGCACGCTCGGACTCATCTTCGTCGTGCCGATCGTCATCACGGCCCTGCTTGGCTGGGTCATCCGCGACCAGAAGGACGTCACGGTCGGGGTCGTGATCGTCAATGAGGCAGGTCCGGCCGGACAGCGGATCGTCGATGCCCTCACGACAGCGACGATCGGTGCCCCCGATGGGATCGAGGTCGTGTCAACGGCCGCGGCGGAGTCCGATGCCAGGGCGGCTCTGCGGGACGAGACCGCCGACCTCGCGCTGATCCTGCCCTCGACGCTGCCGGGGGACGTCCTGGCCGGGCGGCGCCCACGGCTCACCGTGATCACTGCCGGCACCGACCCGGCCGTGGACGGGGCCGCCTTCGGCAAGCTCCAGGAG
>CAZOJS010000045.1:0-4086 GCA_964580175.1 uncultured Anaerolinea sp. | reverse complement strand
TCATGACGGGGGAAAGTACATCACGCTCCCGCTTGTTATTACCAAAGACCCCGAGACGGGGGAGCGAAACGTGGGTGTTTACCGCATGCACGTGTACGATGACAAGACCACCGGCATGCACTGGCAGACCCAAAAAGACGGAGCCGTGCATTCTGAAAAATACAAACGTAGAAGCCAGAAGATGGAAGTGGCCGTGGTGATCGGAGCGGATCCTGCCACGGTTTTTTCGGGAGTCGTTCCCTTGCCCTTTGGAATCGATGAGCTTTTATTCAG
Organism: uncultured Anaerolinea sp.; assembly: GCA_964580175.1. GTDB lineage: Bacteria > Chloroflexota > Limnocylindria > Limnocylindrales > CSP1-4 > UBA5189. The sequence continues at coordinate 3,813 of CAZOJS010000045.1, read as the reverse complement.
CGGTTTTTTAAGAAACGAACCCGTGTCTCTTGTGAAGTGCAAAACGATAGACGTGGAAGTGCCGGCCGAGAGTGAAATCGTCCTGGAAGGCGTTGTGGACCCTTCGGATTTAAGACCTGAAGGCCCTTTCGGGGATCACACGGGAGTCTATACGCCGGTCGAACTTTTTCCGACGTTTCATATTCAGTGCATTACGATGAGAAAAAATCCGATTTATCTCACGACGATCGTGGGAAAACCGCCAATGGAGGATTATTATATGGGCAAGGCGATCGAAAGGACATTTCTACCAATTTTAAAAAAGCAAATCCCCGAGATTGTAGATATGAATTTTCCGATGGAGGGCACGTTCAACAACGCGGTGATTGTCTCCATTGAAAAAAATTATCCGTATCAAGCCAGGAAGCTCGCTCACGCTGTTTGGGGGCTTGGCCAGCTTTCGTTCACGAAAGTCGTGATTGTGGTGGATAAAGCCGTGGACGTGCATGACCTCCGGGCTGTGGCGCTGGCGGTCTTCAATAATATTGATCCCAAGCGCGATCTTTTTTTTGTGGAGGGTCCGGTGGATACGTTGAATCATGCCGCTCCCGTCAGGGATTTTGGCTCGAAGGTGGGCATTGACGCGACGACCAAGTTGAAGGAAGAGGGTTATAGCCGGGTGTGGCCGGAGGAGATCGTGATGGATGAGGCGACGAAGAAGAAAGTAGATGCCGTGTGGGGAGAGTTGGGGATTAAAAACAGTGGCTGAGTTAAAAATTGTTCTGGAGAGGCCCGACAAGAACCTGACCGTTTTAAGGCTGAAGGGGGAGTTTGAGGGCCTGAATGTTCTCAACGCCCAGGAGGAGCTCTTGGGCTATGTGAGGACGGAGACCGCCCCTGACCTGATCGTGGATTTTGCCGAGATTGAGTATATCGATTCGGCCGCGATCGGCATTCTTCTGCAGATGGCAAAGATGGCCTCTGAGAAAAAAATGAAATTCGGAATCTTGCACGTTAATCAGCATATCAAAAAAGTGCTAGAGGTGACGCGGACGGACAAGATCATAAAGATTTATGAGTAAATAGAAGAAGATGTGGAAGAAAACAAAAGTTTTTTTTGAGCTTATTAAATTTGAACACACGGTTTTCGCGCTGCCGTTTGCCTATTTGGGGATGCTACTCGCTTCTGGGGGACAGCTTTCCGTCGGTATTTTCGTCTGGGTGACTGCGGCGATGGTGAGCGCCCGCACGGCCGGGATGACTTTAAACCGTATCATCGACTTGCGGATTGATGAGAAAAACCCAAGAACGAAGACTCGCTCGATCGTGACGGGTGAGTTTCCTCTGTGGGCGGCCTGGGCCTCGACGCTCGCGGCCTTGGGATTTTTCTTTTTATCCGCTTTTATGCTCAACGGCCTTTGTTTCAAGCTTTCAGTGATCGCGATCATTTTGCTGACAAGCTATCATTACGTGAAGCGTTTTAGCTTCCTGTGTCATTTTTCTTTGGGGCTCGTCCTGGCCATTGCGCCGATGGGCGGTTGGCTGGCGGTGACAGGGCTTTTTTCATGGGTGCCGGTTCTTTTGTCGTTAGCGGTGCTATTTTGGGTGGCTGGTTTTGATATTATTTATAGCCTTCAGGACCTTGATTTTGACAGGGCCTACGGGCTTCACTCAGTCCCAGTTCGTTTTGGGCAAACCAAGGCTCTTAAAATTTCGGAGGCCTGTCATTGGGCGACCATTCTTTTTCTGATTTTATTCGGAATCTTCGCGCATCTGGGGGTTGTGTATTGGGTGGGAGTTTTGATTACCGCCATTCTTCTTAAGCTTGAGCATGCGCTAGTGTCGGATGGGGATTTAAGCCGGATCAGCACGGCCTTTTTCTCAATTAACGGATGGGTGGGGATTCTGCTGCTGGTTTTTACGTTTCTAGAGACGTTGAAATAGGGTCATAAAAGGTGATAAAATGAAACGAATCATTGTGGGGATTACCGGAGCCAGCGGCGCTATTTTAGGGGAGAGACTTGTAAGGGCTCTGCTCGTGGGTGGCCATGAGGTCCATGTCGTCATAAGCCCGAGTGGCGTAACAGTTTTTCGCGAAGAGCTTGGGATTTCTCTGGGCCAAACGAACTCTGAGATTAAGAAAAATTTTCTCAAGCACTACGGAAATAACAAAAAGCTTTTTGTGGCGCCGGCGGATGACTTCGCGGACAAGGTATCCAGCGGTTCGGCGAAGATAGACGCGATGGTGATCGCGCCCTGCAGCATGTCGACGGTGGGAGCGATCGCACATGGCATTACGATGAATCTTATCCACCGTGCCGCGAGTGTTTCGATCAAGGAGAAAAGGCCGCTGGTTCTGGTTCCCCGCGAAAGCCCCTTGAGTCCGATTCATCTCAAGAATCTTTTGTATTTGTCTGAGATTGGCGTGCATATCGTGCCCGCGACAACGGCGTTTTATCACAAGCCGAAGACGGTTGAAGAGATGGTGGATTTTACTGTGGGAAGGGTGCTGGATTTATTAAAGATAGAACACAAACTGTTCCGGCGTTGGCGTGAAAGTTCAGCCGCGGAATAACCATAAGGGATAATCGCATGGAATTCATCAAGGAATTTGAAGATATATTCTCAAAAGTAAAGGCCGGTATTCGTTTATCCGAAGAGGATGGGGTGCGGCTCATCAATAGCAAGAATCTTGTCGAGCTGGGGGCCATGGCCAATTTTGTGAAAAGAAGGATTCATGGCAACCGGGCGCACTTTACGCACAGCATCAACGTGAACCACTCCAATATTTGTGTTTTGTCCTGCAAATTCTGCGCTTTTGCCAAAACCAAGAAGGATAAGGACGCCTACGCGCTCACGGTGGACGAAATAGAGCGTCGCGTCAAGGTAGCCGCAAGTCACGGTGTTTGGGAGGTCCACATTGTCGGTGGCCTCGACCCGGATCTTAAACTTTCGTATTATGAGGAAATGCTCCAACGGATTAAAAAGAGCTGCCCCGGCGTCTTGATTCAGGCGTTCACCGCAGTGGAGCTTGATTTTTACGCCAGGCTCGAGAAGATCGATGTCCAGGAAGTGATTGGCCGTCTGATTCAGGCGGGCCTTGGCGGAGTCCCCGGAGGGGGAGCCGAGATTTTTAGCGAACGCGCGCGTGCCCTGATTTGCGCGCCGAAAATAAGCGCTCAGAGGTGGCTGGACGTTCACAAAATGGTACACAGTGCCGGTCTGCGTTCCAACGCCACGATGCTTTACGGACATGTGGAAACGCCGGAAGAGCGGGTGGATCACATGCTTCGCCTGAGAAAAACGCAGGATGATAGCGGTGGGTTTCTGGCATTTGTGCCTTTGGCATTCCAACCGGATCACACGGAACTTTCTCATATTCCAAGAACGAGCGGCGTTACGGATCTGCAGGTTCTCGCGACGGCCAGGCTGATGCTCGATAATTTTCCTCACATCCGCCAGCTTTGGAATTATGTCGATGAAAAGCTGATCCATGTAGCGCTGGAGTACGGGGTGGACGATCTCGGGGGAACTAATTTTGACGAGACCATCGCGAAGGCGGCAGGTTCGCAATCCAAAGGGTTTACTCACAGCGAGCTCGTCAATCTCATCAAGGCCTGCCACCGCGAACCGGTGGAGGTAAACAGCACGTACACGGCGATTGATAAAGAATGTCTTGTCGCATGATTAGACTAGGTTCAATAGATTTTATTAATTCGCTTCCGGTGGATTTGGGCTTACGGAGCGGCGCCGTGCCTCTTGAAGCGGAGATTGTGCGTGGGACGCCCGCTGAGCTTAATCAAAAGATTCTCAAAAAAGAGCTTGAGATTAGCC
>CAZOJS010000044.1:0-2848 GCA_964580175.1 uncultured Anaerolinea sp. | reverse complement strand
AGCGTTTCGGACAGCTCGGCGTGACGCGCGGCAGCTGCCTGAGCGGTGAGGGGGCGGGCAGCCGCCACGAGCGCGGGATCGACGGGAAGCTGATGGACGGGTTCGGTCATTGCGGCTCAAGGATACGAACGCGATGGGTTGTCACGCTGAGGCCCTTCGGCGCCCGCCGCGCGCGGAGCTAGGACTGACTGGATCCGCGGCGCACCACAAGTTCGCGCCGCAGGTCCTTGATCGACCCGCACCCCAGGAGTGGCAGCGCGATCTCCAGTTCCTCGCGAAGGATCGCGATTGCTCGCTCCACACCGGCCTGGCCACCGGCGGCGAGAGCCCAGTAGAACGGCCGCCCCACCAGGACGGCTGATGCGCCGAGTGCCAGCGCGATCGCGACGTCGAGCCCGCGGCGAATCCCGCCATCCACCCACACCTCGATCCGCCCGCCCACCGCGCCGACCACGCCTTCGAGGGCATCCACCGTGGGGAGCGACCGATCGAGCTGCCGCGCGCCGTGGTTGCTGACGATGATCGCATCGGCCCCGTGCTCGATCGCGATGCGCGCGTCGTCGGGCGCCACGATCCCCTTCAGGATCAGCGGCAGCGAACTCCAGGATCGGATCTCGGCGAGGTCGCCCCAGGTCAGGCCCATCGCGCGTTGGTCATCCAGCCCGCCGTAACGACCTCGATCAGCGCCGGCCGCAGCCTCCACGTTCGGCATCCTCGGCAGCGCGAACCCCGATCGTCGGTCCCGCTCGCGGTACCCAAGGACGGGCAGGTCCACGGTCAGGACGAGCGCCCGGTACCCCGAGGCGGCCGCTCGCTCGACGAGCGATCGCGTGTAGCCGAGATCGCCGACCAGGTACAGCTGGAACATCCGATCGGCGTCTGGCGCGGCTTCGGCCACGGCCTCGGGCGTCATGGATGCCGACGTCGACAGGACCATCGGGATTCCGCCCTTGGCCGCCGCCCGCGTCATCGCCCCCTCGGCATCCGGGTGGGCCATCGCCTGCGCGGCCATCGGGGCGATGGCGATCGGCATTGCGGTGGACACCCCGAGGAATGCGCCAGACACGTCGACCGAACGGATGTCGGTCAGGAAGCGCGGCAGGAACCGGAACTCCCGCCACACGGCGTCATTCTCGGCGAGGGTGATCTCGTCCCATGATCCGCCGGTCACGTAGTCGAAGTTCGGACCGTTCATCCGTGCGCGAGCGGGCGCCTCGAACTCGTGGAGATTCACGATTGCGGCGAGCTCCTCAGGGCCGAGCAAAGGAGCCATCACACTGACGGGCGCTCCCAGCCGAGCCCGGCAAAACGGCCGAAGTCCGTGTCGAAACTCACCACCGTTGCATCGTGTTCGAGGGCGAGGGCCGCGAGATGGGCGTCGTTCACGAGATTTCCGCCAACGCCGCTCTCACGAAGCAGGGTCGCGAGAATGTCGACGTGGCGGAAGGTCGGTTCCACGACGACGGCGGACGGCGCGGCAAGCCAGTCGCGTACCAGATTCGTGGCTTCCGCGCTCGACAGCGGTCGCTCGAACACGCGGGGATGCGTCGCAACGCGGACGAATGTGAGGCACGCCGCCCAGGTGAAGGCAATCGTTTCCGTTCCGACCAGCGATCGGTCGAGCCACCCTTTCGCAATCTCGTGCTGGATGGCTCGCTCATTCACCGAGTACAGGAGGACGTTCGCATCGACGAGGCGCACCGCGGCTACTTTCGGAGCTCGAGCTTGCGGATGATCTCCTCGTCCTCAAGTTGCGCCGCGAAGTGGGACGCCTTGTCGATATCGATGGAGGCCTCGCCCATGTCGAACGTCCTCGTGTAGAACGCGGGACGCGTCGAGTCGGGACCGCCGGTGCGGATCGCGGCGTTCAGTGCCTGCTTGAAGGTGAGCTTCCGCTCGCGCATCAGTCGACGGACGATCGCGTCGGTGTCTGAGTCAAGCGTGACGGTCGTTCTCATGCCGTGCATCATAGCATCAGATTTTCCCGCATCACCGCATCAGCCAACCAAGTCCAGGCCGGCCAGCGAGGCGAGAACGGTCTTGCGACCGACCTGCGGATCGCGAAACGCCACCGTGACCTCCTCGTCCGTTCGGGTGAGCTTGGAAGTCACTACGATGCCGTCGCCCCAACGGGCGTGTCGAACGCGGTCGCCATCACGATAGCGACGTTCCCCGGGGATGACCGGACGGGGTTCACGGACGGCGGGCGCGGCCGTCCGGCCAAACGCGGGGCCCGCACGCTCGTCGACCGGCGACTCGTCAACGTTGTCCGCGTCGTCCCATGCCTCGATGCGCCGACCGAAGGTGCCGGACTTCGCGCCACCGGCGAAGGCCTCGCGCTTGGCTGCGAGATCACGCGTGGGCCGGAATGCCTCGCCGGCTCTCGGCCCACCGGGACGACCACTCCCCTCGCGGAATGCGCCCGTCCCGCCGCGGATCGGCGTCCCGAAGCGTGTTGCCCGCCGCCCGAAGACCATCCCGAGATCGTCCGTCCCATCCGCGTCCGCGTCGCCGGCAGCGCCCGTCAGGCGCGGACCCGACATCAGCTCGGCCGGGATCTCCAGCAGGAACCGAGACGGCTCGGCCATCCAGCCGCCCGGGCCGCGACGGGTTGCCCGCTGCCAGGCGTGGGACAGGTACAGGCGCTCCTTGGCGCGGGTCATGCCGACGTAGGCCAGGCGCCGTTCCTCTTCCATCCCCGCTGGGTTCGGGTTGAACCCTGACTCCGCCTCAATCGCGCGGCTCGTCGGGAAGAGGCCCTCCTCCATCCCCGCGATGAACACGATCGGGAACGCAAGGCCCTTGGCGGCATGCATCGTGATCAGGGACGGCTTGTCCGAATCGGCCC
>CAZOJS010000043.1:0-7301 GCA_964580175.1 uncultured Anaerolinea sp. | reverse complement strand
CGTGCCGTTGAGGAGGGCGAGCCCCTCCTTCGGGCCGAGCACCAGCGACTCGAGACCCGCCTCGCGGAGCGCGAGCATCGCCGGCATGGTCTGCCCGTGCATCTCGACCTGGCCACGACCGATCAGCGGAAGGGCGAGATGCGCCAGCGGTGCGAGATCGCCCGATGCGCCGACGGAACCCTGGGCAGGCACCAGTGGATGAATCCCAAGGCGCAGGAAGTCGAGGAGCCGATCGACGACAGCAGGCCGAGCGCCGGAATGGCCAAGGGCAATCGTGTTGGCGCGCAGGAGGAGCATGGCCCGGACAACATCGCGCGGGAGCGGGTCGCCGACCCCCGCCGCGTGACTCATGAGGAGGTTCTCCTGGAGTCGTTCGACGTCGGCCGCGGCGATCGTGCGATCTGCCAGCGCGCCGAATCCGGTGGTCACGCCGTAGACGACGGCGCCTTCCGCGACCAGCCGTTCGATGACGTCGCGGGCCTCCTGGACGCGCTCGCGAGCATGCACGTCAAGCACGGCATGCGCCCCCTGGCGCGCCACTGCCTCGACGTCGGCAACGGACAGGTCGGCCCCGGTGAGGACGATCGGCTCCCCGCGTCCTGGGTGACCCGAACGTTGCGGCAGGAAGTGGGGATCGGTCACGCCCGCAGAATAGTCGGCTATGCTGCCGCCCGTGTTCGAATTCCTCGACGGGCCCGTGCGCCAGCTCGTGACCGAGGTCTACGAGGCGGTCGGGTATCTGGGGGTGGCGCTCTGGGTCGCCATCGAGAGCGTGATCATTCCCATTCCGTCCGAACTCATCCTTCCATTTGCGGGATTTCTTGTCGGCGAGGGGGTCGCCATCGAGCCGCTGACCGGGTCGCCGTGGAGCCTTCCCCTCGTTGTTCTGGCCGGCACCGTCGGCGCCACCGTCGGCGCCTTGATCGCCTACGCCATCGGGTACTACGGTGGTCGGCCCGTGCTGGAGCGGTGGGGTCGCCTGCTCGGGATCAGCTCGGCCGACCTGGACCGGACCGAGGCATTCTTCGTCCGATATGGCGTCGCCGCGAGCTTCTTCGGCCGGATGATCCCCGTGGTGCGCTCGCTTGTTTCGTTCGCTGCGGGAATCGGACGGATGCCGCTGCTTCGGTTCGCCATCTTCACGTTCCTCGGATCGCTGCCATGGACGCTGCTGCTCGTGGTGGTCGGGGTCCAGCTTGGAGCGAACTGGGACACCGTCGGGGCGATTCTCAAGCAGTTCGAGCTCGTCATCATCGGGGTCCTCGCCGTCGCGGTCATCGCCTTCATCTGGCTCCGGATCGTCCGACCGCGCCTCCGCTGGAAACCTGACTCGGCTCGATAGCAAATCGCCTTGGGGGCTGTCAGCCCTTCCGTTCCTCCGGCGCCGGCCGGGACCTGAGCGCCCGCCAGAGCAACAGGTCGTAGGCGATCTTCAGGCCGCCGGCGATGAAGAACGGCAGTGCCATCAGGCCGCCGCTGGCAACGAGCGGCGCGGACAGCGCCGGGGAGATCGCCGCGCCCGTGGTGCGGGCAATTCCGGTGACCCCGGCCGCAGCCGACCGCTCGCCCGGTTCCACGACTGCCATGACGTACGACTGTCGCGTCGGCACGTCCATCTGGCTGAGGCTATAGCGAACCAGGAGGACGGCGATCGCTAGCTCGAGGCTCGGCATCAGCGGCACCAGCACGAGCAGCACGTTTGAAGGCAGGTGCGTGAAGACCATCGTATTCACCAGGCCGATTCGCGCCGCGATCCGAGACGCCGAGAGGGACGAGACCGCGGCCAGCAGGTTCGCCCCGAAGAAGATCGTGCCGAGGACGGCCGGCTCGACCCCGAATTTGAGGTGGAACCAGTAGGCCATGAGGCTCTGGGGCACAAACCCGCCGGCGAAGCTGTCCAGCGCGAAGAGGACGGACAGCCGCGCCACGATTCCCTTCGAGCGCCCAAGGCCGAGACGCCGCCGAATCCCGTCTTCGGCCGGCCGAGCGGCGGGTGCCTCGACGCCCGGGCCCACCCGTCCAAACACGACGGCCATCGCCAATCCGACGAGGGCGTAGCCGATGACGATGGCGCGATAGGCGTCCACCGGCGCGAACCCCGCGCCGAGCATCCCCTGGCCGAGGAGACCGGCGCTGAGCGAGCCGATCGCGGTCGCCACGTATCCGGCCAGGTTGTACCAGGCAAACGTCGGGGTCCGCCGTGCGTCGGGGGTCGCCTGGCTGAGCGCCGCCTGCTCGACGGCAAGGAACGGCCCGACCTCGTTGCCGGTCGGGCTGATGACCCCGATCGTCGCGGCCAGCACGAGGAGCGGCAGCCATGTCGTGCTGGCGAACAGGACCCCCGCCCCGAGCATGAGCAGGGCCCCCACCACCAGGACGCGCCGGCGGCCGATTCGGTCGGCGTTCGTGGTCAGCCACAGGGACATCAGGGTGTCCCCGACGAGGGTCAGCGTGAGGACCACGCCGATCGCCACCGGATCCAGGCCCAGCGCCGCGAGGTAGAGCACCAGCACCACCGCCAGGAAGCCGTACGCGAACATTCGAAGGACGCGCGTCGCAAACAGCAACCGGCCGTCCGAATCGAGGCCGGCCAGGCTCGCGAGGAGCCCGTCGTCACGGGACATTGCGGGACTGGGTGGGCGCACGCCCCGAGTCTAGGCCCCGACGTGTACGATCCGGGCCGGAGGTAGCCCGCCACGATGACCAGCACCCAGGATCCCCACGCCAGCGACGCGATGGTCGGGCCGCACGGCGCCGACGACCACGGCGACGATCACGGTCATGACGACCATGCGCATGGGGATGGCGACACGCTCGGGCCGCTCGACCCGATGGCCTGGGGTGCCGGTGCCCTCGGGATCGCCCTCGGGCTGGTCGTCGCGTTCTGCCTGGTCCTCGCGACGAGCGTCTAGCTGTCGTCCGCTAGAACAGCCCGACGATCTCGCCGTTGGCATCGAGGTCGATGTTCTCGCCACCCGGCCGCGATGGCAGCCCCGGCATCGTCCGCATCTCGCCCGCCAGCGGCGTGACGAACCCGGCACCGGCCGACAAGCGCACCTCGCGGATGGGGATCCGGAACCCGCTCGGCCGGCCCTTGAGTGCCGCATCGGCGCTGAGCGAGTACTGGGTCTTGGCCATGCAGATCGGGAGGTGTCCAAACCCGAGTGCCTCGTACTGGGCGAGTTGCTTTCGGGCCGCCGGCAGGTAGTCCACCCCGTCCGCGCCGTACACCTTCGTGGCGATGGCTTCGATCTTGTCCATCAGCGGAGCTTCGTCGGGATAGAGGAGCTGGAAGTTCGGGGCGCCTTCCTCGGCGGCGGCCCACGTGGCCGCGGCCAGGTCTGCGGCTCCTGCTCCGCCCTCCGCCCAGTTGTTGGCGACGACCGCGTCCCGGGCTCCTGCCGCCAACGCTACGTTGCGAATGGCTTCGACTTCGGCCGGGGTATCCGTCGGGAAGGCGTTGATGGCCACCACGACCGGCACGTTGAAGAGGAGGACGTTCTCGATCTGCTTGGCCAGATTCGCCGCCCCTCGGGTCACGGCCTCGACGTTCTCCTGCTGGAGCGCCGGATCCAGCGGCTTGCCGGCCACGATCTTGCCGACGCCGCCGTGCATCTTGAGGGCACGGATGGTTGCCACCATGACGGCCGCATCCGGTCGCAGGCCCGAGGCTCGGCACTTGATGTTGAAGAACTTCTCGGCGCCCATATCGGCCCCGAAGCCCGCCTCCATGACCACGATCTCGTTCGTGGCCAGCGCGATCCGGTCGGCCAGGATGGAGTTGTTGCCGTGGGCGATGTTGGCGAACGGCCCGCAATGGACGAACGCGGGTCCGCCCTCGAGCGTCTGGAGCAGGTTCGGCTTGATCGCGTCGGTCAGCAGGACGGCCATGGAACCCGCGACCTTGAGATCCTCCGCGGTCACGGCCCGGCCATCGCGGGTTGTGGCCAGGACCATCCGGCCGAGGCGGGTCCGCAGGTCGGCGAGGTCGCTGGCCAGCGCCAGGACTGCCATGACCTCGGACGCCACGGTAATCACGAACTCGGTCTCGCGCGGGTAGCCGTTGTCGCGGCCACCCATGCCCACGACCACCTTGCGCAGGGCGCGGTCGCTGATGTCCACGACGCGCGGCCAGAGCACGCCCAGGGGATCGATGCCGAGGGCGTTTCCGTGGTGGATGTGGTTGTCCACGAACGCCGCCGCGAGGTTGTGCGCGGCACCGATCGCGTGCACGTCGCCCGTCAGGTGGAGGTTGAAGGCCTCCATCGGGATGACCTGGCTGTATCCGCCACCGGCGGCCCCGCCCTTGATCCCGAAGACCGGGCCCAGGCTCGGCTGGCGGATGCAGACCGCCGCCTTCCGGCCGATCCGGTTGAGCCCCTGCGCGAGACCCACGACCGTCGTGCTCTTGCCCTCGCCGAGCGGGGTGGGGCTGATCGCCGTGACCACGACGTACTTCCCGCGTGGCCGCTCGGCCTCGAGACGCTCGATCGCCGACAGCCGGATCTTGGCCTTGCTGAAGCCGTAGGGCTCAACCTCGTCGTCGCGCAATCCGAGATCGTGGGCGACGTCGAGGATCGGCCGGGGCGTGACAGAGCGGGCGATCTCCAGGTCGGACGGAAAGCTCATGCGTCTCCTATCGGGGTCGGCTGGTTCGGCGGCCGGGGATTGGGCGCCTCGGACCGGATGCCGGCCTGGCGCTGGGCCGCTCGAACGAGGTGGGCCAGGAGCAGGGCATTCGTCAGCGGGCCGACGCCACCGGGGACCGGGGTGATCGCCGACGCAACGTCACGAGCGGTTCCGAAGTCCACATCGCCGACCAGGTGGCCATCGACGACGTTGATCCCGACATCGATGACCACCGCGCCGGGCTTCAACATGTCGCCGGTCACGAGGCCGGGATGGCCGGCGGCGGCGACCACGATGTCCGCGCGCCGGGTGTGCTTTGCCAGATCGCGTGTCTTGGAGTGGCAGACGGTCACGGTCGCGCCCGACCTGGCAAGCATGAACGCGACCGGCATACCGACCACCGGGGAGCGACCGATGACCACGGCCTCGGCACCGACGATCGGGGCGCCGGAACGCTCGAGCATCTCCAGGGCCGCGTGGGCAGTGGCCGGAACGAAGCCGTCGTAGCCCAGTCGCAGCATGCCGGCGTTGAGTGGATGGATGCCGTCGATGTCCTTGGCCGGGTCGATGGCATCGATGACGGTCCGGATCTTGATCCCCGCCGGGAGGGGCATCTGGACGATGATCCCCGCCACGACCGGTTCCGCGCTGAGCGCTTCGACCGCGACGGACAGGGCACGAGATTGCATCTCGAGGTCTTCTCCGGGGACGTCGACGAGCCTGCCGTCGATGCCGACGGACGCACAGGCCTTGAGAATCCGATCCAGGTAGACCATGGACGGGGCGGCCCGGCCGCAGACCACCACGGCGAGTGTCGGCGGGTGACCCTGGGCTGCCGTGAACGCGGCCACGTCGGCGGCGACGCCGGTCCGGATTTCATCCGCGATGGGTGCTCCCTCCAGGAGCCGGGCGCGCGCCTGGACCGTCATGCTCGCATCAGGTCCGCCGGGCCGCGTGATTCGCCGGTCGCAACCATCGCGTGGGTGGCGGCGGCAAGGGCGCTGATCTGGTCGATCAGTGCATCGACGCGGGCGCTCGTTGCCGCCGCCCAGGCCTCGTCCCCGACCGAGGGGAGATTCACGCGGACGTTCGCGGCCGCGCCGTGGGCAGCCGACTCCGCGAGGGCCGCGGCGACGTGCAGGTCCGACGCCGCGTTGGCATTGCAGCGGGCCGCCAGGAGCTCCGCCCCGACGACGACCTCGAGGCACGCCTCGACGCAGCGCAGCGGTACCTCCGACGCGACCCGCGCGGCCGACTGGATGGCCGTAGCTCGAACAGCCTGTTCCGGTGCCGTTTCTCGAGGCAGCTTCAGCGCCGCAGAGAAGCCTCCATAGGCCGCCGCGTCCTCGTCGGCGATCTGCAGGAGCCGATCTGCCAGTTCCTCCCCGGCGGCCCTCGCTGTCGCATGCGTCGACGCATGCATCGCGTATCTCGGGCGCCCCTCGGAGAGCGAGGCGACCATGGCGACGAGACCAGCGGCCAGGCTGCCGGCCACGGCCGAGGCACTGCCGCCACCCGGCACGGGATCGGCTGAGGCGAGTCGGTGAACGAACGCGTCGAGGGTAAGGTCCCGGAATCGGGTGGGCCTGTCTTGCACGCCCCCGATTGTAGGCGCGCGCCGGGCGACGGCGCGGATCGGACGCGGATCGGGCGCGGATCGGCCGTGGTCGGGCACGGGGCGAGCACGAACTGGCCGTACCCGCCCCGCCGCCGACCATTCCAGCGACGGGAGGAGCCGCCGCCGGTGGGCACTGCCCTGGTTCCCGTGGGAGTCCGGGATCCGGGCGCGGGAGATGCGGTATTGGTCGGCCGCCGGGCGGGTTTGCCCCCGCCGCGGCGCCCGGTCATTCAGGCGGCGCGCACCGCTTCGTCAAGCCCTTCGATCGACCACCGACGGGTTCGGTGGCGAAACGACAGGGTCATTCGCGCGATGGGGGTCTCTACTTCGAAGATCGTGCGCGGCCCGACGACCACGGGGAACGCAGACGTTTCGTCGCGCACGCCGATCACCTCTGTCACCCGGACGCGGCGGGCATTCCAGGTGATCTCGCGCGGCCGGCCGTCGAACCAGTCGGCTCGCACCTGTACCTGGACCGGCTCGACTCGGATCATGGCCACGGTTGGCTCCTTCCGGGGGCGTTCACGGCTTGTGGCGCTCAGTCGGCCGGGCACTGGACGAGCAGAACGGGTGTTCTATATATGCGGAGACTAGACCGAACACCTGTTCGATGTCAAGCGTGATTTCGCTCCGATGGACGGACCTTCAGCCCGCTTCGTGCCAGCTAGGCTGTCACGCTGGATCGCGGTCCTCGAAATCGATCGCCGGGGCATCGAGGTCCTGATCGAGATCGGTGTCCTCCGTCGACGGCATCGCGGTCGATGGTCGCTTCCGCCCCGTGCGCGCGACATCCGACGCGAGGTCGCCACGCTTCTCGGTCGCTGTGCCGTGGTCCCGCTCGAACGGCGCCGGGAGGCCGGTTCGCAGGAGGCGTGCCCGCGTGACGGCGCGCGGGCCGAACCGTCGGCGGAGCTCGTCCGCCGCCTCCGTCGCCCGGCGCTGTGGGTCGTCCGGCTCGAACAGACCGAGTTGGTCGCGCTCCCCCATGCCCGAGGCGCTGACACCGAGCAGGCGAATCCGTTTGCCGCGGGTCTCCGGACGGGCGAGCTCGACG
>CAZOJS010000042.1:0-4987 GCA_964580175.1 uncultured Anaerolinea sp. | reverse complement strand
GCATACATAAACCCTCTGCCATCATTTTTGACAGAGGGTTTATTGTATTATTTCTTTAAATAAAAGACATTCACGTTAGAGCTTGAACAACATCTCGGCGTAAGAAGGCACCGGCCAAATGTCCGACGGTGTGATCTGCTCAAGCGCGTCAATGTCCACGCGGAGCGCATTCATTGCCGGAACGATGTTGTCACGGTAGCCTTCGGCTCTCTTCTTGGGTTCATGAACACTTTGGGCCTTTGCCAAAACATTCTCAAGCGCCGCCGTTTTCTTGCTTGCGGAAGCCAAGAGCGAAGAGACCTCAGAGAGAAGCTCCTTCTGCACTGAGAAATTTCCGGCTGCGGACTTTAAAGTCGAAATAGTCGCTGAGAGTTGTCCCGTAAACCGGATCACAACCGGGATAAACTGACGACGGGCCATCGAGATGGAAGCCTGCGCCTCGATGTTGATATCCTTGGCATATTTTTCAAGGTACACATCGTACCGAGAGTGAAGTTCTCTCGGATTCAAGACGGCGTACTTGTCAAAAAGCTTCTCAGCTTCCTTCGTAGCCATCGTGGCCAGCGCATCCACCGTGTTGGCAATATTCGGCAGACCGCGCTTCTTAGCTTCCTTCACCCACTCTTCGGCGTAGTTGTTGCCGTTGAAAATAACGCGGCCATGCTTATTCATGATCTCGCGCACAATCGCTGTTGCTTCATTGTCCTTATTCTTGGCTTTTTCGAGTCGCGTGGCGATTTCATCCAACGATTCGGCCACAATCGTATTCAAGATGGTGTTGGGACCGGCAATCGAGGCGGAGGACGCTACCATGCGGAATTCGAACTTATTTCCCGTGAAAGCAAAGGGAGAGGTTCTGTTCCGGTCGGTATTGTCCTTCGGGAGCTTGGGTAGAGAATCTACACCGAGATGCAGATAGTGCTGACCTTTTCCCTGGCCTTTTTTACCTTTGGCGATGCTGTTTAAAATATCCGTAAGCTCTTCGCCCATAAAGATGGAGATAATGGCGGGCGGAGCTTCGTTGGCACCCAAACGCAGGTCATTGCCTGTGTTGGCGGCGCCGGCTCTCAGCTTATCCGCATGCCTGTCCACCGCTTGAATTAACGCGGCGAGGAAAATCAAAAACTGCTCGTTGTCGTGCGGATTTTTTCCGGGCTCAAGAAGATTTGACCCGTCATCCGTGGCTAGCGACCAGTTGTTGTGCTTGCCTGAACCATTGATCCCTGCGAAGGGCTTCTCGTGCAGGAGGCAGACGAGGTCATGGCGAAGCGCTACTTTCTGCATCGTCTCCATCACTAGCTGATTGTGATCGGCTGCGATATTGAGCGTCGAAAAAACAGGCGCCATTTCATACTGCGAGGGGGCCACTTCGTTGTGTTTGGTCTTGGCAGCCACACCCATCTTCCAAAGCTCAACGTCCAGATCCTGCATGAAAGCGGAAATCCGGTCCTTGATCGCTCCAAAGTACTGGTCCTCAAGTTCCTGACCTTTTGGGGCGGGCGCGCCAAAGAGCGTGCGGCCTGCGGTGATAAGGTCAATGCGCTGGTCGTAGTATTTCTTGTCAATGAGGAAGTATTCCTGCTCAGGCCCCATCGTGGGCATAACCCGACGCGAAGTCTTGTTTCCCAGGACCTTCAAAAGTCTCAAGGCTTGCTTCGACACGGCCTCCATCGAGCGAAGGAGAGGCGCTTTCTTGTCAAGCGCTTCGCCTGTGTAGGAACAGAACGCCGTCGGAATACAAAGGGTAACATTTCCCACCGCGTCTTCCTTAAGGAAGGCCGGCGAAGTGCAATCCCAGGCTGTATAACCACGGGCTTCAAAGGTGGCTCTCAAACCGCCGCTTGGGAAACTTGACGCGTCCGGCTCGCCCTGGATAAGCTGTTTGCCAGAAAATTCTATGATAACGCCGCCATCCGCGGTAGGCGCAATAAAGGAATCATGCTTTTCGGCTGTCCTGCCTGTGAGCGGTTGGAACCAGTGGGTATAGTGCGTAGCTCCCTTTTCAATGGCCCAATCCTTCATGGCATTCGCCACAACATTGGCCACTTCGACCGTTAGTGTCGCGCCCCGATCAATCGTTTCCTTCAAAGCCCTATAGGTTTCTTTAGGAAGTCTCTCCCGAAGCACGCGATCATTAAAAACATTGATGCCAAAAAGCTTAGTCAAGCTCAAAGCTTCCTTCTGAACTCTTTCTTTCATGCTGTCTCCATTTGTAACCACAATTTTTGCGCTCCCCTGTAGCAGCTCCATGACTTGTCGAGCCTCCTTTTGATTGTTAAAGGTACCCCTAACCATAAAAAATTATCAATGTATTGTACCAAAGTTACCTCACTTTCATGCCAGACAATTTTCCAACGTATTAAGACTATGTTACGAAGATTAAGCAAATCTATTTAAAATTTAATAAAATTCCCACAGGACAATGGTCGGAACCCATAACCTCAGGCAGTATGAACGCATCCTTGAGATTCGGCTTCAGATTTTCCGATATAAAGTGGTAATCAATCCGCCAACCCACGTTACGCTCCCTAGCCCGGCTGATGACGTCCCACCAGGAATAATGGCCTGGGTCTTGATTGAAGATGCGGAAAGTATCCAGAAACCCATGGGAGACGAGCTTATCCATCCATTCACGCTCAATCGGAAGAAAACCCGAAATCTTGGAGTTTTCTTTCGGGCGAGCCAGGTCTATTTCCTTGTGCGCTGTGTTGACGTCGCCGCAAAAGACGATCTTCTTGCCTTTCTTCTTCAGCTTCATCAAGTACTTTAGAAACTCCTCATAAAAATCGATTTTGTAACGAAGCCTCTCATCGTTCATCTTACCGTTGGGGAAATAAACGTTGAACAGCGTGAAATCTTTGTATTCTGTTTCCAGCACCCTGCCCTCAGTGTCAAAACGCTCAATGCCAAAACCGTTCTTCACGGAAACCGGTTTTTCTTTTGTGAAAGTCGCCACACCGCTGTAACCCAGACGCGCGGCCGAGTTCCAGAAGGCGTGATATCCGGGCGGGTACAAAAGCTCAGGCGGAAGCTGAGCGGGGGTGGCTTTGGTCTCCTGCAGGCAAAGAATATCCGGGGACTCTTTCTTTAGCCAGTCGAGCAATCCCTTCTTTAGGGCGGCACGGACCCCGTTGACGTTCCACGAAAGAATTTTCACTAATCAGCGCAGAAGTGCCTTGAGGAGTTGCGGGTAATTTCTCGCGATCTGAAAATGACCGTGCGACTTTTCAATGTGGGAGGGTGGATTAAAGAGAACCCCGCGGTCAGCAGCTTGCAGCATGGTAAGGTCGTTGTAGGAATCCCCGGCGGCAGCGATCTTGAACCCCATTTTTTTCAAAGCCCGGACCGCCTTTTCCTTTCCATTCCTCTGGCGCAAATGGTAATTGGCGATAAATCCTTTTTTGTCTGTTTCAAGCCAATTGCACCAAAGGGTCGGGCGACCCAGCTTTTCCATCAGGGGAACGGCGAACTCATAATACGTATCGGATAAAATGAGGACCTGGCGCTCGGAGCGTAATTGGTCCAGGAAGGCCTTTGCCCCGGGAAGCGGCTTTATCTGGCGGATGACGCTTTGAATGTCCCGAAGTTTGATGCCGTGCCGCCTTAAAATCTTCAGGCGCCTTTTCATCAAGACGTCATAGTCGGGGACTTCACGGGTAGTGAGGCGCAGCTCTTTAATTCTGGTTTTCTCGGCAACCTTGATCCAGATCTCCGGAACCAATACCCCCTCCAGGTCCAAACAGCAAATCATTCTGAATACTTTCTATTTCTTGGAATAAAAATCCTGCTTCATTTTCTTAATTTTTTCCTGGAACTCCTTAGCCAAGGCTTCCTTCTCATCGAGGGGCATGCTTTTTAATTCATTGCCAAAGATCTCTCTCTGCTCCCTCATTTTCTTGTCAAACTCAATGCGCCTCGATTCCCTCGGGCCCATCGGCATCTTAGCGAGCTTCTCGTTAAATTCCTGGCGCTCAAGAGTAATCCTTTTTTGAAACTCAACTTGAGCCACTTCTTTTTGGTCTGGGGGAAGAGACCTCAATTCCTCATCGAGCGACTTTCTGCTGATCACAACCTTCTTGTTAAATTCCTGCATAGAAATTTCTTTGCGGCCCGGAGGAAGAGCCCGCACCTTTTGCTCAAACGCCGCCTGCTCCTTGCGTAGCGCCTCATTCAGCGCCTTGATTTCCTCGGGAGACTTTGCGGGGGGCGCCGGGGGTCTTGGCGCAACTGGCTTAACCGCGGGCTTCGAAGGGGCGGGACTGACACTAGGCTTTGGAACGACAGCGTTTGCCGCCGGCTTGGCCTTCGCGGGTTCTTCTTTTTTCTTGTCGAACCATCCCGCGTAGACGGCATCGTTGCTTATCAAATTAAAACCCACGAAAAAAATTATAAAAAACAACATTGTTTTAGCGCGCTCGTTTTTTCTCATTAAGAAACCCCTTTCAATTTTTAAGCATTATGACACCGCTCTTGCAAAACTTCAAACAAAAACTAGAAATCTTTCTCCTGCCAAGCCTTTTTGATGGCTTCGTAAATCTTTCTGGGCTCTCTCAGGAAATGGCTTTCTGAACCGTCTCCCTGTCCGAAGATCCCGAGCCATTCTTCATGCATCCAGCCGTCCGGAAACGGCCCCTCAAAATCCCCTTGCGTGTTATGTTTTGTGGGGTCGCCCCAGGAATCCCCCTTTGACGACTTCCACCATTCATCCATCCATTCAAAGAGAACGCCCCCGATCGCGCTGCCTTCGCCTGCCCCTCCTGGCCTATTAATTTCCACGTCCTCCCAATTGCCCGTAAAATAATCCGCCTGGCCCTTTTCTCCTACGCCCTTGCCCTGAAAATAAACATCACACCCCATCTCGGTGAATAAAAGAGGCCTGTCGTAATAGCGCCTTACCAGCTGCCAAATGCTTCCCATGGAATAAGCCCCCGAATAAACATTCGCCCCGTAGATGTCGATGTGCGGCGCGTAAGTGGCTAGCTCCTTG
>CAZOJS010000041.1:0-24630 GCA_964580175.1 uncultured Anaerolinea sp. | reverse complement strand
AACAACGTGTCTGGGAATCACATCTAGATGGCTGGCAGCGCCTTCTGTGTCGCGTCCTCGGCGAGATCCGTATCGCGAGTCAGCGTTGTCATCGCGGCAGCGGGTTCGGGCCGGTCGCCGTCACCAGGCGCTGAGGTACCCAATCCTCGACGTGGTGGAATCCGTCGAAGACCCGGCCGGCATCGAGCTCGACGGATGCCTGCAGTGACAGTCGATAGAATTACACGTGCGTGAAGTCCTCGAACAAGATGTAAACGGGGTCGGGTGTGCTGTTCGGGCCCTGGAATTGCTGTCCCGTCAGGACGGGCTTGTGGGCTTCGACGAACGCGTCGAACGTGTCGCCGACCACGACGCCGAGGTGCTCCAGGCCCATCTTGTAGACCCGCTGGTGGACGGGCGGGATGAGCTCGATGAGCGGGACGCCCTGGCCGTCGAGGACGCGGAGCGGCTCGGAAGGGACGATCTTGGAGTTCGGCCGTCCGTTCCAGACGTTCTCGACGTTGGCGACCGCGTGCCGCTCGAGGAGGGTCCGGAGGTGGACGTACTGGTCCCACTCGGGTACGCGGACTGCCAGGTGGCTCAGCTCATACGGTGCGATGTCGATGCCGCGCGCCGCGAGTCGGTCGCGCTGGAGCGCCGTGAACGCGCGGTAGGCGCCGATGATGTCCGCGATCGGGTCGGTCATAGGGTCACCTCCGGCGTCATCGTACGGGCAGCATCGTAAATGGGTGAAGCTCTGCTCTTTCTTGCGGAGCTTGCCCCGCGACTCCGGGAGGAGCAGGTGAAAACGGTGGAGGAGAGCTAGTCCACGTACTGGAGCGGGGTAACCTCGACGTCGGGGAAGGCCACGCCGGTCCGGTGATGCGGGCAATATCCACTGGGATTCTTGCTCAGGTACTGCTGGTGGTACTCCTCGGCGAAGTAGAACGGTGGCGCAGGCGGGTCGGTGATCTCGGTCGTGATCAAGGGAAATCCAGCGGAGCTCAAGCTGGCCTGATAGGCCCGGCGTGACGCCTGGGCCAACGCGTGCTGCTCGGGCGTGGCGGGAAAGATCGCCGATCGATATTGCGTGCCCACATCGTTGCCCTGGCGCATCCCCTGGGTGGGGTCATGGGCCTCCCAGAAGTGGCTCAGGAGTTCCTCGTAGCTGATCTTCGTGGGGTCGTAGACCACCCGCACCGCCTCGGCGTGGCCGGTCTTTCCGGAGCATGCCTCACGGTAGGTCGCGTTGGGGGTGTAGCCGCCCTGGTAGCCGACGGCCGTGACCCACACGCCGGGGAGCCGCCAGAACCCCTTTTCCGCACCCCAGAAGCAACCGAGCCCGAACTCGGCGATGGCGAAGCCGGTCGGATAGGGTCCACCGATCGGCCGACCACTCACCTGGTGCGACCCGGGCTGAAGGATCGGTTCGCGGCGCCCGGGCAGGGCCGCGTCGGGCGTCGGCAGGGTCGGGGCTCGGGTCTGGAAAAACATCAGGTCTGCTCCTCGAGTGGGACTACGGCGAGTCTAGCCCGACTCGATGACGGCTCGATGTCGGCAGATCGCCGGATCACGACGCCGAACATGGTCCGGGGAAGATCGAGCCGCCTCCAGGTGCCATATACCCGCGGATCAGCGGGGCCCGGCGGGACCTCCGTCCGAGCTTCTGCGAAGGGCGCCTCCCACCAGGAGCACGCCGATCAGGATGAGCACCGCCGGACCGAGCAGCTCATCGTCGATCGACGGAAGGTAGCGTCGGACGAGGAACCAGGCTCCGACCAGGACGAGGACGGCCCCCAGGATCACCGCTCCGCGGCCCCCGGAATCGCTACGGCCTACCCGACGCGCCGCACGACGCGATTGCCGTTCGGCGCGGCGATCGGACTGAGGCGTCAACCCGGGTGTGGCGCCCTGAGCAGCCTGGTCGGTGCTCGACATGGGGTCGTCGGGCGCCGAACCCGGGCCACCGGCGCCAGGGAGAGGGGCCACCTCCTCCGGGACCACGAGGGCCATCACGACATACAACACGAGCCCGATCCCTGCCGACACCGTGAGGAGCACGAAGGCGATCCTGACCAGCGAGGGGTCAATGTCGAGCCAATCGGCGACGCCGCCGCAAACGCCGAAGATGACCCGCTCGTCACGCGAGCGGTACAGCCGATCACGCACGACACGAACCTCCAAACTGCAGCTCGAATGAACCGGCATTGGCCGACACATTGATGGTCGCAGGAGGCGACGCGCCGACGACGCCGGTCGTCGCCCATTGGTCGTCGCCGACCTCGGTGAGGCCGATCTCGTCGAAGTTGTTGCTTGCCAGGGCACCGCTCCAGTTGATCCGGACGTCGGTTCCGCTCGGAACGCACACGGTCAGGCTTCCCGCGTTCAGCGTCAGGTTCGCCGCCGCGACGGTGCCGGGGAAACCCAGGTGCGCCGTACCCGCGTTCAGGGTGACGCTCGTTCCGCCGACCGACACGAGATTCGAGAGATCGGCATCCAGCGAGCCCGCGTTCACCGTGAGGTCGAACTGACCGATCTTCGCGCCGCTCAGGTCCACCGTGCCGTCGCCCGCATTGATCGTGACCGAGAGATCCACGAGCGATGAACGCGGCACGGTAACCTGCCATTGGGATCCAGCGGCCATCATGGAGAACCCGACGTCCTCTGCGTTGCGGACATCGACGCGCGTCGTCGTTGCTTGGACGATCGGCTGACGTTCGCTCGGCCCGGATCCCGACAGCGCCCAGCGGTCGCCCTCGGCGGTACGAACATCAAGCGTGCCGCAACTGAACTCAATGACCATCTCGGCGCGATCCCCAAGCGTCCCGTCGCGAGTCGGAAGTGCGGTGCCACCCCGATCAGGGTCGCATCCGCCGAAGGCCGAGGATCCATGGGACCCGCTCGTCAGCAGGCCGCCGACCATGACACCCGCGGTCAGCACGGATACGGCTCCGCCCACGACGTGGACTGGGGTGCGTCGAAGGACCAGGCCGAGTCCCGCGCCGATCAGGAGCAGTGGCCAGAGGGACGGCCAACCATCGAGGAGGTCGCGGGAGATGACGTTGGCGCGGACGAGGAGGGGAATACCGCCCGCGATCACAAGGAAGATGCCCCAGCCAAAGAGGCGACGATCGATTCGCATGCGTTGTTGCTTCCTTTCGCGGCGAGGTCGTCCCCGCCCTGGCCTCTGTCAGATGGCCAGATGCTAGGCTCGACGGTATGACCGTGTCGAGTGACGTTGGGAGGGATGTGACCCTGTCGGCGGTCATTTTCGACCTTGACGGGGTCATCGTGGATTCAGAGCTCTGGTGGCACGAGGAGCGGACCAAGTGGGCGGCAGCACTCGGGCTGAGCTGGACCGTCGAGGACAGCTATGCCGTGATGGGCGCGAACTCGCGTGGCTGGAGTCGGATCATGCGGGAGCGCATGGGGCTCCCGGCTGACCTCGACGCGGCCATCGAATCCGACATCGTGAATCGAGTGGTCCGGCGATACGACGCCGGCGCGCCGGCGATCGACGGTGCCGTGGAGGCCGTCCGCCGGATCGCCGCTGCGTGGCCCGTCGCCATCGCTTCGTCGGCACACCGAGACGTGATAGCGGCAGCCCTGCGCGGCAGCGCCCTCGAGGCGACCGTCCCGGTCGTCGTTTCCTCGGACGAAGTGGACCACGGCAAACCGGCGGCCGACGTCTACCTCCTCGCGGCGCGGCAACTCGGCGTTGCTCCGGGCCGCTGCCTCGTGGTGGAGGATTCGCTCAACGGCGTCCGCGCCGGCCTCGCGGCCGGAATGACGGTCGTGCTCGTCCCAAATCTCAGCGTTCCGCCGGCCCCGGGCGCCGCTGAACTCGCCCACTACGTCCTGCGCCGCCTCGCGGATCTGGATCCCGCCGCACTCGAGCCCCACCCGGCGGTTGCGTAATGGCCGTGCCCGCCCACCGACATTCCCGGTCATGACCCGCGACGATCGCCGCCTGCCTCGTTCCGAGCTGCCGCGCTGGAATCGGGCGCTGCGCTACTACTCCTCGAGACTCGTGGTGGGCCTGCTCATGCGCCTGCTCTTTCGGATCAAGGTCGAAGGCAGGGAGCGCCTGCCTGCGGGGCCTGCATTGGTCTGCTTCAACCACCAGAGCTGGATGGACCCGTTCCTCCTGTTCGCAACGTTGCCACTCAGGCCTCGCCTCTACCTGTTCGGACCGAAGGAGGATGACCTTCGAGTCGGGCCGCGCAACCGGCTCATGTTCTGGACGGGTACCCCGGTTCCGTTCAACACGGCGAAGTCTGACCTGCTCGAGACGACCCGACGGGTCCAGGCGGTCTTCGCCGCCGGTGGGGTCCTCGCGATTGCGGGGGAGGGGAGGATCCACGTCGGCGAGCGGACGCTCCTGCCCCTCCAGGATGGCGCCGCCTATTTCGCGCTCCGGGCCGGCGTTCCCGTGGTGCCCGTGGCGCTCAACGGCATGTCATGGCTCGGGTTTCGGCGAACGCTGCGCGTTCGGATCGGGCCGCCCATTGAGGCACGCGGACGACCGACGACCGATGCGGTGGCCGGCTTGACGGCCGCCCTGACTGCGGCGCTGCTCGACTTGCTCGCGGACGCCCCGGATCCTGCACCACCGGGCCGCTTCGGACGCTGGCTGACCGAGCGGTTCAACGACTGGCCGGAGGGGTCGCGCGCCGCGGCCGCAGCCACCGCCTCTGGCATACTCTCGATCGACGCCGACCCGGATTGAGGGGTCGGGACAAGGAGGACGCGTGGGAGCCAGCGCTCTGTCGGCCGATCCGAAGGAGTATCGGGCCCGTCTGATCGATCAAACGGATGATCAGGTGGATTCATGGGCCGCGGAGCTGCTGCGCGATGTCGCCAAACGGCGCGGCGTCGTCGGCGTGGTGGAGGCGTTTCGCTCGGCCGCCCGGCTGACTGAACTTGAATTCGAACATGTGTTCGCATCAGGCGGCGGTGCGCCCGCGACACTCGGTCGTGACACGGCCGGACACCTGATCGTGCCGACGATCTCGCTCCACGCGCTCGTTCCGGGCCTTCGCGCTCGCTCGGTGGACGCCAGGGCCCGGCTGGTCGACTTTCTTGTGGCCAATTTCCACGAGCTCGTCTACGTCTGATCGGGGGAGTCCCTTGACGCGCCTCGGCGTCCTTGGCGCCCGCCTTCGACTGGTTCATCCATTTCCGTCCCTGCTGAACGGCACCGTCGTCCTGGCGATTGCCCTGATCGCCGGTGGGTCCGTGGTGACGGCAGCCCGTCTTGCCTTGTCGATGACCCTCCTCCAGTTCGCGATCGGGGTCGCCAACGACCTCCACGATGCGCCACGCGATCACGGCAGAACCCCGGTCAAGCCAATCCCGGCGGGACTTGTCTCGATTGCCGCGGCGCGCGTCGTTCTGGTCAGCGCGACGATCGGCGGGCTCGTGCTCGCGGGAATGTCCGGCGCGCCTGCCTTCGGCCTTGCTGTGAGCGGACTGGCCTGTGGATTTGCCTACGACTTCCGGCTGTCCAGGACCGCGATTTCGTGGCTCCCGCTCGCCCTGGCCCTCCCGCTCGTCCCGCTCTTCGCCTGGCTAGGGGTCACCTCAGCCGTACCGGTTGCCATCGTGGTCGTTGTACCGATCGCGGCGCTGGCCGGGACTGGGCTCGCAATCGGCAACGCCCTGATCGACCTGGCAAGCGATGTCGCGTCGTCTCGGCCGACCGTCGCGGTGGCGCTCGGTCATCAGATGGCCTGGCGCTTCCACGGCGTCGCATTCGGCGTCGCGGTCTTGCTCGTGGCCGTCTTCCTGCCGCGCGATGGCGCCCTGCTGGCTTCCGCTCTGATCGTCGGCGGGGGAGCCCTGTTGGCCGCCGGGGTCGCGGCGATCGGGAGATCAAGACCGCAGTCGCAGCGGATTGCCTGGCAACTGGAGGCCGCGGGGATCGGGCTGATCGGGATCGGCTGGATCCTCGCGACGGCGACCTCGCCTGCCTGACCGACGGGGCGAGATGTACGCCGTGGAGTCAGCCCTCCGGTGAATCACCGCTGCGCACCAGCGCGATGACGTTCTCCAGCCTTAGTTTCGCGATCGTCAGGTATTTGGCCAGATTGGCCCGATCGACCGGCCCGATGCTCGCCATCACGTCCGGGGCCCGAAGGACGTCGACGAGGCTCTCGACTGCGTCGGCCAACTGCTGCTTCGCATCGATGAGGGAGTCGTCGCGGAGGGGCGCGACCACGTGCCGCCGCCCGGTCCAGGCCGATTCGGCATCGTCCGAAACCGTGGTCGTTGCGCCGTCCGGGGCGGCGTCGACCGAGTCCGTTCCGGCGGTGGCGCGCCTCCGTCCTTCGATCCTGTCGCGAAGCTTGTTGAGAGTCAGCTCACCGCGGGCAACCTGCTGGCCCAGTCGCTTCCGCTTCCTTGAGTCCTCGACCTTCATCAACTCGTAGGCGTGCGAGAGCGTGTCTTTGCGCAAGGACACCAGCTCGCGAACGTCGTCAGGGGCATCGGCGAGGCGAAGCCGATTCTCGAGGTAGCCCTTGTCCTTCCCGAGTTTCTGGGCGAGCTTGCGGACCGAGTAGCCATGCTCCTTGACCATCCGGCTGAACATCGCTGCCTCGTCAAGAGGGGAGAGGTCCTCGCGCTGCAAGTTCTCGATGATCGAGATTTCGAGGGCAGTGTCGTCATCGATGACTTCGACGAGTGCCGGGATGGTCGGGAGACCGGCAGCCTTTGAGGCGCGCCAGCGCCGCTCTCCGGCGATCAGCTGGTACTTGTTGTCTCCGAGCGGTCGCACGAGGATCGGCTGCAGGACGCCGTGCTCCCGGATCGAAGCGCTCAACTCCGCAAGCGCTGTGGGTTCAATGACAAGACGCGGCTGGTCTGAATTGGGAGCGATGTTGCCGACCGGAATATTCCGAACGCCCGAGGTGTGACCTGAGCGATCCGAGGACAGCAGACTGATGATCGCAGGGGAGAGCTCGCGCTCCTCCGAAAGCCGCCGCGCGGCCGCCGCGCGGAAATCCGTTCTAGCCAAGTTCGATGACCTCCCGCGCCAGCTCTCGGTATGTCCTGGCCGCTTCACTATGCCCGGCGTAGCTCGTGATCGGCAAGCCGGCCAGCGGCGCCTCACCCAGCTTCACCGCGTTACGGATGATGGACGCGAAGACATGGTGGTCGCCGACGACACGCAGCTCTTCGAGCATGTCCTTGGCCAGATTGGTTCGTGCGTCGTAGAACGTCGGCAGCAATCCGAGGATTTTCAGCTTGCGATTGAGCTTCAGGCGAATCGTATTGATGACCTTCACCAGATTCGTCAGGCCCTTCATCGCGTAGAACTGCGTCTGGACGGGAATGATCACGCCGTCGGCGGCCACCAGTCCATTGACGGTCAGCAGGCCGAGGTTCGGCGGGCAGTCGATCAACGCATAGTCGTAGCGGTGTTTCAGCTGGCCATCCATGGCGTCGCGCAGAATGCCTTCGCGACCGAGCATCGTGAACAATTCGCCCTCGGTGGCGGCGAGGTCGATGTGTGCCGGCACGACATCGACGCGTTCCGTGTCGGTCGGGAGGATCACTTCCTTCAACGTCGCCCGACCCACGAGAACGTCGGCCATTGATCGCTCGATCGTGTTGAGGTTGATCCCGAGGCCAGCCGTGAGATTGGCCTGCGGGTCCATATCGATGCACAGCACGCGGTAGTTCTCTTCGGCCAGCGCGCCGGCAAGGTTGATTGCCGTAGTCGTCTTGCCGACGCCGCCCTTCTGATTCGCGATGGCGATCACATTGGTCACGGAACTTGCACCTCGCAGGAAACGGCAGAAGTTGGTCAAGCTGCGCGCGCCCCAGCGCCGCAGAAGGATGTGGTGACGTTGCCAGATCGTACTCCAGCACGGTCGAGATCGGCGGCCGACTTATCCACAGGATGAGCGAGTTGTGCACCGAAGTGTGGATTACCCCCTCCGGTCAGAACGTCATTGCGTCAGCCGTGGACGGCCTGGGATTCCGGTCTTGATGGTCCTGGAATCGGCG
This sequence comes from uncultured Anaerolinea sp., assembly GCA_964580175.1. Taxonomy (GTDB): domain Bacteria; phylum Chloroflexota; class Limnocylindria; order Limnocylindrales; family CSP1-4; genus UBA5189. Next base: position 16,638 of record CAZOJS010000041.1, on the reverse strand, counting down.
TGGGTCCGGCATCTGCGCGGCTAGAATGGACACCGGCCGGGAAGAGGTCCAGCCTGTCCTTGCGCAAAGACACACGACCCATCGCCCAGCGCCGCGCACTCGCCGGCCATGGAACGGGAGTCAGACCAGTGCCCACGAACGATGAACGACTCAGCCGTCTGGCCAAGATGCGGGCGGAGGCCTTGCTCGGTGGGGGACAGGCGCGGATAGACCGTCAACACGCCATTGGGAAACTGACCGCCCGGGAGCGTCTGGATCTCTTGCTTGACCCCGCTTCGTTTGTCGAGCTCGATGCGTTCGTTACCCATCGCTCCACCGACTTCGGTCTCGAGGACCAGCGCTATCTCGGCGACGGCGTGGTCACGGGTCACGGCCAGATCGACGGGCGACTCGTCTTCGTCTTCAGCCAGGACTTCACGGTCTTTGGTGGGTCCCTGTCGGAGGCCTACGCGGAAAAGATCTGCAAGGTCATGGATCTCGCCATGAAGGTCGGGGCCCCGATCATCGGGCTCAACGATTCCGGCGGTGCCCGGATTCAGGAAGGCGTCGCGTCCCTGGGTGGGTACGCCGACATCTTCCTTCGCAACGTCCTGGCCTCGGGCGTCGTGCCGCAGATTTCCGTGATCATGGGTCCGTGCGCCGGCGGAGCCGTGTACTCGCCGGCGATCACCGACTTCACGGTCATGGTGGAGGGCACGAGCTACATGTTCGTGACCGGTCCCAACGTCGTGAAGGCCGTGACCCACGAGCAGGTGGATTCTGAGGCGCTCGGCGGCGCGACCGTCCATACGACTCGCAGCGGCGTAGCGCACCTTGCGGCGCCGGACGAATCCGAAGCTCTCGAGATCGTGCGCAGGATTCTGGCGCACCTGCCCCAGAACAATCTCGAGATGCCGACGCTGGCACCTGTTGTCGATCCCATCGACCGGATGGATTCGTCGCTGGACACGATCGTCCCCGATGATCCCCAGAAACCGTACGACATGCACGATGTCATCCGTCGGGTCGTGGACGACGGCGCATTCCTGGAGATCCAGCCGGGCTGGGCGCCGAACATCCTCGTCGGCTTCGCTCGACTCGGAGGGCGAAGCGTCGGGATCGTCGCGCAGCAGCCTTCGTTTCTCGCCGGGGCGCTCGACATCGACGCGTCGATCAAGGCCGCGCGATTCGTGCGCACCTGCGACTGCTTCAACGTCCCCATCGTTTCACTCGTCGATGTCCCGGGCTTCCTTCCCGGGGTGGGACAGGAGCACGGGGGCATCATCAAGCATGGGGCGAAGCTGCTGTACGCCTACTGCGAGGCGACGGTGCCCAAGGTGACCGTGATCACCCGAAAGGCCTATGGCGGCGCCTACGACGTCATGAGCAGCAAGCACATCCGCGGCGACATGAACTTCGCCTGGCCGACGGCCGAGATCGCGGTGATGGGCGCGGAAGGCGCCGTCAACATCATCTTCAAGGACGCGATCGCCCGGGCCGCGGACCCGGTCGCGGAACGGTCCAGGCTGGTGGCCGAGTACGAGGCTGAGTTCGCCAGCCCGTACGTAGCTGCAGGTCGCGGCTACGTGGACGACGTCATCAGACCATCCGAGACGAGGCCGCGTCTGATTCGTGCGTTGGAGATGCTGGCCGACAAGCGGGACTCGAATCCTCGAAAGAAGCATGGCAACATCCCGCTCTGACGTAGCCGACCGATCGTCTTTGCGCAAAGACGTCGCCAGCGGTCCACCTTTTCGCCGCGTCCTGATTGCGAATCGGGGAGAGATCGCGGTCAGGTTGATCCGCGCCTGTCATGAGATGGGCATGGAAGCGGTCGCCGTGTACAGCGATGCGGATGCGCGCGCGACCCATGTCCGGCGCGCCGACCTGGCCGTCCGGATCGGCCCGGCGCCGGCCGCGGAGAGTTACCTGCGCATCGACGCGGTGATGCGCGCTGCGCTGGAGTCCGGGGTCGATGCGGTCCATCCCGGGTATGGCTTTCTGGCCGAGCGGGCGACATTCGCGCGCGCCGTGGAAGAGGCTGGGCTCACCTTCGTGGGGCCGTCATCGCGGGTCATTGACGCGCTGGGCGACAAGCTCCACGCGCGGCGCGCCGCGCACGACGTCGGCGTGCCCGCCGTTCCGGGGACACTGGAGCCCGCCAGCTTCGAGCGTCACGACCAGCTGGAGGAGACGATGAGGGCGGCCGAGGAAATCGGCTTCCCGCTCCTCGTCAAGGCCGCGGCCGGCGGTGGCGGCCGTGGGATGCGGCGGGTCGCGTCTGTGAGCGAGCCCGCCGACGCACTGCTGTCCGGTTCCAGCGAGGCGGCGTCCACCTTTGGGGACGGTTCGGTTTACCTGGAGCGCGAGATCTCGCCGGCCCGCCACATCGAGGTGCAGCTGCTCGGCGATCAGACGGGACGGGTCGTCGCAATCGGGGAGCGGGACTGTTCGGTTCAGCGCCGGCACCAGAAGCTCGTCGAGGAGGCGCCGGCTCCCGGACTGACCCATGAGGACCGGGTGCACCTGCATGACCTCGCGGTCCGAGTCGCGAGTTCGGCCGGCCTGACAAACGCCGCAACGGCCGAATTTCTGCGGGCGCCGGACGGCACCTTCTACTTCCTGGAGGTGAACACGAGGCTCCAGGTGGAGCACGGGGTAACGGAGCTCGTGTCCGGCCTGGACATCGTTCAGGAGCAATTCCTTCTCGCGTCCGGTCGCCCCCTGTCCGCCGCCGCGCTGGCCGCCGCCGCGTCGGCGGCCGAGCCATCGAGTCATGCGATTGAAGTACGCCTGTCCGCTGAGGATCCCGCCCGCGACTTCGCCCCGACACCGGGTATCGTGCGCCGTTGGACGATGCCCGCAGGACCGGGCGTCCGGGTCGACACGGCGATCGAGGCCGGCGACCGAGTCCCTGCCGAGTACGACAACCTGATCGCCAAGATCATGGTGCACGGTGCCGATCGCAGTGCCGCGCTCGACCGTCTCTGCCGAGCGCTCGATGAGACGGAGATCGCCGGGATCCAGACCACGCTCCCGTTCCACCGGTTCCTGGCACGGGCCCCATCGTTTCGAGCCGCGAGTCTGTCCACCAACTGGGTGGGGGAGCAGTGGGACGGTCCCTCTGCATTTGCCCCGGCCGCCGCAACAGGGCAGCTGGCTGCCGGGCTCGCGGCGCTGTTCCCAGCGCGCGCCGGCGTCGAAGACACTCGTCCGCCGACTCAGCGGCGCCGGGACGACGGGCTGGACTCGCGCGACGGCACCTGGCGTCGATCCGGCCTGGAGCACGCCCAGGACCGGTGGCCGCGATGACCGGACTGGACCCGCAAATGGCCGGCCCGAACGCGCCGGCAACCCCGTCGGCGGCCCAGCCGGTCGCGCCGAGCCTCGCGCCGGGACCGGGAGCCGTCCTGGTCACCCTGACGCCGCTCTCGGCTCAAGCGGGCATCGCACCGATCGTCGTCGATCCGCTGGCGGTCGGCACCGGAACCAACGTCGGGCTCCGCTGGTTCGACGACGAGCGCGCCGTCCTCGAGCACAGCGACGCCGACGGGCCCGCGGTGCAAGTCCGGATCCTGCCGCCAAACTCGGCTGGCGCCGTGCCGGCCGCGAGTGGCGTGGTGCGCCGGGAAGTCGTCGTTGACGGCTGGAGGATGGAGGTCGATATCGAGCTCGCTTCGCGGGCTGCGCTGCGCGATCAGGCCCGCCGTGGCCGCTCCACGATCGATCGCAGCGGTCCCATCGAGGTCCGTGCCATGATCCCCGGGGTCGTCGTATCGGTAGCAGTTGGCAGCGGGGAAGCCGTGGCCGCCGGTCAACGACTCGTCGTCCTTGAGGCGATGAAGATGCAGAACGAGATCCTGGCCCCGCGGGACGGCACCATCGAGCGGGTCGAGGTGGTCCCGGGGAGCAAGATCGAACTGGGCGATCTCCTCCTCGTGATCGGCTGATCGGCCAGGAGGGCGTGTGACCGAAGGCAAGGATCCGGGCCGGGACCGCTGGCGAGGGGACACTCGCGCCGGGGCGCTCAAAGGTGCGCCTGAGCGCCGTGATTCCTTCGAGACGTCTTCAGGCATCGAGATCCGCGACCTGTACACACCCGCCGATGTTGGATCGCTCGACGAGGAAGGCGACCTCGGCCGGCCGGGTGAGTACCCCTTTACCAGGGGCGTCCAGCCGACGATGTACCGGAGCCGGTTCTGGACGATGCGCCAGTACGCCGGCTTCGCGACCGCCGCCGAGACAAACCGGCGCTTCCGCTACCTGCTCGAACAGGGTCAAACGGGACTGTCGGTCGCCTTCGACCTGCCCACCCAGATGGGCTACGACTCGGATGCGCCGGAAGCTGCGGGGGAGGTCGGTCGTGTCGGGGTGCCAATCGCGAGCCTGGCCGACATGGAGGTGCTGTTCGAGCAGATCCCGCTCGGTCGGGTCTCGACCTCGATGACGATCAACGCGACGGCGGCCACCCTGGTCGCCCTGTACGTGGCCGCCGCCGAGCGCCAGGGTGTCGCCAGGGATCAGCTGTCCGGGACCGTCCAGAACGACATCCTGAAGGAATACGTGGCTCGTGGAACGTGGATCTATCCGCCCCGGCCATCGATGCGATTGGTCACCGACATCTTCGAGTTCGGCGCCCGCGAGCTGCCCAAGTGGAACACGATCTCGATCAGCGGCTACCACATGCGGGAGGCCGGCGCAACGGCGGCCCAGGAGCTCGCATTCACGCTCGCGGATGCGATTGCGTATGTCGAGGCGGCGCTTGCGCGAGGCCTCGCGATCGACGAGTTCGCACCACGCCTGAGCTTCTTCTTCGCCGCCTGGTCGGAGCTCTTCGAGGAGGTCGCCAAGTTCCGCGCGGCCCGCCGGATGTGGGCGAAGATCGTCAAGGATCGCTTCAAGGCCAGCAATCCTCGCTCGATGGCCTGCCGGTTCCACGTTCAAACGGCCGGCAGCTCACTCACGGCTCAGTCGGTCGACAACAACGTGGTTCGGACCACCCTCCAGGCGCTCGCCGCCGTGCTCGGCGGTGCGCAGAGCCTGCACACGAACTCGCGCGACGAGGCGCTGGCCCTTCCCACCGAGGAATCCGTTCGCCTGGCGCTTCGGACACAGCAGATCCTGGCCTTCGAGGCCGGCGTCAGCGAGACACCCGACCCGTTGGCGGGGTCCTACTTCGTCGAATCCTTGACGAACGAGCTCGAGGCCGCGGCGTGGTCGTATCTCGAGGAGATCGAGGGCATGGGCGGGACGCTCGCCGCGCTCGACGCCGGCTTCCAGCAGCGCCAGATACAGGAGTCTGCCTACCGGACCCAGAGGGCGATCGATGCCGGGGAGCAGGTCGTCGTAGGGGTCAATCGTTTCCGGGACGAGTCGACGACCACCCCGCCCACGCAGCGGATCGACCCTGACGGGGAGCGGAGCCAGGTTGAGGGCTTGCGTCGCGTTCGGGCCGAGCGCGATCCCGCTGCCTGGGAAGGGGCGATGCGCCGACTCGACGATGCCGCCCGCGGTACGGACAACCTGATGCCACCCCTGATTGACGCGGTGAAGGCGTACGCGACCGTGGGCGAGGTCGCAGACCATCTCCGCGCCGCCTGGGGTGTCCACCGCGAGCTGATCACGATCTGAGGGCTGCTGCCATGTCTTCGCATCCACCCCGCCGCATCCACCACGTGGCCATGGTCGTCCGCTCGATCGAGGCGAGCCTGGCCCTCTACCGGGACATCCTCCGGATGCCCCTGGAAACGACCATGGAGATCGCGTCGGACCGTGTCCGGATCGCGTTTCTCGGCGTGGGTGAATCCCGAGTCGAGCTCGTTGAACCGACCGACGATACGACCGGAGTCGCCCGCTTCCTGGCAAGCAAGGGCGAGGGTTTCCATCACGTCTGCTTCGAGGTGGCCAACCTGGCCGAGGAACTGACCCGCCTGGCGATCGACGGGGTCGAGCTCATCGACAGCTCACCGCGTCGCGGCGCGGAGGGACCGGTTGCCTTTCTCCACCCGCGTTCCTGCGGTGGCGTCCTCGTCGAGCTGATCGAAGCGCCCGGCGGACCCGCCTGGGCTGGGCTCGGCCTGAAGCCCGGACCGGGTTGACGTCCCGCTACAACGACCAGGCGAGGATGACGGCTGCCGACTGATCCGCCTTCCTTCCAAAGGCGATCAGATCGCCGGCGAGCTGCCGAATCCAGGGCTTCTCCTCGCGCGGCAACGCACCGAACTCCTCCTCGACCAGCTCGATCCAGCGGCCGGCGATGGCGTCGACGTCCCGATCGCCGACCCGGGCCAGGCCGGTGATCCAGGCCGGATCGACCCGTTCGACGGTGCGCTCGCCGACATCCGTCGTTCCGTTGAGCTCGCGCCGAGCGTCGATGAAATCCAACGGTTCAGGACTACCGGTGACCCCGCGAACTGCCTCGCTGAACAGGTCGAGCCAGGTTGGATCCATCGCCCCGCCGAGGGCCAGATGTGCGTCGAATCGCTCCGGATCGGCGAAACCCGCCCAGTCATCGAGACCGATGCCAAGGAGGATCGCGCGACTATCGCCGGCCACGAGATCCATCAGGAAGCCCATCAGCCGCGGTACCCGGCTTCGCGCAGGAGTGCCGGGATCTCGGTCGGAGAGCCTGCGACGCGAAATCCGGCTGCTTCGAGTGCGCTGACCTTGGACGCCGCGGTGCCCGCGCCGCCCGAGATGATCGCTCCGGCGTGACCCATACGCTTGCCCTCGGGCGCGGTCCGCCCGGCGATGAACGCCGCCTTGGGAATGTCCCGAAGGTGCTCGGCGGCCCAGGCGGCGGCCTCTTCCTCGGCGGCGCCGCCGATTTCGCCGATCAGCACCAGCGCCCGGGTTTCCGGGTCGGCCTCGAACAGCCTGAGCACATCGAGGAAGGTCGTGCCGATCACAGGATCGCCACCGATCCCGACGCACGTCGACTGACCGATTCCAGCATCGCTCATGGCCTGCACGGCCTCATAGGTCAGGGTCCCGGAGCGTGAGACGACCCCGACGTCCCCATCGCGATGGACCGAGGCCGGAATGATCCCGACCTTGGCCCGACCGGGTGACGTGGCTCCCGGGCAGTTCGGCCCGATCAGGCGAGCGCCGGCCAACCGGACCGCCTCGACGACCGGGATCATGTCGAGTGCGGGAATGCCCTCGGTGATGCAGAAGATGGTTTCGATCCCGGCTCCTATGGCCTCGAGGATCGCGTCGGGTGCACCAGCCGCCGGGACGAAGATGCAGGTGGTGTTGGCGCCGGTTTCACGGACGGCGTGGGCGACCGTGTTGAAGACCGGAACCGTGCCCTCCAGCGCACGCTGGCCGCCCTTGCCGGGGGTCATGCCGGCCACGATGTTCGTGCCGTAGGCCTGCATGGCGAGGCTGTGGAACTCACCCTCGCGGCCCGTGATGCCCTGAACGACGAGGCGCGTGTCGCGCCCGATCAGGATGCTCACCGGCTGGCTCCCTGGGCCGCGGCGACGGCCTTTGCGGCTGCCTCGTCGAGCGATGCCGCTGTTTCAAAGTTGGCGGCCTGGAGGAGCTCGGCGGCCTCGCGTGCATTCGTGCCCACGATCCGGACCACCATCGGCACCGCCCGCACTTGCCCGGCACGCGCGTTGATCAAGCCCCGGGCGACCTCGTCGCCGCGGGTGATCCCACCGAAGATGTTGACCAGGATTGCGTTCACCTTGGGATCGCTCAGGATCAGGCGCATCGCTTCCGCCACCTTGTCGGCCTTCGCCCCGCCGCCAATGTCGAGGAAGTTGGCCGGCTCGCCGCCGGCGCGCTTGACCAGGTCCATCGTGGTCATCGCCAGGCCCGCCCCGTTGACCATGCAGCCGATCGTCCCGTCGAGCCGGATGAAGCTGATCCCCGCGGCGCGTGCCTCAGCGTCCGCCGGGTCCTCTTCGTCGAGGTCGCGGAGGGCCTCAAGCTCGGGATGGCGGGGGAGCGCCGAGTCGTCCAGGGTCACCTTGGCATCGAGGCAGACCAGGCGCTCGACCGTTGTGCCGCCGGGGCCTGCTTCCCGGACGATCGCCAGGGGGTTGATCTCGACGAGGTCCGCGTCGTACGCGAGCATCGTTCGAACCAGCCCCTTCGCGATCGCGACGGACGCCTTCAGGTGAGTGCCGAGCCCCATCTCGAAGGCGAGCTGGCGGGCCTGCCAGTCCTGGAGCCCGAGGTGCGGGTCTGCGTGGACCGTCACGATCGCATCGGGCCGATCGGCTGCCACCTGCTCGATCTCGACGCCGCCCTCGGACGAACCCATCAGCAGGATTCGGCGCGCGGCGCGGTCCAGGACCGCGGACAGGTAGTACTCCTTGACGATGTCCGCTGCCGCGGCAACCAGGACCTTGCGGACCGTGATGCCCTTGATCGACATGCCGAGGATGGCCCCGGCTACCGCGGCCGCCTCGTCGGCGGAGCCCGCGAGCTTCACACCGCCGGCCTTGCCACGGCCGCCGACGAGAACCTGCGCCTTGATCACGACGCGATCGTTGCCGGACCCAAGCAAGACCTCGGCCGCCGCGCACGCTTCGGCGGCGGTTCGAGCGACGGACCAGGCGGGGACGGGGAGTCCCTGGGCCAGCAGAAGGCCCTTCGCCTCAGCTTCCTGGATCTTCACCCGGGCATCGTAGCCGAGGCGCCCGGCGTCGGCCTGAGCCGCCGCATCCCGATCACGTAGCCCGGACGATCGTGGGTTCCGGGGCGCGGGCGAGGTGAAGCCGCCGGGCCTCACCGATCCGATCGACCGCCGCGGCCGACTTCGAAATCGACCAGACGAGAGCGTCGTCCACGCGGAGCGCCGCGAGCTCGTCGAAGAAGTCGGCCAGGCCTCCCGCGTCGGCGTCGAGGCCGAGCGGGTCGTCGGCCCCCGAGCCCGGATCGTGAAGGCGGACCCCGATGGTCCGGCGCAGCGTCGCCGGGTCCCGGCCGACCTCCGCGCATGCCTCGTCGAGCGCCGCGAGCCGGGTGCGAAGCCGGTCTTCGACCCGCCCGAACCAGGCCGTGTTCCAGGCGTCGGCCCAGGTCGCCGTGAGGCGGAGCATGCGTTGACCCTTGGACGCAACCAGGATCGGGACTCGGCGCGCCGGGGGCGGGAGCAATTCAGCATCGACGACCCGGCGCCAGCTCCCCGACATGGTCACGCGCTCGCCGCGGAGCAGTCTTGCCGCGACCTCAAGGTCTTCTGCGAACCGACCAACCTTGTGATCCGGCGGATAGCCGAAGGCCTCGTACTCGGGATCGTGCCAACCGGACCCGAGGCCGAGGATGACCCGCCCGCCGGACAGGTCATCGAGGGTCGCCGCCATCTTCGCCATCAGCGCCGGGTTGCGAAAGGACGAGCACATGACCAGCGATCCCAGCTCGACCCGCGGGACCAGCGGCGCGAGGGCGGCCAGCGTCGTCCAGGCCTCCCGTACGCCTTCCTGCGGCTTGCCCGAAAACCGGAACAGCAGGTGATCAAAGACCCAGATCGAATCGATCCCCGCGGATTCAGCCCGACGGGCGAACGAGGCGGTCTCCTCGAATGTCGGGACGTGTCCGTCAGCGGTGTCGCCTTCTGCGAGCGGGAGCGTGACGCCGATGTGCACGGCCGGAGTCTAGCGGCGTCGGGGCGACGGACCCAGCGGCGGGCTAGAATGGCCGACATGGCCCACCGTGTGACCCTGATCCCGGGCGACGGCATCGGTCCGGAGCTGGCGGAGGCGACCCGACGCGTCCTGGACGCGTCCGGCGTGGCCTTTGAGTGGGAGGTCGTCGAGGCCGGCGAGGCGTGCATCGCTGCTTACGGGACACCGCTCCCCGAGCACGTCCTCGGCTCGATCCGGCGGAACAAGGTCGCCCTCAAGGGTCCGATCACGACCCCGGTCGGGGAGGGCTTCCGCAGCGTCAACGTGACGCTCCGCCAGACCCTCAACCTGTACGCCAACCTGCGCCCGGCGCGGTCGATCAAGGGTCTCGAGACACGCTACGAGGACGTCGATCTGGTCATCGTCCGCGAGAACACCGAGGACCTCTATGCGGGCATTGAGCACTGGGTCGGCCCGGATGCGGCGGAGAGCATCAAGATCATCACCCGGGCCGCGTCAGAACGGATCGCGCGCTTTGCCTTCGAGTACGCGGTCGCGAACAACCGCCGCAAGGTGACCGCCGTCCACAAGGCGAACATCATGAAGCTGTCCGACGGGCTGTTCCTCGATTCCTGCCGACGAATCGCGCTGGACTATGAGGGCCGGATCGAGTTCGAGGACCGGATCGTCGACAACATGTGCATGCAGCTGGTCCAGAAGCCGGACCAGTACGACGTCCTGGTGCTCCCGAACCTGTATGGCGACATCGTCTCCGATCTGTGTGCCGGGCTGGTCGGCGGGCTGGGTGTCGCGCCGGGCGCCAACATCGGCGAGGACGGCGCGGTCTTCGAGCCGGTCCACGGATCCGCCCCGAAGTACGCCGGGCAGAATCGGGCCAATCCCACCGCGATGATCCTGTCGGGCGTGCTGATGCTTCGGCATCTCGGCCATCCGGACGTGGCCGCGAGCGTCGAGGACGCGGTCCGCGACGTCATCGCCGACGGGCTGACGGTGACCCACGATCTGGGCGGAACGGCAGGCACGAGCGAGTTCGCCGACGCGATCATCGCCCGGCTCGCGGCAGGCACGCGTCCGACGACCGCGACCGCGCCCGAGCGATGACGGACTGGTCAGCGTCGATCCGGACGCCGCACAAGCCCCCGGGCACGGCCCGGCAGGGACTCGGTGCCACGAACCGCCAAGATGTATGGGCGGTTGCGCCGTTCGTGCAGGGCCTCATGTTCACGGTGCTGGCGGGGTACCTGTTCTTCAGCGGAATCCTCGTGACGCCCTTGTTCGGGACGGCCTATGAGGTCGACGGCTACCTCTCGCCCCTGTACTCACCGCTGATCGTGCTGCCCTTCCTGCCGACCTGGGTCAGTCCCGGGCTCCTGATCCTGTGGATCCCGCTCGGATTTCGGGCCACCTGCTACTACTATCGAAAGTCGTACTACCGCTTCTACTTCGCGGATCCGCCAGGTTGCGCGGTCGGCGAACCGACGATCCATCGCCGCTTCTCGATGGAAGCCGCTCTGCCGTTCATCCTCCAGAACGTCCACCGCTACTTCCTCTACCTGGCGTTCATCCCGCTGTTCTTTCTGTGGGTCGATGCCGCCCACGCCTTCCTGCCCGAGAGCGGGCCCAGGATCGGTTTCGGCGGCGTGCTGTTCCTGGTCAATGTGATCCTGCTGACCACGTTCTCGTTGTCCTGCCACTCCCTTCGGCACCTTGTGGGCGGGCGCCTGGATTGCTTCTCGTGCTCCCGCTCCAACCAGGTCCGCCACGGCCTGTGGCAGCGCCTCAGTTCGCTCAATCGGCACCACATGGCGTGGGCGTGGGCCAGCTTCATCACGGTCGCCTTCGCCGATGTCTACGTTCGTCTGCTCGCCCTGGGGCTCGTCATCGACCCGGCGATCCGGTTCTAGGCGGCGGATCGCCGATGTCATTCGCCACACGGCCGGACCCGCCCCCCGACGCACATGCCGTCGACGTCCTGGTGATCGGTGCAGGCGGCGCCGGTCTGCGGGCGGCCATCGCCGCGCGGGAAGCCGGAGCGAGCGTCGCCCTCGTCTGCAAGTCCCTGCTCGGCAAGGCCCATACCGTCATGGCCGAGGGCGGCGTCGCGGCGGCCCTGGCCCACGTCGCTCCCGACGATTCCTGGCAGATCCACTTCCGCGACACGATGGTCGGCGGCAAACTGCTGAACAACCCGCGGATGGCCCAGCTGCACGCCCAGGAGGCACCAGATCGTGTCCGCGAGCTGGAACGCTGGGGTGCGGTCTTCGACCGGACCCGTGATGGTCGGATTCTCCAGCGACCATTCGGTGGGCACACGCATCCTCGTCTCGCTCACGTCGGCGATCGCACGGGGCTGGAGATGATCCGGACACTCCAGGATCGCGCCGTCCACGCCGGCATCGACGTCTACATGGAATGCACGATCACCCACCTCACGACGTCCAGCAGGGGGGTCACCGGTGGCGTCGGCTATTGGCGAGCCACCGGACAACCGATCGTGTTCGCGGCCAAGGCCACCGTAATTGCGACCGGCGGTATCGGCAAGGCCTGGGAGGTCACCTCGAACTCGTGGGAGTACAGCGGGGACGGGCATGCCCTGGCGTATGAGGCGGGCGCCGAGCTCATCGACATGGAGTTCGTGCAATTCCATCCAACAGGCATGGTCTGGCCGCCCGGCGTGCGCGGCCTGCTGGTCACGGAGGCCGTCCGCGGCGAAGGTGGGATCCTTCGCAACAAGGACGGCGAACGCTTCATGTGGAAGTACCTCCCTGATGATCGTCGCGGCGAATACGCCGCGACGGACGAGGAAGCGACCCGCTGGGTCATGGCCCTGTCCGAGGGTCGGTCGACCGATGCGCGCCGCCCGCCCGAGCTGTCCACCCGCGACAACGTCGCGCGGGCGATCTACACGGAAGTCAAGGAGGGCCGCGGGACGCCTCACGGCGGCGTCTACCTCGACATCAGCTACCTCCCTCCAGACCACGTCCGTCGCAAGCTGCCCTCCATGTACGAGCAGTTCAAGGAGCTCGCCGACGTCGACATCACGAAGGGACCGATGGAGGTCGGCCCAACGACCCATTACGCCATGGGCGGCATCCGGGTCGAGGCCGATACCGGTGCCTCAACCGTGGCCGGCCTCTTCGCCGCCGGTGAGGCGGCGGGCGGGATGCACGGGGCCAACCGCCTCGGTGGAAATTCCCTGTCCGACCTCCTGGTCTTCGGAGCCAGGACTGGGACCGGCGCGGCGGCGTACGCGGCGACGCTACCCATCCCGTCCTACGTTGATCCGTTCCAGGTCGCCGAGGCGACCAGGGATCTCTCAGCACCGCTCGAACGCCCGGGAGGCGAGGACCCGTACGCGATTCAGCGCGACCTCCAGACGACCATGCAGAACCTGGTCGGGATCTTCCGCGTCGACGCCGACCTCGAGCTTGCCCTCGAGCAGCTCGCGGAGCTGCGGACCCGCTGGAGTGCGGTGGCCGTGTCTGGAGGACGGACCTTCAATCCCGGTTGGGATCTCGTGTTCGAGCTAGGCAACCTGCTCACGGTGTCCGAGGCCATCGCGCTCAGTGCCCGCCAGCGGACGGAGAGCCGGGGGGCCCACAGCCGCCTCGACTACCCAGCGCCTGATGACGCCACGTGGGGCCACCTGAACAGCGTCGTCCGGCGCGGCCCAGATCAGCGAATGGCGGTGGCGACGACGCCCCTCCCGGCGATGCCGGCAGCTCTCCGGCCCCTGCTCGGCCCCCAGATCGCGGAGACTCGCCGATGACCAAAGCCCATCTCAGGATCTTCCGCGGGACGCCGAGCACCCAGGGCAGGTTCGACGAGTTCGACGTGCCGATCGAAGAGGGGATGGTCATTCTCGACGCCCTGCACTGGATCCAGGGACATCAGGCCCCCGACCTTGCCGTGCGTTGGAACTGCAAGGCGGCAAAGTGCGGCTCGTGCAGCGCCGAGGTGGATGGCCGGCCCCGGCTGACCTGCAAGACCAGGCTCTCGGACTTCGACCTCGCAAACCCCATCACCGTCGAGCCGATGCGGGCGTTTCCGCTGATCCGGGACCTGGTCACGGATGTCTCGTGGAACTACGAGGTCAACCGGACGATCGAACCGTTCAGCCCGCCGGCAGATGTTCCACAGGAGGATTGGCGCTGGCAGCAGGAGGACATCGAGCGCGTCCAGGAGTTCCGAAAGTGCATCGAGTGCTTCCTGTGTCAGGACGTCTGCCACGTCCTCCGGAATCACGAGACCGACCGGCCGTTCATGGGCCCCCGATACCTCGTCCGGGCCGCGGGCCTGGAACTCCACCCGATTGACCAGGCGGATCGACGGTCGTATCTGAAGGACGCGGGCGGGATCGGTTTCTGCAACATCACGAAGTGCTGCACCGAAGTCTGCCCGGAGCACATCAAGATCACGGACAACGCGATCATCCCGCTCAAGGAGCGCGTCGCCGATGCCTACTACGATCCCGTGCAGTGGGCCTGGCGGAAGCTGCGCAAGCGCGGGACCGGGTCGGTCGCCGGAACGGAGCTTCCCATTTTCCCATCTGCCCCGGGTGGAACCGGCCAGGCCCGTTCCAACGTCGCGGGCGAAGGCTCGGACGACTGACCCCTCCATCCCTGTGCAACCCCTCCCACCAGCCCTCACCCTGGGTCTCGAAGATCAAGCCTTGGCACCGGGCGATGAGGGAGCGGTGAGCCGGCACCCGGCACGCGGATACCTGATCCGGACTGACGGCGCGGCACGCGGCAACCCGGGTCCGGCGTCGGCCGGTGCCGCGCTGTTCAACCTGGATCGATCGGACGCCTTCGATCCAGGGGCTCGCCCGGACGCGACCGTCTCGGAATTCCTCGGGGTCCGCACCAACAACGTCGCCGAGTACATCGGCGTCGTCCGCGCCGTCAATCTCGCCCGCGAGCTCGGCGCCCATCGCGTCGAGATGCTCCTCGATTCGAAACTCATCGTCGAGCAGCTCCACGGCCGCTGGCGCGTCAAGGATGCCAAGCTGCAACCGCTCTGGGCCGAGGCACTCCGCACGCTCGGGACGTTTCCCGGCGGGTGGGTCGCGGCGCATGTCCCACGGGCCCAGAACGGCATCGCCGACGGGCTCGCGAATGCCGCGATTGATCGGGTCGCTGCCGGTGGACCACCCGTGGTGGTCACGCGTCCGTAGTGCGGCGGGAACGCGGGCGGCGTCCGTGGCGTCGAAGCCGCATGCGCACGATCGCCCTCGGCCGGATCCCGTTGGTCGCACTTGTCGGCCTGCTGATGCTGCTCTCAGCCTGTTCGTCCGCCGCGAGCCCCGGCCCAAGCCTGGGGGGCGTGCCGCGCGATCTGGATGGCACGAACTGGCGCGCGATTGCTGTTCGGGACGTGACATCGGTCGCTGGCGCCGAACCGACGATCCGCTTTGAGGGTGGGCAGGCCGGGGGCACGACGGGCTGCAACACGTACGGGGGTGCCTACGCGCTCCGGGCCGATGGCGCCTTCTCGTTCGGCGCCATGATCATGACCGAGATGGCCTGCAGCGACGAGCGCGGCGTCCAGGAATCCGTAGTGGTGGAGGTCCTCTCGAACGCGGACCGCCTCGAGTTTCTGGCCGATGGCACGATCCGCATGTCCGGACCGCTCGGTGCCGCCGTCTTCGTCGAGGATCCGCGCTGACCGGGTACTATCGCGAGGTCAGCGAGGCGACCGGATGGCCGCGCGTCGGCGGGGCAACCCTTCGGCGTGAGGAAAGTCCGAGCTCCACAGCGCAGGGTAGCGGGTAATTCCCGCCCGCCGCGAGGCGAGGACCAGCGCCACAGTGACGATGCCGTTCCGAAGGGCTCGCCCTGAGGTACGGAGTGAAACGGGCAAGCTCTACCTGGAGCAAGGCCAAATAGGAGGGCGCAACCCGGCTTGCCGGGGGAGAGGCGCGCTGCCCAGCCCTCGGGTCGGCCGCACGAGCCGGCGGGCAACCGCCGGCCTCAGATGGATGGCCATCCCCGGCGACGCTTCGGCGTCGACGGGACAGAACTCGGCTTACAGGTCGCCTCGCTGGCGCTCAACGCTCATCTGAGGCGGCACCGCCGGACGCCCGGCGAACACGGGTCAGTCTTCGTCTGGCCGGAAGATGTGCGCGGCCGTGCAGGTGTTGCAGACGGCCATCGCGGTGTCGAGGTCACCGATCGGGATCGGCGCCTTCCGGTCCGGATACAGGCACTCGACGTCGTAGATCCGCTCCTCGCGGGCGTCGACCTGGATCAGGCGCCGGAAGGTACATCGGCGGATGCGGTGCGGCGCGAGTCGATACGGATCGGTGTCCGGCGAAGTGTCGGCGACGGGCAGAGCGATGAGCAAGACGGCCTCAGGCGGTTGGTTCCATGCCGACACGCATCGGCGAGCGCCCGAAGACTAGCACCACGATTGGTGCGACAACTACGCGCAAAAGGTACTAGAGTCAGGGCCCGGACGGCCGTTCGATCGTGGAGGAGTGGTGGACGAGGATCTGTGGCCGCCCGTTCCGAAGGCGGCGTCGCAGGATGGCGGACCGTCCCGCGGCCCCCGCGCGCTGACACCAGCGATCGCGGCGTCAATCGTCCTGCTGGTCGCGTCGGCCGCCGCGGCGATCTCCTTCGTCGCGGCCACCGGTGGGCTCCAACTTCCCGGCACGCTTCCGACGGACGCGGCCGTCACGATCGGTAGCCCAGCCCCGCCGACCGCGACCCCCGCTCCGACCGCCGCGGTCACCCCGAGCCCGGCTCCAGGGCCAACGGCGACACCCGCACCGAGTCCCGCGGCCAGCCCGACCGTGAGTGTGACGCCGGCCCCCACCAGCGACCGCTACCAGCTCCTGGAGCAGTGCCCGACGACGCCGGATTGCTACCTGTACACGATCCGGATCGGGGACAACCTGCGCAGCATCGCGAACTATTTCGGCGTGCGCTACGACACGATCCTGCTGCTCAATCCGACGATCACGGAACCGGAAACGATCCTGCCTGGCGACGTGATCGTCCTTCCTCAACCGGGCCGCTAGCGCGCCGACGTGGCTCTCCCGCCCGGCCCGGCG
>CAZOJS010000040.1:0-6182 GCA_964580175.1 uncultured Anaerolinea sp. | reverse complement strand
GCACAGGATCGGCAGCGCGCTCAGGGCGTCCAGGGCACGCAGCGCGCGACAGGCCTCAACCGCTACTGATGCCGGACCGTCAAGGTCAAGGACGATGACATCGACCGTGTGCGCGTCGAGCCCGGTCGCCAGCGCAGCCGGAATGTCGCCGACAAGCGTTGTGTCATGGCCGGCCGCCCTGAGGGCGTCCACGACCGCGCTGTCGTCCGCGTCAGAAATCAGCAGAATCCGGCTGGTAGCCAAGGTTGTCCCTCGTCACGATCTGTGGACCGTCAACGGCGCATGGCCAACGGCTGCTGGAGGATACAACTGTCGTAGCCGAGCGATTCTGTCAGTTCAGGTGCCGAGTGAATCTGTCAGTCGCTGGGCGAGCTTGCTGTCAGAGCGTACCCGCTGCCAGGGGTGGTCGCGGGGTGGGATCCAGGGGAGCGCGGCAGCGGCTGGGCTGAGGCTGGGCGCGACCCGGCGGTCGTGCCTCGCCCGCAGCTGGGCGGGATCCGCGGGCGCCGCGATGGCGGCCAGCCGGCGCTCCCCGTCGAAGGCCACGGCCGAGCCATCGAGCGCTTCGTGGACCTCGACGACCTTGCCCGCATAGTTGGCCGCGCCGGTGGCCCAGCGGGGCAGCTGGAGGACCCGCCCGTCGAGCCGGATGGTGTGGTCGCGGGCCACCTTGCGCCGGTACTTGAAGACGAGGACCCGCTCGAGGGCGACCTCGGGCGGGATCGGCCGCCAGGCCGCCACCGGCTCGAGGGCCGGCACGGTGAACCGCGCGTTGTGGCGGGCGATGAACTCGGGCAGGAACGCGTTGGCCCCGTCGCGATCGACGATGCCGGCCAACCGCAGCTCGACGACGAGGCGGTCCTGGAACGTGCCCCACAGGCGCTCGATCCGACCCTTCGCCTGGGCCGAGCCGGCGGCGATCGAGGCGATGTCGAGCTCGACCAGGGCCCGCCCCACCTGGGTCAGGTCCGGTGGGCGCGGGTCATCGGGAGCGGCCCGTCGCGGACTGGTCACCACGAAGGCGCTGTGGCCGTCGCGATAGATCGCCCCGGGGATCCCGTACCCGGTGATGAGGTCGCGCAGGACGTGGAGGTACCCGGCCGCATCCTCCTGGTCGCGGAACACCACCCCGACGACGAGCCCCGTGGCATCGTCGATGGCGCCGACGAGGGTGAGCCACGGGCCACGCTCCTCCAGCCATGGGTGGCGGCTGCCGTCGAGCTGGAGGAGCGCCCCCTCAGCGGGCATCCGCGGTCGACGGCTCCGGTACGCCGGGGCGCGCCGGCGACGAGGGCTCGGCACGCCGGCCTCGCGCAGGACCGTGCGCAGGCACTCCCGGCTGATGACGATGCCTTCACGCTCGGCGAGCAGCTCCCGGAAGTGGCTGTCGTTGACCGGGCCGTACGCCGCGCGGATGGCTAGGATGGCGGTCCGGACGGCCGGATCGGTCCGCCTCGGCGAGGGCCGGCCCCGGTTGCCGTGGACGAGTCCCGCCGGACCGTCGTCACCCAGAGCCGCCCGCAACCGCCAGAGCTGCCGCTCAGAGCGCCCGAGGAGCGTCGCCCCCTCGGCCATCGTGAGCTCGCCGGCCATCACCCGGGCCAGGACCCGCGCCCGCTGCTGTTCGTGTGCCGTCATCGTGATCGTCTCCATGGTTGGAGACTGACGTTTTCACTCGGCAGTACGCACTGACAGATTCACTCGGCATCGACACTGCTGGAGGATACAACGCGGGACCTCGTGGTAGACTCCCGGCCCACCTTTCCGCTCCGCGTCTGCTGGACATCGGGGCATACCCATTGGAAGGAGATAGCGGCCCATGCGCCGATACGAACTCATGCTCGTGCTCCGTCCGGACGCGCCGGACGAGCGAATCGCCGCGATCGTTGATCGCGCCACCCGCCAGATCACCGAGGATGGCGGGCGCATCATCAAGGTCGCCCCGTGGGGCCGCCGCCGGCTGGCCTACCCGATCGATCGACACCGCGAGGGCTCGTACCACATCGTCCTGTTCGAGGGCGCGGCGACGTCCATCGTGGAGATCGAGCGAACGCTCCTGATCACCGAGGAAGTGCTGCGGCACCTGATCATCCGTCAGGATCGTCCGACCCGGGCCGGCAGCGGCGGTGACGGCTCCGACGACACCGATCTTCCCTCGCCCGACGACGAGGATGAAGACGACGAGACGGAGCGAATTGACGAGTCCGAGAGCGAGGCGGCCCCGGCCGCCATCGACTGAGGAGGCGAGCGATGGCGTTCTGCAAGATCCAGGTGATCGGCAACCTTGGGCGGGATCCCGAACTCCGCTATACGCCCAATGGCAAACCAGTCACCGAGTTCAGCGTCGCGGTCAACCAGGCGACCAAGAACCAGCAGACCGGAGAGTGGGTCGAGGCGACCGACTGGTTCCGCGTCAGCGTCTGGGGAGATCGGGCCGAGCGATCGGCCGAGCAGCTCCGCAAGGGGAGTCGCGTCCTCGTCGACGGACGATTCCGATCACGCGAGTACGAGACCAAGGACGGGCGCAAGGGTCTGTCGCTCGAGATCACCGCGGACAACGTGATCCCGCTTGATCGTCGCGAGCAGGAGGGCGGGTTCGCTGGAGCTCCGGCCGGCAGCGCCGCCGGGGCCGGCGCCGATCCAGCGGGCGCTCCTGCCAGTGCGCGCTTCGACGACACCGAGATCGACGAACTCCCCTTCTGACCCTGTCCACCCAGCCAGCGTCCAAGCCGGGCGCCGAGGAGACCCAATCCGATGCCACCACCTCGTTCCCGCAAGAAAGACGACACCTTCCGCGACCGACGCCGTCGCAAGGTCTGCTCGTTCTGTGCCGACAAGACCGTTCAGATCGATTACAAGGAAGTCAACCGCCTGCGCCGGTACCTCTCGGAGCGGGCCAAGATCGAGCCGCGCCGCAAGACCGGCACCTGTGCCGGCCACCAGCGTGAGCTGTCCGTTGCCCTGAAGCGGGCACGGATCGTGGCCCTGCTCCCGTACGCGCCCCAACACCTGCGGCCTTGACCCGGGAGCCCTCGCGGCTTCGATGACGGCAGTAGGCTGACCGGATGGAGATCGCCGTCCTGATGTTGGCCGGCGGCGTGGCCGCGGGCGTCTTCGGATCGTTGCTCGGACTGGGCGGTGGTGTCCTGATCGTCCCGCTCCTGACGCTCGGCTTTGGCCTGCCGCTGCGGGACGCGATCGGCGTCTCCCTGGTCTGCGTGATCGTCACCAGCAGTGCCTCGGCTAGCGTCTTCCTGGAACGGCGGGTTGCCAACCTCCGGCTCGGGATGACCCTGGAATTGTTCACGGCCGTCGGGGCATTGCTCGGAAGCCTGGTCGCGTTCCTGCTCGACGAGCGCGTCATCGCCGGTCTCTTTTCGGTGCTCCTCGTCTACGTCGCCGTCTCGATGCTTCGGCCACGGGTCGCAGCCCAGGAGTCAGTGGCACTCGTCGACGGGTCCCCGCTGGCGGCGCCCGGTTCGGGCTTCGTCGATCGCCTGTCCGGTCCGGACTACCGCGTTCGGCAGTTTGGGCCGGGAATGCTCGGGAGTGTCGGCGCGGGCGTTGCATCTGCGCTGCTCGGCATCGGTGGTGGCCTGATCAAGGTTCCGGTGCTGCACGTCGTGATGGGCGTGCCGCTCCGGGTGGCCACGGCCACGAGCAATCTCATGATCGGGATCACCGCCTCGACGGGCGCCTTGATCTACCTGATTCGCGGCGGGATTGATCCATTCGCCACCGGCCCGACGGCGGTGGGGGTCTTCCTCGGCGCCTCGGTCGGGTCGCGGATTGCCCATCGCGTCAACCTTCGCCTGCTGCGCGTCCTGTTCACCGTCGTCCTGCTCTACACGGCCGTCCAGATGCTCCGTCGCGCGGCGGGCGCCCTGTGAACCGCGTGGATCTCCCGGGGCGCGACGATGGATCCGGTCGGCTCGAGGCCGGGGTCGCGCGGTTGCTCCGGTTCGGGACGTACACCGCAATAGCGTTGATCGCGATCGGGGTCATCCTGATGCTCGCGACCGGACGCTCGCCGCTGGACGTGGCACCTCCGTTTGATCCGGCACGAGTAATCGCAGACCTCCTGGCCGCTCGACCGGCGGGGTTCCTGTGGTCCGGCCTGCTGGTGGTGCTCGCCACGCCTGCCGCTCGTGTTGTCCTTGCTGCCGTCGGCTACGCGCGTGCCGGCGATCGAGCGATGGCCGCCATCGCCATACTGGTGCTCGTTGTCATCGCGGCCGGCGTGGCCCTCGGCATCCAGGGAGCCTGAAGCATGGATCTCGCAATCCTGCTCCTGTCGTTCGTCCTCATCCTGGCGGGCGCGGAGCTGTTCACCAACGGGATCGAGTGGTTCGGACGAAAGCTCGGCCTGGCCGAGGGGGCCGTAGGGTCCGTCCTGGCAGCCGTCGGCACGGCCCTGCCGGAGACCATGATCCCGGTCATCGCCATCGCCTTCGCCGACGGGGCGGCCACCACCGGGATCGGCATCGGGGCGATTCTCGGCGCACCGTTCATGCTCGCCACGCTGGCCATGTTCGTGACCGGGGCTGCGGTGATGTGGCAGGCCAGACGACGTCCGGCCGGCGATGTCATGCCCGTCGACGTGAAAGTCCTTGCCCTCGACGTTCGAACGTTCGCGATCGCCTATGGACTGGCGATCGGGGCCGCCCTCCTGCCGCTCGAGCCGGCCTGGCCGAAGTTCGTCGTGGCCGGCGTCCTGGTGCTGATCTACGTCCTCTACGTCAAGCGCCACTTCGAGGCGGACCCTGAGGTTGATCTTGAGGATCTGGCGCCGCTGCGCTTCCGGCGCCTTGATCCGTCGCACCGGCGGGCACCCGGACCGCCCCGCCTGCGGGTGGTCAACGTCCAGGTCGTGGCGGCCCTTAGCTTCATCGTCGTGGGAGCAATCGCGTTCGTCGGTGCGGTTGAGCACTTCGCCGCGTCGATCGGCGTGTCCGAGGTGCTGCTCGCGCTGATCGTGGCCCCGGTCGCGACGGAACTGCCGGAGAAGTTCAATTCGATCATCTGGGTCCGCCAGGGCAAGGACACGCTGGCCATGGGCAACATCACCGGCGCGATGGTCTTCCAGGCAAGCCTGCCGACCGTCGTGGCGCTCGTCCTCGCCCCATCCGCCTGGGTGATCGCGCCAGGTTCGTACGTGGCGTTCGCCTCCGCCGGGATCGCGTTCCTGTCGATGGCCGTGATCTTCGTGCCGATGATCCGGCGGGGCCGGCTGACCGGCCGAAGCCTCCTCGTCGGAGGCGTCTTCTACCTGGCCTATCTGGCGCTCGTCGTCGGGGCGATCCTGCAGCCGGCCTGAGCACCGCCTCATGCGGGGGCGGCCGGATAGGCTCGCGCTATACTCGCGGCCGAACCCGAGGTCCCGCGGCCGTCGCCGCGACCACCAGGAGCCGCCGATCATGCTCACCGAGAACGCGCCCGCCGCAAACAAGTCCGGCCCCAAGGCCGCACCCGCCGTGGACGACCTGATCTGCTATTTCGAGGGGCGGTTCGTCCCGCAGCGAGACGCCAAGGTCAGCGTGATGACTCACTCGTTCATGTACGGGACCGCCGTCTTCGAGGGCATCCGGGCGTACTGGAATGCTGAGCAGGAGACCCTCTTCGGGTTGTTCCTGCCCGAGCACATGGAGCGCATTCGACGGAACGCCGGCATCTTGTTGATGGACAACCTGCCGAGCACGGACGAGCTCGTCGGCCTGATCGTCGAGACGGCCGCTCGGAACGGCCTGCGCGAGGATCTCTACATCCGGCCCTGCTTCTACAAGTCGTCACGAGTGATTGGCGTGCGACTCCATCACCTCGAGCACGACCTGGTGATCTTCGCGGTCCCGTTCGGCGATTACATCGACACTGACAAGGGCGTCCGGCTGATGACGTCCACCTGGCGCCGCAACGCCGACGATGCCCTGCCGGCACGCGGCAAGATCGTCGGTGGCTACGTGAACATGGCCTTCCAGAAGAGCGAGGCCGAGCTCAACGGGTTCGACGAGGCACTGGTGCTCACCGCGGATGGGCACGCCTCGGAGGCTTCGGCGGCCAACATGTTCGTCGTCCGCGATGGCCTGCTGCTGACGCCGCCAGTCAGCGACGACATCCTCGAGGGTGTGACCCGGCGGGCAATCCTGGAACTGGCCGGGAGTCTTGGCTTCCCGGTCGAGGTTCGT
>CAZOJS010000039.1:0-6940 GCA_964580175.1 uncultured Anaerolinea sp. | reverse complement strand
CGAGACATCGGCCTGCCGGGTGATCCGCCGTTCACCCGAGGTATCCATCCGACCGCCTATCGCTCGCGGGTCTGGACGATGCGCATGTTCGCCGGGTTCGGCGCCGCGGAAGACACCAACGCCCGGTTCCGCCAGCTCCTTGCGGCCGGGCAGACGGGCCTCTCGATCGCCTACGACATGCCGACGCTGTACGGCTACGACACGGACGACCCGGAGGCAGAAGGCGAGTTCGGAACCTGCGGCGTGGCCGTGAGCTCACTGGCCGACATGGAGGTGCTCCTGTCTGACCTGCCCCTCGACCGGGTCTCGACGTCGATGACCATCAATGCTCCGGCCGCGCCAATCTGGGCGATGTACATCGTTGCCGCCGAGAAGGCCGGGTTTCCGCGGGCGACGCTGGAGGGCACGATCCAGAACGACATCCTCAAGGAATTCGTGGCCCAGAAGGAATTCCTGTTCCCGCCGGAGCCGTCACTGCGTCTGGTGACCGACACGATCGAGTTCGGCACACGCGAGATGCCGAAGTGGAACACGGTCTCGATCTCCGGCTACCACATCCGGGAAGCCGGCTCCACGGCGGTCCAGGAGTTGGCGTTCACGATCGCCGACGGCATGGCCTACGTCGAGGCGGCGCTGGCGCGCGGATTGCGAGTAGACGACTTTGCGCCTCGCTTGAGCTTCTTCTTCAATTCCCACAGCGACTTTTTCGAGGAGATCGCCAAGTTCCGGGCCAGTCGTCGGATCTGGTGGAAGCTGATGACGGAGCGCTACCGGGCCGAGAACGAGCGCTCGACGTGGATGCGCTTCCATACCCAGACGGCTGGCGTATCTCTGACCCCCCAGCAGCCGCTCAACAACCTGACGCGCGTCGCCATTCAGGCGCTGGCCGCGGTTCTCGGCGGCACACAGTCACTCCACACGGACGCCTATGACGAGGCCCTCGCCGTGCCGACGGCGGAAGCAGCGCTCCTGGCCCTTCGCCAGCAGCAAGTCATCGCCGAGGAGACCGGCGTGGCGTCGGTCGTGGATCCGCTGGGCGGTTCGTGGTTCGTGGAATCGCTCACCAACGAGGTGGAACGAGAGGTCTGGCGGTACCTCGATGAGATCGACCGGCGTGGCGGGATGGTCGCCGCGGTCAAGGATGGCTATCCGCAGCGGGAGATCGCCGACGCGGCCTACCGCTTCCAGCGCGAGTTCGACGAGGGCGAGCGGAAAATCGTCGGCGTCAACGTATATGTCGATACGGACGAGGTGACAAGAGTGCCCGTGCTGTCCGTGCCGGCTGGGTCGCTTGAGCGCCACCTGGACCGTCTCGGCCGGACCCGTCGCGAGCGAAGTCCGGAGGCCGTGGCGTCGGCCCTGGCCGCCCTGCGCGCAGCAGCGGGTCAGCCGGAATCGAGCGGCTCCAACCTCATGCCGCAATTCATCCGGTGTGCCGAGGCCTACGCCACGCTTGGCGAGCAGTGCGCGGTCCTGCGCGCGGTGTTTGGCGAGTACCGGGAACCCGTCGCGGTCTGATCGACCCATCCCCAGCTGGATCCGAAGGAGTCGCATCGTGTATCTCAATGCTCTCGAGTTCCTGGAAGAGGAGCGTGAGGCCTGGCGGCCATTCGAGGCCCTGGCTGCGATCCCGGATGAGCGAATGAGCGAGCCGGTGGAAGGCGCCCACGGTTGGTCCGCGCGAGACCTGATCGCGCACGTAGTGGCATGGCAGGGTTGGGCTCTGGCGGTGGCCAAGGATCTCGCCGTGGGCGAGACCAGCGCATCGGCGGCGCGCCTGGATGCCCTCTGGGACGAGCGCGGCGACGCCATGAACGATGAGATTCAGGCCGAGTGGCGCGCCCTGCCGCTGGAAGAATTGCGCAGCCGGCTCGCGTCGGTGCCGGGCGAGCTGCGCGGCCACCTGACCGTTGTGCCGGAATCACGCTGGGTCAAGCACCCGTCGAACCTGAAGACGTTCGTCGACGAAACCATCGACCACTACGCCGATCACGCCACCGATCTCGAGGCAATCCTGGAAACCGTCGGGTGACCGCCCCGGGTGGCGGCGGTGGCATGCCGGTCGCGGCAGCGATCATCGCCGCGCTCACGGCCGCAGGGACCGCGCTGGACCCGGCCCCAACGGCGGAGATTCACCTCGACCGCCAGGCGTGGAGCTGGAAGGGCCAGGAATTCGCGATCGCTCAGGGCGCGAGCGCCTCACTCCGGCTCGGGATGGAGATCGCGGTGGCGGCCACGCGCACGCCCAACGTCGCCGGTTCGGAGCTCGGGCCCGATTGGGTCCGGTTCAGTCCACCGACTCTGGACGATCACGCGCGGGATCGCCTGGTTGCGTGGTTCGCGGCGGCTCATCGTCGCGCCGGACCGGCTGCTCGCTAGACGCACAACGACCCTTGGACGCATAACGCCCCCGAGATGCACAACGACCCCGGCGGAACCGGGGTCGTTGCACTGGAGGAGCGCTGGTCGGACGGCTCACCCGTCCTCGTGGTCAGGATTCCGGCGTCGCAGCCGCGGTATACGCCGCGAGGCCGAACTGGGCCTCGAGCTGCTCCGCCGGCCGGAAACCGACGACACCCATGGGCTGCTTGCCGGGCGCAAAGAACGCGACCGTCGGCAGGCTCATGATGTTGAACGCACGTTGCGTCTGTGGGTTCGCGTCAACGTCGACCTTGACCACGTCGATCGAGCCCTCGTACTTGACGGCCAGTTTCTCGAGCTCCGGCGCGACCATCCGACATGGTCCACACCAGGCGGCCCAGAAGTCGACGATGACCGGCTTGTCGGCCTTGAGAACGAGCTCCTCGAACGTGGCGTCCGTGGCGTGCATCAGCGCCATCGGTGGTCCTTTCTCCCGCGCGGCGGGTACATCGCGCTCGCCATCAGCGAGCGATTGTCTGAATGAGGCGGTAGGCCTCGAGGACCCGTGGATCCGCAAGCCGGTAGTAGACGGTGTTGCCATCTCGCCGCGAGGTGACCAGGCCGGCCGATCGAAGGACGGCGAGGTGCTGGCTCATGTTGGGGACCTGGCACCCGACGCGCGACGAGAGATCGCTGACCGATACCTCTCCGTCCGCCAGGGATTCGAGCACACACAGTCGCTTCGGATCTGCCAGAGCCCGGCCGATGACGGCCGTTCGCTGGTAGGCATCCTCGTTCGTGACTGCGGGTGCTGTCGCCATCTTCTGCGGAGTATTGCAGCGTTTGCGCAATTACGCAAGTAATCTGGATGGCAGTCTTGTGTCCCTGTATCCTCCGGCGATGCCCACCCCAGAGATGGTCGACCTCGCGCACATTCGGGCCGTTCGGCCGATCGTCGCGGAGCGTGTCCACCGCACGCCGATGCTCGGCTCCACCACCGCCGCTCGCCAGATCTCGGCCGCGATCGGCGTGCGGGTCGCCGGCGACCGGCTCTACCTGAAGGCCGAGCACCTCCAGAAGACCGGCTCCTTCAAGCCGCGCGGGATGACCGCGCGGGTCGCCCGACTGTCCCAGGACGAGCGTCGTCGCGGGATCATCACCGTGTCCGCCGGCAACGCCGGGCAGGGCTATGCGTTTGCGGGGGCCGCGCTCGGCGTGCCGGTCACGGTCGTCATGCCGGCTGGAGCCAATCCGTCAAAGGTTGAGGCAGTGGCAGGTTACGGCGCGCGGGTCGTGATGGAGGGCGACGACGTTGGTGCGACATTCGGGGTGATGCAGCGAATTCGCGACGAGCAGGGTCTCGTGTTCTGTCATCCCTACGATGATCCAGACGTCATTGCCGGTCACGGATCGGCGGGACTGGAGATCCTTGAGGACCTGCCCGACGTGGATGTGGTCGTCGTCGGGATGGGCGGCGGCGGCCTCATTTCCGGGGTCGCCGCGGCAATCCTGGGCGTGCGACCGGCCGCGCGCGTCTACGGCGTCGAGCCGACCGGGAGCAACGCCGTCACGCTCGGCCTCGCAGCCGGTGCGCCGGTTTCGGTCCAGTCGCGGAGCGTCGTGGATGGTCTCAGCGCGCCGTTTGCCGGTGCGCTGCCACTGGCGATGATCGGTGCCCTGGTGGAGGACGTCATCCTGATCGACGACGCGACGATCCTCGGCGGCATGCGCTTCGCGATGGAACGCATGAAGCTGGTCGTGGAACCGGGGGGGGCGGCGGCGCTCGCCGCGACGCTGACCGGTCGTGTCCCGCTTCGAGCCGGCGAGACCGTGGTCGTCGTCCTGTCGGGCGGCAACGTCGACGTCTCGCGGCTGGGTGAGTTTCTCGCTGCTGCCGGCCCGCTCGGCTGACCCTGTCCTGCCGCCCCGGTTGCCCGCCTCGGCCGGCCTCGGGCGGCCGGACCCGGCATCGCTAGCCGATGCCCAGCTCGTCCAGGCGGTCGTCGTCGATCCCGAGGTGATGGGCAAGCTCATGGATCACGGTGATTCGTACCTCGGCGGCCAGTTCATCGGGGTCCGGAAAATCTTCCTGGAGCGGCATTCGGAACAGGGTGATCCGGTTCGGGACCATCAGCCAGTCCGATTGCCACTCGGTCTTGGGGACGCCCTCGTACAGGCCGTACAGGTCGTCGTCCAGCGAGAGCCCGTTGTCGAGCAGCTGATCGTCCGACGGCCAGTCGTCGAGCACGATCGCGACTTCGGTCAGGGCCTCCCTGAACGGTGAGGGAATCGACGCGACGGCACGATCCACCAGGGCGGCAAACCCTTCCGGGGTCGATCCGTGCGTTCGGCGGAGTCCACGCTGTCGTTTGCCCATCGCGGCCCATCGTAGCGGGCGCGGCCGTTCGATCAGCGAGCGGGGTAGCATGCCGCCCATGAAGGTCGTCTACACGCCCGGTCACATGACCCACGACGTTACCCACGAGACGTACCTGGGGATTGCGATTCCGGCCAACGAGGTCGCCGAGCGTGCCGAGCGGATCCGGGCGACCCTGGAGGCCGACGGCGGGTATCAGCTCGTCGCGCCTGCTGATCATGGACCCGAACCGATCCTGGCCGTCCACGACGAGGGCCTCGTCCGGTTCGTCGAAACCGCCTGGAGCGAAATGCGCCGCCAGGGGATCGATCGGTCGTTCCTCGTCGCGGACACTTATCCGGTCCGGGCGATGTTCGAGGGCATGAGCGCCGACGCGATTGCCCGCCGGCCCGAGCCGGTGGAGATCGGCGGCCGCACCGGCTGGTATGGCCTCGACAGCAGCAACCCCCTCGTGGAAGGGACCTGGTCCGCAGCCCGCGGGGCCGTGGATGTCGCCCTCACGACGGTCGATCTGGTCGTGGATGGCGGCGAGCAGGCGGCATACGGCCTGTGCCGCCCACCCGGACACCACGCGGCTCGATCGATGGTCGGCGGGTACTGCTTCTTCAACAACGCGGCCATCGCGGCGGAATCGATCGTGCGGCGGACCGGCGAGCGTGTCGCGATCCTCGATGTCGACATCCACCACGGAAACGGCACGCAGCAGATCTTCTGGCGGCGCGACGATGTCCTGTACGCCTCGATCCACGCCGATCCGGCGCACCTGTACCCGTTCTTCCTCGGCTATGCCGACGAGCGCGGCGAAGGTCCCGGCGCCGGCGCGAACTTCAACCAACCGATGCCGGTCGGCACGGACGACGACTCCTACCTCGAGGCGATCGACCGGGCCATCGACGCCATTGGACAGACGTCCGGCAGCGTCGTGGTGGTGTCGCTCGGCTTCGACACGTACCGGCTGGATCCCATTGGAACGTTCGCCCTCACGACGTCCGTGTATCACGAGGTCGGCCGACGTGTGGCGAGCCTCGGCCGCCGCCTCGTCATCCTTCAGGAGGGCGGCTACCACCGACCTTCGCTCGGCGAGAACGCCCGGGCGTGGCTTGGCGGGGCAGCAGGCCGTCCGTACGGGCCGCATCCGGGCGGCGAGATCGAGCGCGACGGTGAGATGATCCGCGCATGAGAAACCTGCTGCCCGATGCCGTCCGCAAACTCGTAGCCGAGATCGAGACAGAAATCGGCGAATCGGACGAGGCCGCGCTGGCGGCCCCGATCGAGGGTTCGGGCACCCCGCGGGGCGATGGTCACGGCCACGGGCGGGTGGAAGAGGCGGTTCGCGACATCCTGACCGAGATCGGCGAGGATCCCGGCCGGGATGGACTCATCGGCACTCCAGACCGCGTCCATCGGATGTATGCGGAGTTGACGGCCGGCTACCACGTTGACCCCGAACGGCTCGTCAACGGCGCGATCTTCGAGGTTGACTACTCCGAGATGGTGGTCGTCAAGGACGTCCCGTTCTACTCGCTGTGTGAGCACCACCTCCTCCCGTTCTTCGGCACGGCATCGGTCGCCTACATCCCGCGCGGGCGGGTCATCGGGTTGTCCAAGATCCCCCGGATTGTCGAGATGTACGCTCGACGCCTCCAGATCCAGGAGCGGATGACCCAGCAGATCGCAGACTTCCTCAACGAGCGGCTGGATCCGTTGGGCGTCGGCGTCGTGGTAGAGGCAAACCACCTGTGCGCCGTGATGCGCGGCATCCGGAAGCCCGGCACCGTCATGACGACCTCCGCCGTCCTGGGCCTGTTCCGATCCCGCGATCGCACCCGGGCCGAGTTCTTCAGCCACCTCGACCGTCGCCCCGCAGGCGCTTGACGGCGCGGCTGGCGACCTCCGGCCGGCGCGTGCTGCTCCGGCGGTCGACGGTGCGGCCGGCGCGTGCTGCTCCGGCGGTCGACGGTGCGGTCGACCCGCGATGCTCCGGCGGTCGACGGTGCGGCCGGCGCGTGATGCTCCGGCGGTCGGCGGTTGACGGCGCGGCCGGCGCGTTGCGTCATGCTCCAGCGGTCGACCTGTCGACCATACGACGAAGCTCGGGCGCTTCCTGAGCCACGGACGAACTGTCTGGCGTCCAACGGTCGGTGGATGGACCACTTGACGGCCAAGCCGCCATTCCAGTGTTCTCGGATGGTCACTCCTTCG
>CAZOJS010000038.1:0-16014 GCA_964580175.1 uncultured Anaerolinea sp. | reverse complement strand
GTCGAAGGCGTCGAGCCTGACTTCGACATTGCCAAGCTGGAAGGCGACGCGGTCTTCGCCGTCGCGCCGGCCGAGGACCTCGACGGGCGGGGCGAGGCGGTGCTGAGCAGGCTCCAGACCCTCTACCAGGCCTTTCGAGCCCGCCGGGCGGAGGCCACGCTGGCGAGCGATCACGTTTGTACCGCCTGCCCGGTAGTCAGCAATCTCGACCTCAAGATGGTGCTTCATCGGGGCCAGGTGGTCAGCCAGACGGTCGGGCCTCGAACGGAACTCCTCGGGCCCGCGGTGAATGTCGCGCACCGTCTCTTGAAGAACACCGTCCAATCGCGGATCGGGTTCCGGCCGTACCTCTTCCTGACCGACGCGGCGGCCATCGGCCTGGGTGTCCCCGCGCTTGGCCTGGAGCATCGCGAAGACTACCCGGACGTGGGGCCGATTGCGGGTCGCATCGTCCACCTCGGTGATAACTAGGCCGGGCCGACCACGGATCGGCGCTCGCGGCGACCACAAGACGACGCGATCTGCCTTCCCGGACACATTCAACGATGTCATCGACGCCCGACGCGTCCCATCGGAGGTGCTCCCAATTGGGTGAGTTGTCGAAAAGGACCCGGCAGGCTCGACGCGCTCAACCGTCTGTCGGGGCTGTTGGCTCGGACGTCACAGCAGTGAGCGATGGCCCGCGCAGGCCGACCGCAAAGGACGCTGCGTCGTTCGTGAAACGGGCGAACGAACAGCTCTTCCGACTATCGATCAAGGCGGGTCGGGCAGCCTGGGTGCAAAACACATTCATCACCGACGACACGGAGGCGCTCGCAGCCGACGCCTCGCGAGAGTTGAGCGCCGCCATGATGGCTCTGGCCGCCGAGGCAACCCGCTTCAATGGAGCGGCGTTGCCTGATGACCTGGCACGCCAGATCGAGCTCATCAAGCTGTCCCTCGGGCTGCCCGTACCGAGCGCGTATGACGCACAGGTGGAACTGACCCGAACGAGCGCGGCGCTCAGGAGCATGTACGGCAAGGGGACCTACAACGGCAAGAGTCTGGTCGAGCTGTCGCGGACGATGGCGGAGAGCCGTGATCCCGACGAGCTGCTCGATGCGTGGAGTGGTTGGCGCACGATCTCACCGCCCATGCGCGAGCCATTCGCTCGCTTCGTGTCGCTGGCCAACGAGGGTGCGCGCGACCTCGGATACGCGGATCTCGGGGCGCTGTGGCGATCGGGCTATGACATGCCCGCCGACCGGTTCGAGGAGGATCTGGAACGCCTCTGGCTTCAGGTCAAGCCGCTCTACGACGCGCTGCATGCCCATACCCGTGCCGCCCTTGCGCGGGCGTATGGGCCGGAAACGGTGCCGCTGGACGGACTGATCCCGGCCCATCTGCTCGGCAATATGTGGAGCCAGACTTGGGAAAACATCTTCCCACTCCTCGAGCCCGAAGGAAGCAATTCAAGCGGTGATCTCACGCGGTTGCTGCGCGACAAAGGGGTTGACGAGCTCGAGATGGTCCGCTACGGAGAGCGCTTCTTCACGTCGCTGGGCTTCGAGCCGCTGCCGGCGAGCTTCTGGGAACGCTCGATGTTCATCAAGCCTCTCGACCGTGACGTGGTCTGCCACGCAAGTGCCTGGGACATCGATCTTGATCAGGACGTGCGCATCAAGATGTGCATCGAGATCACCGGTGAGGACTTCATCACGATCCACCACGAGTTGGGTCATACGTTCTACCAGCGCGCGTATCGCGAACAGCCCGTTCTGTACCGAGACGGCGCCAACGACGGGTTCCACGAGGCGATCGGCGACGTGATCGCGCTGTCCGTGACCCCGCGCTACCTCGTCAGCGCAGGGCTCCTCACCGACGAGCCCTCAGAAGACGACGACGTGGCGTTGCTCCTGCGCAAGGCACTCGAGAAGGTTGCCTTGCTGCCGTTCGCGCTCCTGGTGGACAGGTGGCGCTGGCAGGTGTTCTCGGGCGAGACCGCGCCCGCCGACTACAACACTGCCTGGTGGGACCTGGTGCGGAAGTATCAGGGCGTACGGCCACCGGTGACCCGCACGGAGGCGGACTTCGATCCAGGCGCCAAATTCCACATCCCGGCCAACATGCCCTACGCGCGGTACTTCGTGGCGTTCATCCTGCAGTTCCAGATCCATCGCGCGTTCGCACGCCAGGCGGGCCACGAGGGACCCCTGCACCGCTACTCGGTCCACGGCGACACGACCGCCGGCAAGCGGCTCGCCGACATGCTGGCCATGGGCCGGAGTCGACCGTGGCCCGAGGCGCTGTTCGCCCTGACCGGCGAACGGGAGATCGATGCCACCGCCCTGCTCGAGTATTTCGCCCCGCTGGAACGCTGGCTGACGGAGCAGAACCGTGGGCGACCGGTCGGCTGGGAGGCCTGACCCCGCGTTCTGCGGCCCAGTCGCGGGCCAGCAGCAGCGGGACACCAAAGTTCTGGTCGACAAGACTCTAACCGGCTGGTAGAGTGAGAGTCGTGAAGACCAATACCACAGGTTCGGGAGTGCCGGAGGACTACGACCCAGCGCGGTATCCGCCGTTCGCGGTGACGGTGGATGTGGTGATCCTGACCATGTCCGAGGGCGCGCTGCACGTGTTGCTGGTGCGGCGTGGTGGGGCGCCCTTTCAGGGGATGTGGGCGATTCCGGGTGGCTTCAAGCGTCCGACCGAGACTCTTGACGCAGCGGCGAAGCGAGAGCTGGTCGAGGAGACCGGAGTCGATGGCGCGAGCCTGCTCACCCAGTTCGGTGCGTACGGAGATCCCGAGCGCGACCCTCGCATGAACGTGGTCACGATCGGCTATCTCGCGGTGCTGCGCGACGTGGGGGCGATCGTGGCCGGCACGGATGCCGCGGACGCCTCGCTCGTCCCGGTGTCGGCCGTGCTCAAGGGAACGATCGATCTCGCGTTCGATCATCTGCGGATCGTGCGCGATGCAATAGAGCGCGTGCGCGTCGAGCTCGAGGTCACGGGCATCGCCACCGCGTTCGTCGGGGCGACCTTCACCCTGGCCGAGCTGCGGACGGTGTACGAGGCCATCTGGGGAGTACAACTCGACGCCGCGAACTTTCGGCGGAGCATCGTCGCCGAGGGCGGTTGGGTGATCCCGACCGGGCGCCGGTCTCGACCGGGTCCCTCCGGTGGCAGGCCGGCCGAACTCTATCGGCCGGGCCGGGCGTGGAAAGACGGCGGACCGATCCACCGTCTACAGCGAATCGACGAAAGGACCTCAACTCGATGAGAGCCGTTGTCCACGACCGCTACGGGCCTCCCGAGGTTCTGCGAATCGAGGAGGTCGAGCAGCCCGTCCCGAAGGAGGATGAAGTCCTCGTCCGAATCCGGGCGTCCACGGTCAACCGGACCGACACAGGACTCCGGAGCGCCGACTTGTTCCTCAGCCGCTTCTTCACGGGCCTGCTCCGGCCGAAGCAACGGATCGTCGGCCGGGAGCTGGCGGGGGAGGTGGAGGCCGTGGGCGCGGCCGTAACCGGGTTCGAGGTCGGCGACCGCGTCTTTGGCTATCGCTTGGGCGCAAACGCCGAGCTGATCTGCGTTCGAGCGGAAAGGATGCTGGCCCAGATGCCGACCGCGATGACCTTCGAGGAGGCGGCGGCGGTCTGCGACGGCGCACTCCAGGCATTGGATAGCCTGAGGTCGGCCGACGTCCGGGTGGGGACGCGCCTACTCGTCTACGGCGCCTCCGGATCCTGCGGCACCGCAGCGGTGCAGCTGGCCAGGTCCTTCGGCGCTCACGTCACGGCAGTTTGCAACACGAAGAACGTCGAGCTGGTGAAATCACTCGGAGCCGACGAAGTCCTCGATTACACACACGAAGACTTCACCAAGAACGGCGAGACGTACGACGTCATCTTCGACGCGGTCGGCTTGCACTCGTTCAGACGATGCCGGGGCTCGCTCAAGGCGGGTGGGATCTATGTCGAAACCGACCTGGGGTTCATGTGGCACGTTCCGCTGCTGGCCTGGCTGAGCCGCCGAGTCGGAGACAAGAGGGTGCTCCTCACGATCCCCAAGTACACGAAGAAGGACCTCCTCTTCCTCAAAGAGCTCATCGAGGCGGGGAAGTACCGGGCGGTCATCGACCGGCGCTACCCCCTGGAGGATGTAGTCGAGGCGCACCGGTACGTCGAGACGGGGCAGAAGACGGGAAACGTCGTGTTGACCCTGAACAGCGGACCAGCTCGATGAGAGCGGTTGTGCGAACCAGATACGGCTCACCAGATGTTCTGGAGCTCAGGGAGATCGACCAGCCGCACCCGAGGTCTGACGAGGTGCTGGTCCGGGTTCGGGCGGCTTCGGTGAACCGGGCGGATTGGTACAGCCTGACGGGCACGCCGTACGTCGCCCGCGCGCAGATGGGGTGGCGCAACCCGACGAGCGAACGACAGGGCGTCGACTTCGCCGGGACGGTCGAAGTCGTCGGAAGTGGCGTCACCCGGTTTCAGTCGGGTGACGAGGTGTTCGGCGGGAGGGATGGGGCGTTCGCGGAGTACGTCTGCGTTCGCGAGGATCGGGCGATCGTGCCGAAGCCGGCAAGACTGACCTTCGAGCAGGCGGCGGCCGTGCCTATGGCTGCACTCACGGCGCTCCAGGCCCTTCGCGACCTCGGGCAGATTCAGTCTGGGCAACGGGTCCTGATCAACGGTGCTTCGGGAGGCGTCGGCACGTTTGCCGTGCAGATCGCGAAGTCGTTCGGAGCGGAGGTGACCGGTGTGTGCAGCACGCCGAACGTCGAACTGGTTCGCTCGATCGGCGCCGACCAAGTCGTCGACTACACCAAGGAGGACTTCACCCGGAGCGACCGGCGGTACGACCTGATGGTGGACGTCGCGGGGAGCAGGTCGTGGTCGGCATGCAGGCGCGTACTCAACCCGCAGGCGACCCTCGTCATCGTTGGAGCACCAAAGGGCAACCGTCTGATCGGACCCCTCGGTCGCATCGCCAAGGTACGCCTGGCGGCATTGCGCAGCAGTCAAAAGGTCGTGTTCTTCATCGCCAAGTTCAACAAGTCGGACATGGTGGTCCTGCAAGAGCTGCTCGAATCCGGAACCGTGACTCCGGTCGTGGACAGGCACTACGAGCTGAGCGAGATCGCCGACGCTCTCCGGTACCTGGGCGAAGGACATGCCCGCGCGAAGGTCGTCGTCACGATGTGAAGAGCGATCGTCCAGGCGACCGTCAGAACCGCACGACCCCTCGAGCCGCTTCTCGAATTGCCGTAGAAGCGCACACCCGCGAAAGGAGTGGAATCGACCAATGTTCCATATGACAGCACTTACGGATGATCGAATTCGCGACCTCTACGCCACAGCCGCCGGGGTTCACAACGCGCGCGTGGGCCGCGACGGAACCGGCGACGGAGCCAGCGGCGGAACCAACCGGCTCCGGGGCCTGCGGCTCCGGCTTGGCCTGATCCTCCAGGCCGCGGGCTCGGCGCTGGTGCGCGGCGCCCGCCCCGCGACCCCCAGCCGCGTTTGACAGCTGTCTGAGGCCCTCCGGGCGTGCTAGGGGACGCCGGCCGCGACCTCAACAGGACCAGACGCCTGCGTATCTGGCGACAAGCATACCCGCGCCCTACCTCTTGGCCTCTTGACGGGTTGCTGCACAGTAGGGTGATTCCACGCCTGTGGTTCGGATAGGCGCTGGGATCGAAGGACACGGTTCGGCAGGAGGAGTCCAATGCCACCTCGTGGACATTCGAAGGCTGTGCTGACAGCGACCCGACGTATTGCCGACGATCGCGTGTCGGCACTGCGTTCCGTGTTCGACGGCGAGATCGTCGGACCCGACGATGCCGGGTACGACCGCGCCCGTCAGGTCTGGAACTCGATGATCGACCGGCGGCCGACGCTGGTTGTCCGCCCGGACGGAACCGCGGACGTGGCGGCGGCCGTTCAATTCGCCCTGGAGGAGGGGCTCGAGATCGCCGTGAAGGGCGGCGGTCACAGTGTGGCCGGTCACGCGACGATCGACGATGGCCTGATGATCGACCTCGGGCGGATGTCGGGGGTGCGAGTCGATCCCGGCAAGCGCCGAGCCTGGGTCATGGGTGGCGCACGACTTGTCGACATCGATCGGGAGGCCGGCCCGTACCAGCTGGCCGTGCCGGCCGGCGTGAACTGGGATACCGGGGTGGGTGGCCTCGCCCTCGGCGGCGGCTACGGGTGGCTCGGTCGGATGTACGGCCTCACATGCGACAACCTCATCTCGGTTGAGCTGGTGACCGCGTCCGGCGACGTGGTTCGGGCGGATGACGAAGTGGATCCCGATTTGATGTGGGGCCTCCGCGGCGGCGGCGGCAACTTCGGGGTGGTCACCTGGTTCGAATTTGAAGCCCACCCAGTACCGCCTGTCGTGCAGTCCCTCGATCTGGTGTTCGATGTCCGACGAGCAGTGGACCTCGTGGCCGCCTATCGGGACCTCGCTGAGCGGTTGCCCCGGACCATCACCACCTACCTCGGGATCCAGGAGGCGCCTGCTACGCAGGGCGTTCCGGAGGCGGTCGTTGGGGGGCCCGTCGTCTGGATCGGCTTCGTAGCGATCGACGCCGTCGTTGATCTCACCGCCATCGCCCGCCCGTTGACGAAGATCACTCGGCCCTACGCCGCCCTCCCATGGTCCGGGAACTTCCGGGAGCTCCAACGCCTGACGAGCGAGCTTCCGGGTGCACGGCGGCGCCGCTACTGGAAGGGCTACTACCTCGACGACCCATCGGACGCCTTCATCTCGGCCTTCGTCGGCACCGAGGTCGCATCAGGGGTGCGCCCCTTCTATGGGGAGGTCGAGATGGTGCAGCAAGGCGGTGCGATCGCGGATCGAGGGTCGCTTGCGACTGCATTCGCCAACCGCGACGCCAAGTTCGACCTGCTCGCGATCGGGTATTGGGACGATCCCAGTGAGGATGAACCGCGGATGGCGGCCCTCCGTGCCGCGGCGGATCGCCTCGCGCCGTTTGGCAGTGGTGTCTACCTGAACAGCCTGGGCGACGAAGGCGAGGAGAGAGTTCGTGACGCCTTCCGGGACGGCCGATTTGCCAGACTTCAGGCCCTCAAGGCCCGAATGGATCCCGACAACGTCTTCCATCGGAATGCGAACATCCCCCCGACGCCATATGTTGGCGGGAGGTCCCGTTGACCGGAGCTGGTGCGCCCATCGCGCCCGCGCGAGACGGTTGGGTCGAGGGCCGCGAGCTGTGCGTGCGGATCGGCGTTGTCGTCGTCAACCCGTCCGTGACGCGGCCGTCATGACCCCGATCATCGCCGGCATCGATCCGACGCGCCTGGTTGACCTCCCGCAGCCCGCAGCTGGCTCGCCAGAGTCCCTCGGAATCCTCGCGGGGCTCTTCATCCTGATCCTGGCCGCAAAGTTGGGGGAGGAGGTCTTCCGGCGGCTCGGCCAGCCGGGGGTGGTCGGTGAGCTCGCCGGCGGCTTCCTCGTGGGCCCCTATGCCCTGGGGCTGGTGATCCCCGGCGAGACTGCGACCGTCCTGGCCGAGATCGGCGTGGTGATCCTCCTGTTCGCAGTCGGCCTCGAGATCAAGACGGACCAGTTGCTGCAAGTCGGCCGCCCGGCCCTCATCACCGCCGTCCTCGGGTTGATCTTCCCGATCGCCGCCGGCGCCGCGTACGCGCTGGTGACGGGCGAGCCGCCCGCGAACGCGGCCTTCGTGGGCCTGGCGTTGGCCGCCACGAGCATCGGCATCACCAGCCGGGTCCTGACAGAGCTAGGCGTCCTGGACCGGCGTTTCAGCCGAATCATCATCGGCGCGGCTGTCATCGACGACGTGTTGGCGCTCATCCTCATCGGGATCGTCTCCGGTGCGGCCGAGGGCGATCTCTCGATCGCGACGCTGGGCCTCGTCGTCGGGGCGATCGGTTTCGTGATCCTCGGCTTCGCCATCGCCCGCCGGGCGCGCGGCCTTCGCCGCGAGGTCTTTACCTGGCCACTGTTCGCCGATTCGCCGCTGGTCCCGGTGTTTGTGCTCATGCTTGGCTTGGCGATCCTCAGCGGCTTCATCGGACTGGCGGCGATCATCGGCGCGTTCGTCGCCGGCTTGATCGTTGCCGAGACCGAGGCGCAGGATGAGATTGAGCATGAGATCAAGCCGCTGGCCTCGATCTTCACGCCTTTCTTCTTCGCCGTCACCGGCGCCCAGGTGGACCTCGGCGCGCTGCTGGATCCACGACTCGCGATCGTGGCCATCGTGCTCGCCGTGATCGGTGTCACAACCAAGCTCCTGGCGGGTGTGATCGGCGCCTGGCCGACCGGGCGGTGGAGTTCGCTCACCGTGGGCATCGGGATGGGCCCCCGTGGCGAGGTCGGGATCGTCGTCGTCGGCCTGGGCCTTTCCCTGGGCTTCATGACGCCGACGCTGTTCAGCGCCGTCCTCGTCGCCGTGGTCCTGACGACGGTCGTGGCGCCCGTGTTGCTGAACCTGACGATCCCTCGGGCGATCGCGGAGGACGAGGCGGGCCGCTAGCCAACCCGGCTCGGCCCGGCCGGTGAGCGGGCCTCGGGATCAGTCCGGAGAGAGTCCGCCTCAGTCCGCCGGCAGGATGTTGTGGTTGATCCGGAAGAGATTCTCGGGATCGTACTCGCGCTTCAGCGCCCGGAGCCGCTCAAGCTTTGCCGGGCCGTAGGCGGCGAGTGCCTTCTGTTGAGGATCGCTCTCGTCGTGCCCCAGGAAGTTGACGTACTGCCCGACCATCGCGTACGGACTCATCGCATCCGAGAACCCCTTGACCCAGGCGACCTGCGCCGCGTCCTCCGAGGCGTCTGCCCAGAAGCCATAGATGTTCAGCCAGTACTCAGCCGACCGATTCGGGAACGAGGTCTCGTCCTCGGCGACCCGACCATAGGCGCCAACCATGTGATGCAGATCGGCCGCGGTCCCGAAGGTCTGGACGCCGCAGTGGTCGACCAGGGTTTCGATCATCGCGGCGTCGAACCGGTCGAACGACGCATTGCGCCAGTAGGCGCGGACGCCCTTCGGGAGGATAGAGTCAAAGGCCGACTGGAACGCGATCCAGCGCGTGGGTTCCCGGACCGCGGCGTCCGCGGGACACGCGCTCTGGATCCGGTCGACGGCGGCTTCGCCTTCGGCCCGATCGCTGCCTGCCCAGGCGAATCCGAGGAGCATGAGCACGCGGTCGCCGAGCTCCCAGTCCGCCGGCGGGACCATGAAGGTGATGAGCGTCGTGAGCTCCTCCGGCAGATCGGCCGACAGACCCACGAAGGACGTGAGCGCCTCCCTCCAGCGGGGGCGCTCGTAGATAAGCGTTCCGGCGATCACGTCTGGGTTCAGCGGGTGCGCGCGATAGGTGAACGAGGTGACGACACCGAAATTGCCCCCGCCGCCGCGCAGCCCCCAGAACAGGTCCGCGTTCTCGGCGGCACTCGCGACGACCTGCTCGCCGTTGGCGAGAACGACATCGGCCGAAACGAGGTTGTCGATCGTCAGGCCGTAGGGGCGAGTGAGCCAGCCGACGCCGCCACCGAGCGTCAGGCCGGCGATCCCGGTCCCCGACACGACGCCGATCGGCACGGCGAGGCCGTACGGCTCGGTCGCTCGGTCGACATCGGCAAGCTTGGCACCGGCGCCCACGCGGACCAGACCTGCATCCGCATCGACCTCGAGGGTGTCGAGGTGGCCGAGGTCCAGGACGATCCCATCGTCCACGGTGCCATTCCCGGCGACGTTGTGGCCGCCGCCCCGGATCGCCAGCGGCAGGCCCGTGGAACGGGCGTAGGCGATGACCGGCGCGACGTCGTCGACGGCCCCCGCCTGGACGATCACGCGGGGGTGCTTGTCGATCATCCCGTTCCAGACGCTCCGCGCCGCGTCGTAGCCGACGTCAGTCCGTTCGAGCAGGGTTCCCCTGATCGAACGGCGGAGTTGGGTCAGCGCGTCGATGTTCGGGCTCATCTGGTCCTCCGCGTGGGCTGGTGCGTCCGAGGTCGAGCCGTGCCCGGCTTCCTCGTTTGCATGTGGTCAGTGTGTGCCCTGGTGTGCGATGCTGGAAGAGACGGATTACTCCAAAGCGGGGCAAAGATGACATCAGCTCGCAAACCTCGGATCGCCCTTGTCGCCGCGCCCGAGACCTCGGCCTCCGTGCTCTACGGCCTCTATGACGTCCTGCTGTCGGTGGGCGCGGTCTTCCCGGACATGACGACCGGAGTGCCGGGTGACGCCGCCCTCGAGGTGTTGATCGTCTCGGCCACCGGCAAGCCGTTTCGCTGCTTCGGAGAAATCCTCGTGGAGCCGCATGCTTCTGTCGCCGACGTCGACCGCGTGGACGCCGCGATCGTCTGCGACATGTACACGCGGATCGACCAGGCACCGACGGGGCGCTACCCGGTCGAGATCGAGTGGTTGCGGAGGATGCACGGCCAGGGCGCGACGATCGCCACCGTCTGCTCTGGCTCGCTGCTGTTGGCAGAGTCCGGGCTCCTCGATGGCCGATCGTGCGCCGGTCACTGGGCCTACCGCGAGCTGTTCCGGTCTGCCTACCCGACGATTCGGTTCGAACCGGGGGGCATCCTCGACACATCGAGCGAGGACCAGGGACTGTTGACCGCCGGCGGGGTGACGGCCTGGCAGGATCTCGCGCTCCATCTCATCGGCCGGTTGTGCGGACCGGAGGAGGCGTCGAGGACCGCGAAGGTGTACCTGCTCGCAGGCCACGAGGACGGGCAGCTGCCCTTCTCGGCGATGACCCAGCGACCGCCGACGGGTGACGCCGTGATCCGAGACAGCCTGGCCTGGATCGTTGAGCACTACGCCGCCCCGAACCCCGTGACCGCGATGACCGAACGATCAGGCCTGACGAAGCGGACGTTCGCTCGCCGCTTCCGAGTTGCGACGGGGCGCCGACCGATCGACCACATCCACGCCCTGCGGATCGAGGGGGCGCGGAAGCGACTCGAGCACGGCGAGAGATCGGTCGACGATATCGGATTCGACGTTGGGTACGAAGACCCCACGTTCTTCCGCCGGCTGTTCAAGCGAACCACGGGCCTTACCCCGGCCGTGTACCGCCGCAAGTACGCGCCCATCCTGGCCGCGCGATAGCACCAGTCGCTCGAGATCGTCGGCAGAGGTAGCCGGCGCGCCTGGACGGCCTCGTGGTGCCAAGGACGAGTAAAGCAGACTTGACACAGTGTCAGCCGGACTGTACATTGCCGATGTCAAGAACGCTT
This sequence comes from uncultured Anaerolinea sp., assembly GCA_964580175.1. Lineage (GTDB taxonomy): Bacteria > Chloroflexota > Limnocylindria > Limnocylindrales > CSP1-4 > UBA5189. The sequence continues at coordinate 4,776 of CAZOJS010000038.1, read as the reverse complement.
TACATCGGAGTAGCCGTGTCGTACGAAGAAAAGGGAACGTGGGTCTACCTCCTCGTCAACCTGGTGACCTACGTGGCCTACGTCGCTATCATTCTCGGTCGAGCGGGAAACGCTCCTCTCGTCGACGTGGACTACGTCCCCGCGATGCTGGGGGCCATCGGGGTCGCGATCGTCCTTACGATCGTGGGCCACATCGCGATCGCGGTCGCGAAACCCGGCGATAGCACCAAGCCCGACGTTCGAGATCGCGAGATCGGTCGCTTCGGCGAGTACATCGGCGGGACGATCCTGGCCATCGCCATGGTCGTGCCGTTCGCCCTCGCGCTGGCCGAGTTCGATTACTTCTGGATCGCCAACGGGATGTACCTGGCGTTCGCTCTGTCGTCCTTCGTCGGGACCACGATCAAGCTCGTCGCCTATCGCCAGGGCCTGTAGGCGATGGGGAAGCCCACGAGGATCACCAACGACATTCGCCGCCTCCGCTTCGCGAGCGGCGAGATGACCCAGGCCGAGCTGGCCGATCGCATCGGGGTCACACGACAGACCATCATCGCCATCGAGCAGGGCCGCTACTCGCCGTCATTGGAGATGGCATTCCAGATCGCCCAGGCATTCAACGAGCCACTCAACGACGTCTTCCACTACCCGAACCCGGAAGGGGCCTCCTCATGACCATCGAATCGTCCGACATGTCCGCACGCCCCGCGCCCCTCCCGCCCCGCTGGGTGATGCGCGCCTTCTGGGCGGCCCATCGCGCCATCTATTCGATCACGCGAGGCCGCCTGGGACTCCGTGCTCCGACGGCGAAACAGTGGGGGATGATGCGACTGAAGACGATAGGCAAGCGTTCCGGAGTCGAGCGAATAGCCATCCTCGGCTACTACGATGACGGTTCCAACCTCATCACGATGGCCATGAACGGGTGGGGTGCGCCTGAGCCCGCCTGGTGGCTCAACCTTCAGGCGCATCCGGACACCACAGTCGAGCTGGTCGACGGGCCGCGACCGGTTCGTGGCCGCGCTGCCACCGCCAGCGAACGGCCACGCCTATGGGCGCTGTGGGCCGCCTACGACGGCGAAGACAACCTCGCGAGCTGGGCTGCGCGTCGTCCGCAGGAAACTGCCGTCGTCATCCTGGAGCCGCGATAGTCGGCCCTGACCTTATGACTGCCCGCAACCGCCCCGCGGTTCAAACATCGGGTTGGATCGGTGGATGCGTACTCGTGCCGTCGAGCGCAAGACCTCGCTTCGAGCCTCCGTGCGCGAGCACAGCGCCTAGAGTGCCGCGACAGCCGCCTCCAGCCTGGTCGTCGCCGTGGCGTGGTCCGTGTCGACATCGAACCAGATCGGCGCGCCGATGACGAGCTCAACGTCACCGCGCAAGGCAGACGGGAACCGACGGCGATCGATGATCGACATCCGGTTGATCTTGAGCTTGACCGGGACGAGCGGTGTGCCGCCCTCGACCGCGATCAGCCCGGCGCCGGCTTTGAATGGCTGGAGCGGACCCCCGACGGTCAGCTTGCCCTCCGGGTAGATGAGGATGTTGTAGCCCTTATCCAGGCGCTGGCCGAGCAGCTCGAGGCTCTTTCGGACGCCGCCCTCGCGCTGGAGGGGGAAGGCGTTGGCGATGACAGACGCGAGCACGCCCTGGAGAAGGTTGTCGTAGATCGTGTCAGCCGCAGCCGCGACCGACAGCTTCCACCGGATCCCAAGCGGCAGGCGGGACAGGATGATCCCGTTGTCGAGGTGCAGGCAGTGGTTGGGCGTCAGGATGTACGGCCCGTCATCCGGGTTGAGTTGCTCGAGCCCGGTCGTCCTCACCCGATAGAAGAGACTGACGAACGGGTAGAGGAGGACCACCTGGAAGGTGATACCGATCGCCCGGACGAGCGGTGAGAGCGGCCAGCGCCAGGCTCCCACCCCGCGCTTTGCGTCACGGGCCGCCTCGACCAGCGCGATCAGATCGCCCACGGTCGCGTCCGGAACCAGGGCGTCATCGTCGACGAAGATCCCTGTCTCCTCCTCGATGACGCCAAGGAGCTCGACTCGCTGGAGCGAATCCAGGTTGAGATCGGTCGACAGCCGGGCGGTCGCCGCGACCGTCGACGGCTCGACATTGGCGAGGCCGGCCACGATGACAGTGATGGGATCGAAAGAGGCGTCGAGCGAGTCGCGCCGGAGCTTGGACGCGGCGGCCGGGATCGGCGCCGAGGCGGGTCGCTCCAGGTCATCGAGCCGGGCGAGGATGTCCGGCTTGCGCACCTTGAGGGTATGCGTCCGCGGCAGGTCGGCATCCGGCCAGACGGTCGAGCCGCGGATCTGCTGGTGCGGTGCGAGACGAGTATTCGCGGCTGTGATCACATCGTTTTCGATCCCCGGGTCGTCGAGCAATAGGACGGCATGAACCTTGAGACCCGGTCCCGGCGGCCAGCCGACGACCGCGGCGTCACGGACACGACCATCTTCCTTGAGCGCATGCTCGACATCATCCGCGTAGACCTTCTGCCCATCGGGCAGCGCGAGCATGTCCTTCTTCCGCCCACGGAAGGTCAGCATCCCGTCCTTGGTGAACGCGCCCAGGTCGCCCGTGTGGTACCAGCCCTCCGGATCGATCGTGGCAGCCGTCGCCTCGGGATTCTTCCAGTAGCCGCCGAACCGGCCCGGACCACGCGCAAGGATTTCGCCGTCTTCCTCGATCCGGACTTCGACGCCGGGAACCGGCTCGCCGACGGTGCCGAGCACGTTCCGGTCCAGACGCGTGAAGCTGACTACCGGGCCCATCTCGGTCGCACCATAGCCCTGGAGAACATCCACGCCCATCTCGGTCCAGCGCGTTGCGACGTCCACGTCCAGGGCGGATGCGCCGACGCCGATCGTGTGCAATCGCCCACCGAACTGGCTCAGCACGGACCGGAAGAGCAGCCGTTTGACGGGCTTCGGGACCCGGCGTGCAACAGCGTGCAGCCGCTCGAAGGTCGCGCGGCGATTCGTCTGATCCACACGCCGCTCGATCGCCGCGTCGAGGAGACGCAGGCCCTGCGGCACGATCAGCAGGACCGACACCTTGAAATCACGGAACGTGCGAATCAGCACCGACGGCTGGCGGCTGACCGGATAGACGACGCTCGCCCCGACCGTGAGCGGCACGATCAGCCCGAGGACCTGCTCGAACAGGTGCGAGAGTGGTAATACGGACAGGAGACGGTCCGTCATGCCAAACGGCATCACCTGGGTCATGGCCTTCGCATTGGCGATCAGGTTGCCGTGGCTGAGCATCGCGCCTTTCGGCTCTCCGGTCGTCCCGCTGGTGAACACGATCTCGGCGAGCGTGGCGCCCGTGACCGGCGCGGGTTCCAGGGGTTGGACTCGTCGGGCCGCGTCGGGCAGGCTCTCGATGAAGACGATCGGCAGGCCGAGTTCACGCGCCGAGGCTTCCGTCTGGCGACTTGCGACGACCAGTGTCGCCTCGGTCTGCCCCACGATCTTGCGACCGAAATCGACCGTGTGACGGACATCGAGTGGCACCGACACCGCGCCGAGATGGGCGATCGAGAAGAACGCGATCCCCCACTCGGGTCGGTTGACCGCCCACAGGATGACCCGGTCGCCTTGGCTCACGCCGGCATCGGCCAGCACCCGTGCGGCGCGCGGGACCGTTGCGGCAAGGTCCCTGTAGCGCCAGGTCCGCGTACGGAAGAACGGTCGGATCATGAGCGCTGGTCGTCGATCGAAGCTCTTGCCCCCAGCCTGGACCAGGTCCACCAGGGTTTCCATCGGGACGCTCCTTACGGGTAACGATCAGTCTATGCGGCGGGCGAGACCCGCCAGGATCCCCTGTGCGCCATGATCCAGCGCAGCGAAGTGGCTGAATACGATCGTCTCGACGTCCAGATCCGCGAGCCGCTTGACCGCACGCCGCGCTGCCGCGTGGTCGTCGCTGTAGAGCCCGCTCGCAAACGATACTCGCCCGAATCGGCGCTGGAGCGTGTCACCTACGAATAGCACGCGGTCCCGGGCACCGTACAGGCACACGCTCCCCGGGGTGTGCCCGGGGGTGTGAACGACCCGCAGCCCGCCGAGCATCGGCAGCACATCCCCGTCCTCGATCGGTACCACGTCGGACGGCTCCGGCGTCATCGCCGAGAACACGCGACCTCGCGACGGGTTGCGGACAGCGTCTCGCCACGTGGTGCGAAGGCCCTCCGCGTCGGCAGGATGCATCAGGATCGGGACGCCTGCCTCAGAAATCTCGCGAGCGCTGCCTGCGTGATCCGGATGACCGTGCGTGATCACGACGCGTGCGAGCTCCTCGATTGACCGACCATGGGACGTGATCGCCCGCGCGATCCTTCCGCGCGATCCGGCGTAGCCACAATCGATCAACGACAGCGCAGGCTCGAGGACAAGGTGGGCCTTGACCCTCGTAAGTTGAATCTCGGCGACGTCACGCACCGGGCGAGCCTACACGCCGATGCCGGCGGTCTACGCGTGGATCGGTACGTACCGGTTCGCCGCTCGTTTACCGCAAGTCGCGGCGCCGACCATGCAGCTCGGCGAAGGCACGCAGGCTGGCCTGGAATTCGGGCGTTCCGAAGCAGGCGACCTCGGCCTCGACTTCGGCGGCAAGAGCGTCTTCGAGCGAGCCGTGGGCGGCCCGGTCGAGGCCCGCTCGGATGTGGCGCAGGCCCTCCGGTGGCTGGGCCGCGATCGACTGCGCCAACCCCAGGGCGGCCGGTTCGAGCTCGCTGCCGCCGACCACGCGCGTCACAAGACC
>CAZOJS010000037.1:0-16959 GCA_964580175.1 uncultured Anaerolinea sp. | reverse complement strand
GAAGCCTGGATGATGCGCTCTAGGAGCGCTTCGGGTTTCTGGGTCGGGAATCCAACCTTCTCCTGGGCCATCGGGTTGACCGGAGGGATGTCGGTCCAGACGTCCTGAAGCGGTACGCCGGCCATTTCATCGAGGTACCGTTTGTATTGCGGCATGCCGCTCTTCGAATACACGAGGCGGCCTTGCCGCTCGTATTCCTCCATTCGGTCTAGGTTGACCGCCCAGCATCTGCCGGCCGGCGGATAAACCCCGCGCCACTCGTACTCCAGATTCGGGCGGGGGCCTGGGGCAGTCATATCGCCGAGTCGATATCGACGGCCCGTTCCGACTTCGACATTGCTGTACTTGGTATCTCGGTAGTCATCGGAATACGTCAGGTGCTGCGGATTCCAAGCTTGCGCTCGGCTCCGCGCGTATACGAGAAGCGTGTCGTGGATTTCTCCGAATCGTCCGCGGGTGTCGGCGTGAGCCGTCGTGCGTTGCCAGATCACCTCGTTGAGGAATCCGTCAGCCCCGAAGATTTCGTCGAGGACGAGCTTCAGCAGGTGAGATCGATTGGTGTCGACATGCAGGTAGAGCGTCGCGTTCGGCGACATCAGCTCCTTGATGAGCAGCAGCCGCTCGTACATGAACTGGAGGTAGGTGTCGTTCGCCCAGATGTCCGTGTACTGGATCTGCTCGCCGAGCGTGTGCAACTCGCCGTCCAACCGGACCGAGCCGGACGCGCCGCGGAGCTGGACCTTCCGAACGTAGTCCGCGCCCGAGTCGAACGGCGGGTCGATGTAAACGAGGTCCACCTTGCCCCGGAAGCCGTTGGCCAGGAGATGGGCGAGGACCTCCTTGTTGTCGCCGTGGAAGAGCAGGCCGCCGCGATCGAACCGGTCCGGCCAGTCCGACCAATCCACGTCCGCCGACACCGCGCCCGCCGGGGCCGCCGGCGCAAACCGCTCCACGAGTTGGGCCGGGAACGAGCGCACTTCGCGGAGCGGCCGCTTGCCCACCCACTGGAGCATGGGCCGGCCCTTCGCCTTCGCGATCGGGACGCGGGTCTCGTCAGTCCTCGTCATCGCGCGGACCCCGCAGGCCGAGCACGCCCCACGACACGTCCCTCGTACTCACCAATCAGATCGATGAGCTCAATGGCCACGAACTGGCGGTCGTACGTCCCTTCGCTGATCTGGCGGACGACCCCGGCATCAGCGAGGACCTTGAGCCCCGCCAGCACCTGCTGCTGGCTGGCGCCGACAGCCGCTCGAATCGTGGGTGCAGAGAGGACAGGTTGAGCCGGAAGAAGACCGATGATCTTCGCCGCGGCGGAGTCCGAGCGAGGTGTTCTGGCTCGGTTCAGCCACGACCGCTGGAGATCGCGAACATCGTCGGCCAGCTGCCCGGCGTGCCCGGCGGCGATCAGACACGCCCCGGCAAACGATTCGACCCACGCGCCGATGCGACCCTCACGGAAGTCGACGAGCCCCTGGACGTAGGACGACGGCCGCGCCGCCAGGACGATCGAGACCGGCGGGACGAAGGCCCGCGCCACCCCGGAGCGACGCAGGACGAGGTGGACCAGACACCGCCCGACACGCCCGTTGCCGTCGATGAAGGGATGTATGGTCTCGAATTGGGCATGCGCGATCGCGGCCTGGGCGACCGGCGGCACATCATCTCGACAAAGGAAGTCCACGAGGTCCTGGATCAGGCGCCGAACCTCCTCTGGCGGAGGCGGGACGAACGCGGCGTCGCTGGGATTGTTGAGCCGACCGCCGATCCAGTTCTGGACCGTTCGCAGGTGCCTGGGTCCGGCCTCGGGCTCGCTCTCCATCAACGTGGCGTGGATGAATTCGATGTCGGGGACCGCCAGTGGCCGGGGATCGTCGGCGCGACCGATGGCGACCTCCATCGCGCTGACGTTGGCCGCGACCGTACGCGCAGCGCCGCGGGCGGCGCGTGGATCGATGAGTGCCTTGGCAAGGTTCAGTGCGCTCACCTGGTAGCCCTCGATGCGCGAGGAGGCGAGGGCTTCGGATCGAAGGAGCAACGGCCCGATCGCCTCGAGCCCGCGAGCGTCCGCGCGGGCGTTGAGGGCTCGAATGGCTTCCTCGGCCTCGAGGACGGCATCGGCGATTCGGAAGGAAATAGCCGGATCCAGGGTGGCGATGGGGTCCGGAACGAATGCCTCGTACGTGAAGCCCTGGTGTGCCCGGCGGCCACCGAGGGCGCCCGGATCTCCGTCCCAGCGGCGCTTCACGAGCTCCGGCACAACCCACATCCCTTCAATCGTTGGTCGAGATTGAAGCCTTGGGGGGAGTGTATAGCCATAACCCTTCAATGTCACGAGCCAATTGAAGGGTTCGCGTCGGCGAAGGCACCGACCGCCGCCACATCGGGGGCCGACACGACCGCGTCCGCGAAGACCATCCGGTAGAAAATCCGGCCCGGGTTGGCGGCCTCGAGGGCCTGGAGCGCCTGCGCCTTGACCCCATGCTCGCCCTCGACGTCGTCGTGGCGACGGGCGGTCATCTTGATTTCCACGAGGAGCCAGCGATCGCCCTTGGCGTGGACCACGAAGTCCGGCGTGTAGCGATGATCGCGCCCCTCGCGCCGGTACACGAACGACAGATCTGTCTTCTTGGGGTCGGTGATGGCGCCGGTGAAGAAGATCTCGCGCACGTCGTCCGGATGGATGTTGAGCGTCCGCAGCACCTTCTCGTAGAAGTCGGCTTCCGGGCCCGAGTCGAAGTTGTACGGCGTGTAGTGAAAGCCGTAGCCGGCCGGATTCTCGCCGGCGAACCGCTCCGGCCCGAAGACGAGATGGGAACGATCGGCGGGGTAGGCAATGTCCGCCTGGCGGACGACTGTTCCGTCCGCGAGGGTCACGGCGTCGAAGCCGTCAGGCTTGGCGATCGCCAACTCGACGTCGTCGTGTTCGACGGTCTCCGCGTATCCACCCAGGCGGTCTTCGAGCAGGCCGGCCAGCGGTTCGAGGTGGGAGACCGGGACCTCCTCGGCACCGTAGGTCTCGCGGAGCGCGTCGATCAGCGGCCAGGCATCGAGCCGATACGTCGCGGCCAGGGTGATCGCCGCCGTGTAGGCGTCGATCGTGTCCACGCTGGTTTCGATCTCCACCGTATCGCCAAGGGCGGTCAGCATCTTGCGCGTCGCGTTCGCGAGGCCCACCCCGTACGTGGTTCGGGTCATCGCGCCGCCGCGCGCCGGCGCCGTCGGGCGCTCGAAGGCGAGCGTGCCGGCCGGCGGCGCGCCGCGGACGAGGACGCGCCGGGGCACGCGCAGGCGGATCGGCGGCAGGTCCGACTTGCGGAGCCGGATCACGTTCGGCGTGGTCGCCCGACGTTGATGATCCAGTGTGGCGATGGATTCGTTGTACGTGTCCTGGAGCTGGCGGTCGAGCGCACTCCGGTTCGCCTCCGAGAGGTAGATCCGGGCCGATCGGTCGTTGCCGGGGACCTGGCGGAGGCAGCGCGACGACGCCTGGAGGACGAAGTTGTTGCTCGTCTTCAGCTTCCGTGCCAGCGCGGTGGCGAACAGGCTCGGGCAGTTCCAGCCCTCCGTGCCCTTGTTCACGAGCAGGATCACACGATGCCCTGAGGTCGGGTCGTTGAGTCGGTTGAACGCGTCAACCTCGTCCGTCGACGATCGCGAGTGGTTCCGCAGGATCACCGTTGGCGCCAGGCCGGCCTTCGCGACGGCCAACTGGACGTGTGGATCCAGCTCCTCGAGGTCGTCCACCTGGGGGAAGTAGATCGCAAGTTTGGCCGGCGCGCCGTCCGGCAGCGTGTGATCCCCGTACGCCTCCAGGAAGTCGGTGACCACGTGCCCGACGAACTCGTCCGCCTGATCGGCCTCGAAGGCGAACGACTGGATGTTGTTCGCGACGTCCTTGAGGATCCCGTCCCGGATCCCCTGCCCCAGTCCGTACCAGACGACGACATCTCGAAGCGGCTGCCGCTCGAAGTACGGCGTCCCCGTCGTGTTGATGACGGCGATCAGGTTCGTGGCGGTCCCGAGATAGTCGACCGTCTGGCGAACGCGCTTGAGCTTGGTCTCGAGGTTCTGGCCGTACGTATGGTGGGCCTCGTCGCTGAACACGCCGAGGTGCGGCAGGCCGGCGATTGCCTGGAGGCGCAGGTTTGCCCGCTCCGTGGCTTCTGCCTCGCGGGTGTCCAGGAGTGACGCGAGGGTCAGCTGCCGGCGCTTCGGGATCGACTGGATCCGGATCTTCTCCGTGTTCGTGACAACAAGGTTGAACCGGCTCCCCGGCACCACCGGAATGCCGCGCTCGTCGTCGCGGGTGAAGGTGACCTTCAGGCTGGCCGTGAAGTCGGCCAGCAGCCGCGGCGGCAGGAGCTTGCCGAACGGGATCGTGGAGAGCTCGCGCAACGACTCGATGATCGTCGTGCCCGGAGCGAACACCAGGGCGTTCTCGATGAACTGGATACCCTCGGGCGGGTCGGGGTTGTCCAGGGCGAGGGCGAATTCGGTCGCCACGATTGCGCCGATCAGGACCGTCTTCCCGGCTCCCATCGCGAGGGCGAGAATGTAGCTCGGATAATCGAGGGTCAGCGTCTCGCGGAGCACGCCGAGCTTGTGCGCCTTGACGAAGTCACCGTCGGTTCGGACCCGCTCGATGAGGCCGTCATACCCGAGATCGAGGGCCAGCGTCGTCAGGGCGGGCGCATCGAGCCCGAGGGCGGCAAGGCGCTCGGACGTCGTCGGGAACAGCCGCCGGTAGAGGTCCGGGATCGTGGGCGTTCGTTCGACGGCACGGAGATACCAATAGGTCTCGAGGGCTCGGAGCTGCGCCGCCCGCAGGAAGCGAAGCTGGCCGGAGCGCGGCCATGGCGCCCCGCTGTCGATCCCCTCGACGGCGAAGTCGAGGATCTCGGCGAGGGCCGGGATGTCGCTCGGATAGCCGGCCTCGCGCCACTCGTCGACCTTCGCCGCGAGGGCCTCGTGGAGCTCCAAGCGCCCTACAGCCGCTCGAAGCGCTCTACGGGTACCACGAAGACCGTTGCGCCGCCGACTTCAACTTCGAGCGGGTACGGCATGAAGAACTCGCCGGGCTCCATGATCGGCGGCATCGGGTTGACGACCTGCGTTCGTGAGGTGCAGTTGGCTCGAATCACCTCGAGGACGCCTTCCACGAGCGCTTCCTCGGCCCCGACGATGACCGTGGCGTTGGACTGCTTGAGGAAACCACCCGACGACTGCAGGCGTGTCGCGCGATGGTCCTTCTCAAGGAGGGCGTCGACGAGCGGCCCCGCGTCCTCGTTGTGAACGACGGCGACGATCAGCTTCATGGCGCGAGTATAGGCACGGGTGTCACGCGGATGAACATCCACCGGGGCGGTGCGCCGGTGTACGATGCCTCGCGCCCTCCCGTGCGCCGTGTCCCGAATCCATCCGGCCACCCGAGGCCGAACGCCACCGTCAGGAGCCGCCTGTGACCGATCGAGACAGGGCCGCCGCGACGCCGGACGCGATCCTCGCCGGGGCAATCGCGACCGCGGCTCGCGCGGCGGACCCCGAGCGGGCCCTGACCAGCATGCTCGACGCGGCGATCACGTCCGTCGGCGCGGACCGAGGTGCGGTCGTCCTGTGGGATGGGGAGCGCGGAGTCCTGGCGCTCGCGGCATCGGTCGGCTACGCAACCGATGAGGCGGCCGCGTTCGAGGCGGCCGTGGCTTCCAACGTCGAACATCCCGTGGCCCGGACCGCCCATGGCCAGACAGCGATCCTCGGCGCGGAAGCGGCAGGGCCCGGCGGCGCGGCCCTGGTCAGCACGATCTGGCCTCTTCGGGTCACGAGCGACGGCGTCGAGGAGCCGCTGGGCGCCCTCTCCCTGAGCCGGAAGGCGCCGTGGCCGGTCGGCGAAAGCGATGCAGCCATGCTTGCCGCGTTCGCCGATCTGTTGGCCATGACGGTCGATCGTGCGCGTCTCGCGGCCGCCGCCAGCGAGCGGACCGATTGGCAGGATCGGATTGCGCACACCGACGCGCTGACCGGTCTGGCGAACGCCCGCACGCTGTCGCGCGTGCTTGAGCTGGAGATCGCCCGGGCAGGCCGTCAGGGCACGGACCTGTCGGTCGCGCTCTTCGACATCGACGATCTCGCCGGGGCCAACGCCGCCGGTGGACCTGCGGCAGGCGACGACATCCTCCGCGAGGTCGCTGCGACCCTGGCCGAATCAGTCCGACTGGTTGATACGGTGGCGCGCTGGGGCGGCGACGAATTCCTGGTCGTGGCCCCCGGATCGGCCGGCATGACCGTCGCCAGGCGCGTGCTGGACGCGCTCGCGACCCGCGCCGACGGCCCGCGTGGACGGATCTCCGTGTCTGCGGGCGTGGCTCGCTTCCCGGCCGATGGAGCGTCGTCGGAAGAACTCGTGGCCGCGGCCAAAGCCGCCCTCGAGACTGCCAAATCGAGCGGTCGTGCCGCGCTCGCCGAGGCCGGCTCGAACTGACCTACGGTCCCGGGCAATCCGGCCCCTGACCGGCGTCAGCCGCTGCTGCCGCTGATCGAGCCGAGCGTCAGAACCGGGAGCGTCGGGGTGGTGGCACCGGGCGCCGGCTCGAGGGTGAGTGCGAGGATTGCACCGGGCTGCGCAAGATCGGTCGATCCACGGAAGAGGCTCGTGCCGCTGGGCCCGACCGTGAACGACCCGAGCGGAACTGGGCTCGCACTTCCCAGAATCACCCATGCCTCGTAGACCTGGTCGCCCACCGTCGGGGTGAGATCCTGGATCGCCATGATCACGGTCCCGTCGGCCGCCGCGGCGGCGACCCCGTTCCCGCCATGTGCGGCATCCGTGGGTGCAAGGAAGCCCGATCGAGCGCCGGGCCCGGCTGCCACCGCCAGAACCGCCGCAACCCCGGCCCGATACGCCTGCGCAGCGGTGAGGTCGTCCTCGAGGCCAGACAGTCGCGTCTGGAGTTGCAGGTTCCAGGCCCCCAGCGCCAGGACCGTCATGACTGCGGCGATGCGCAGCGCCCAGACTCGCGATCCACCGCTACGAGTGGCCGTCCGGACCTCGCGCTCCGACGGGCCTGGAAACCGAACAACGGACCGCGCCGATTCCTCCACGCGGCGATCAGCTGCGGCTGCGGTGAGGATTCGACTGCGCAGCGCACGGCTTGGCTCAACCGGCTCGACGCTTTCCGCGAGGTACGGAACGACGCCCCCGAGCTCTTCGACCTCTGGGTGCCCTTCCTGACAGGTCGCCAGATGCGTGCGGACGGCCGTGTCCTCGTCCGGCGTCAGCGCACCGAGCACGAACCCCGCGGCCAGGTCACGAACGTCGGTACACGACATGCTCATCTGGGCGCCTCCATGCCGGCACCTGGCGCGACGGTGTTCTCGAGGAGCGCGATTCGGAGCGCCTGCAGCCCGAGGCGCATGCGCGACTTGACAGTTCCGAGAGGGGCCCCGGTTCGGCTGGCGATGTCGGACTGGCTGAGCCCGCCCCAGTAGGCGAGTTCGATCACCTCGCGCTGCACTGCCGAGACGGCAGCCAACGCCGTCTGGATCTCCGCCCTGTCGAGGCGGCCGGCAACCTCGTTCCAGATGTCGACCTGGACCAGCTGGCGCGGCGCCGGCAACTCCGGATCGGGGAGCTCAGTGACCGGCCGTCGTTTGCGAACGGCGTCGATCGCCCGGTGATGCACGATCGCCAGGAGCCAGGTTTTCACGCTCCCGCGGCCTTCGACGTAGCGATCGGCATGACGCCACACCCCCAGGAAGGCGTCCTGGAGGACGTCCTCGGCGAGGGTTGGATCGGCGGTGATACGGAGTGCAATTGCGTAGGCCATGGCTCGATATCTGTCGTACAGCCCTTCCAGGGCATCAAGTTTGCCCCCGCCAATGTCGGCGAGGGCCTGCCGGTCGGCATCGTCGGCCGGCGAGGTGACCCGAACGGCGGGTTCGTCTCCTCCGGTCACGGGTACATGCGTCCGGCTGCGGCTGTCGGTTCACCTCTCGGTGCGAGGGATGGCGGCGTACCGGTCCCATCCACGACCTCGAGCGCGGCTTCGAGCACCTCAGCGAAGACCAGATCCTCGTCACGATCTGCGTCGATGATCGTCCAGCGTGCCGGCTCAGCCGCCGCCATCGACAGGAAGCCCGCCCTGACCCGGAGGTGAAATTCGAGATCGAAGGCCGTTTCGAAGCGGGTGTGGTTTTCCGGTTTCTTCCGGAGGAGCCCGGAGGCGGCCGGCAAATCGAGCAGGAGCGTTCGATCGGGCAGCAGCCCCCCGGTTGCGATCGCGATGATCCGGCGGAGGACTTCGAGATCCACCCCCCCACCGTAGCCCTGGTAGGCCATCGTGGAATCAGCGAAACGGGCACAGACGACGACGCGACCTGCGGCAAGGGCCGGGCGGATCACCTCGGCGACGTGCTGGGCGCGCGCCGCATTGAAGAGGAGCGCATCGGCCACCGAGTCGATCGGTGCGCCGCCGTTGGCCATCAGCAGCTCATAGAGCTGGTCGCCGAGTGGCGTCCCTCCCGGCTCACGGGTCAGGAGTACCTCGTGCCCGCGTTCAGTGAGCGCGGCCGCGAGTCGCCCGGCCTGGAGCGTCTTGCCGGAGCCGTCGGGCCCCTCGAGGGAGATGAAATGGCCTGACGGCCGGTCCGCGGGTGTCACTCGGCGAGTGTAGCGGACGCCCTCTTGACGGCTCCCCCGGTGATCCGATCGCCGGGGCTGCTGCGTACCCATCCTGCGATGCGATCCCCCACCGCCCGCCGCCGGGCAGTTGCCGTCCTCCTCGGGCTTGCAGCCCTGGCGCTGCCCGCGAGCGTGCTGGCCCACCCGCTGGGGAACTTCACGATCAACCACTACGCCGCGCTGCGCGTCGCCCCGGATCAGGTCGCGCTCGACGTGGTGGTGGACCTCGCCGAGATCCCGGCCTTCCAGGCGCGGAGCCGCATCGATACCAACGGCGACGGCGCGGTCGACGAGACTGAAACCGACGCGGCCCGTGCCGACCTGTGCAGCACCCTGGCGACGAACCTCGACCTGCGGCACGACGGTTCCCCGGTCGATCTCAGGCTGGTGGCTGCCGGATTGTCGTTTCCCGCCGGCGCCGGGGGCGTGCCGACGATGCGCAGCGTCTGTGAATACGAGGCCAACGCCCGCAAAGGTCTTGCTGACGGGCGTCCGATCACGTTTGCCGATACGGCAAACCTGGAGCGAATCGGGTGGCGCGAGATCGTCGTTCTGGGCGACGGCGTCGTCATCGACGGCCTCGCCGGTGGCCCCCCTCCGACATCGGTCGATGTTTCCTCGCGCCTGACGATCTACCCGACCGACCTCCTGGCTCAGCCCCTGAACGTCGCCGCGGTGGCGTTCATTGCCCGGCCTGGAGGCCCGGCTCTCGCACCGTTCATGGCCACGGACGCGAGACCACTTCCCGGCATCGGGACCACGACGAGCGCCGGGCCATCTGCTTCGGCAGGCACGCCCGGACCCGGGGTCTCCGGCGCAGCGGCCGTCGTCCCCGGCGGGGTGGGCGAGATACCCGACTTGTTCCGAGCGGATCTGACGCCGCTCGTGGCCATCGCGTCGATTCTCCTGGCAGTGGCGCTCGGTGCCGGGCATGCCCTGACGCCGGGGCACGGCAAGACGCTCATGGCCGCGTACCTCGTGGGTACCCGGGGCACGATCCGCCACGCGGCCGGCCTCGGGCTGGCGGTCACCGTTTCGCACACGCTCGGCATTCTCGCCCTGGCCCTCCTCGTCACCGGGGCCGAATCGGTCCTGCCCGCAGACGCCGTGGCGCGCACGATCCCGATCGTCGCGGCGCTCGCGTTCGTTGCCATCGGCGGAGCCATGCTGGTGACCGAAGTCCGGCGACGATGGCGAGTCCAGCGGCTCGTCGACCATGAACACCAGCACCCGCACCCGCATCCTCATCAGCCTGACGACGCTCACTTGCATCCTGATCCGCATGACGACGCCCACGCGAACGTTGGCGCCGTCGCAGATGGACCGATCGATGACTCCGACGGCCCAGGTCAGCACCGTCACGGCGGAATCCGTCACTCCCATCTCCCAGCGGACGATCGGAGATTGAGCTGGCGAAGCCTGTTCGCGTTGGGCCTGGCAGGCGGGATCATCCCGTCCACCAACGCGTTGATCATCCTCCTGGGAAGCATCGTGGCCGGGCGAGCGGCATTCGGGATCGTCCTGGTGGTTGCGTTCGGGCTCGGGATGGCCCTCGTGCTGGCGGGCGTGGGAGCGCTCACGGTCGTTGCGCGCGAGCGGTTGGAGCGATTCCCGATGGAGTCCACATTTGGTCGCATCACCCGTCAGGCGCCACTCTTCGCCTCGGTTGCGGTCCTCGGTGTCGGGCTCTGGCTGACGGGCCAGGCCATCAGTGGCGCCACGACCCTGTGACCTGACGCAGATAGGGCGAGTGCCCAACGCGACCCGCGCGTCGTCGCGTGCTAGGCTCGCCGCCCGACATGCGAGACCTGACTGACCGCGCGCTCGACGCCGCCTCCCGTCTCGGCGCCGCCTATGCGGACGTGCGGATCGTCCGTCGGCGCGACGAGTCAATCGCCATCAAGTCCGGACGGCTCGAAGGTGTGTCCTCCGGCGAATCCGAGGGCTTTGGTGTCCGCGTCCTGGTGAACGGGGCATGGGGCTTCGCGTCTTCCCATCATCTGGACCTCGACGAGGCGGATCGTGTGGCCACGCTCGCCGTTCGGATCGCCCGCGCCTCTGCGACCGCGGTACGGACGCCGGTCGAGCTGGATGGACGGCCGCCGGCGCACGGCCGCTACGAGACGCCGGTCGCTGAGGACCCGTTCAACATCCCGCTCGAGCGCAAGATCGGGTTCCTCATGGAGGCCGATCGCGCAGCTGGTGCCGTCCGGGGCGTGTCGTTCACCGAATCGTCCTTCGGCGCCCAGCGCGAGGAGAAGACCTTCGCCGCGACCGATGGGAGCTATACCGAGCAGCTGATCACCCACGTCGGTTCGGCGGTTGAGGCCAACGCGATTGCCGGCGACGAGCACCAGCGCCGCAGCTATCCCGACGCGGGCGGAGCCTGGCGCGCCGCCGGCTACGAGTTCATCCGCGAACTCGATCTCGCGGGCAATGCCGAGCGCCATGGCGAGGAGGCCGTGGCTCTGCTGTCGGCACCGCAGTGTCCGTCCGGTGTTTCCACGATCGTGCTGGATCCGAGCCAGCTGTACATGCAGGTGCACGAGAGTTGCGGCCATCCAACCGAGCTGGATCGCGTCTACGGCACGGAGGCCTCGTACGCCGGCACCAGCTTCCTGACCACGGACAAGCTCGACGAAGGCTTCCGCTATGGCTCGGACCTCGTCACGATCGTCGCCGACGCCACCGCACCCACCGGGCTGGGCACGTTCGCCTGGGACGATGAGGGCGTTGCGGCGCAAGCTGTGGCACTCATCCGGAACGGAATCCTGGTCGGCTACCAGACCTCGCGCGAGACCGCACCCCGGATCGGCCGTTCGTCCAGCGGGGCGATGCGGGCCGACGGCTGGAACCGCATCCCGCTGATCCGGATGACCAACATCAACCTGCTGCCGGTCGACGGCATGACACTCGACGACATCGTGGCCGACACAGACGACGGCCTGTATCTGTCCACCAATCGGAGCTGGTCCATCGACGACCGCCGGCTCAACTTCCAGTTCGCCACCGAGATTGCCTACGAGATCAAGGGCGGCAAGCGAGGCCGGATCTTCAAGAACCCTACCTACACCGGCATCACCTATGAGTTCTGGCGTTCCTGCGATGCGGTTGGGGACGCCAGCAGCTACGTGATGCTGGGCGCCCCGAACTGTGGCAAAGGGGAACCGGTCCAGGGCGCCTTCGTCGGTCACGGCGTCTCCGGGGCTCGCTTCCGGAACGTCCAGATCGGTGTCGGGAAGTGGTGAGCCGCGCCGGCGATACCTCCCCGCTTGCGCTGGCCGAGGACATGCTGGGCCGGGCCATGGCGGCCGGGGCTAGCGAGGCCGAGGTCCTCGTGACGACCGACGACGCAGCGCTCACCCGATTCGCGAACAGCGAGATCCACCAGAACGTGGCCGAGACGAGCACCTCGGTGAACCTGCGCTTCGTCCTCGGCCGCCGGATCGCCACCGCCTCCACCGGCCGGACTGATGAGGCCGGACTCGCCGCGGCAGTCCTTCGGGCGGCCGCGATTGCCCGGACGTGCGACGAGCTGGAGGACTGGGCAGGGCTCCCTGGCCCAGACCCGTCCGGTCGGTCGAACGGGCTCGCCGCTGCCTACGCCGCCTCCACGGCCGACGCCACGCCGGAGCTGCGGGCCGAGGGAGCGCGAGCCGTGATCGCGGCTGCCGATGATCAGGGGGTCCTCGCCTACGGGTCGTTTTCCACCGGCCGTGAGGGTGTCGCTGTTGCCAACTCGGCGGGCATCCGGGCGTTCGAGGAGCGGACGACCGCCCAGCTCCTCACGGTCCACATGTCGCCCGACGGGGGTTCCGGCTACGCCGAGCGAGCCGCCACGGATGTGACCAACATCGATCCGGAGGGCATCGGTCGCGAGGCCGCGGCGAGGGCGAAGGCCACGGACAACGCGATCTCGATGCCGGCCGGCGACTACCCGGTGGTCCTCGAGTCCTATGCGGTCGTGGATATCCTCGACATGCTCGGCTACGTGGGCTTCTCGGGTCTGGCGGTCGAGGAGGGTCGCTCATTCTCAGAGCCTGGCCGGCGCGTCGGCTCGGATCTGGTGACGATCATCGACGACGGAGCGAACACCTCGGGCCTGCCGATGACCTTCGACTACGAGGGCGTTCGCAAGGAACGCGTCGTCCTGATCGAGAACGGTGTCTGCCGGGACGTCGTCTACGACGCCCAGACCGCTGCCCGAGCCGGTCGACGCTCCACCGGACACGGCCTGCCGGCCCCGAACTCGTACGGACCCTTCCCGCTGAACATGGTCATGTCGCATGGTTCGACGCCTCGCGAAGAGCTGATCGCCGGTATCGATCGGGGGCTGCTGGTCACACGCTTCCACTACACGAACCCGGTCCATCCGAAGCTGGCGATCATCACCGGCATGACCCGGGACGGGACGTTCCTGATCGAGAATGGCGAGATCGTCGCGCCGGTCAGGAACCTGCGATTCACCCAGAGCTATCTCGGCGCGCTGGCCGGCGTCTCGGCGGTCGGGCGCGATCTCCGGACGTTGCGCGGCTCGCTCGGAACGGTCGTCGTGCCAGCATTGCGGATCGACGCCTGGTCATTCACGGGAACGACGGAGCACTGACGGTCCGGGTGGACGTCTACCATCAAGTGGTAGACTTCTACCATGAGCCTCAACATCAAGAACCCCGAGACGTATCGACTGGTCAAGGAACTCGCGGACGAGACCGGTCAGTCGATGACGGCGGCTGTGACGGAGGCGGTTCGTGAGCGGCTCGACCGGATCCGCGCGGAGCGTGGCGAGTCGGAGGCGGAGATCGAGGTGCGGATGCAGCGGGCCCATGCGCTCCTCGCGGAGATTCGGGATCGGGCGCCCGCCGGGTACTGGGACCAGGACTTCGATGAGCTCCTCTACGACGAGCGCGGGCTGCCGAAGTGATCGTTGATACGTCTGTTCTTGTCGCGATGATCCGCGGTGAACCCGAAGGGGACCAGTTCGAGCGCCTGATCCGTGGATCAGGAGACGCCCGGATCTCCGCCGCGAGCTACCTGGAGCTCGCCGTCGTCATCGATGCCGCCCGGAACCCAATCGCGAGTGCCGCGCTCGACGAGGCGCTCATGGCGTATCGGATCCGGATCGAACCGTTCACGCCGTCGCAGGCGAGACTGGCCCGCTCGGCGAACGAGCGGTTCGGGCGCGGCAGCGGACACCCGGCGCGCCTGAACATGGGCGACTGCTTCTCCTATGCGCTCGCTCGAGAGCTCGGCGAACCGCTCCTGTTCAAGGGCAACGACTTCGCCCTGACCGACATTGAGGTCGTCATCGAGCCGATCCGCCACAAGCGCCTCAGCGAAATTGTCGCGAGGTACGGGGCGGCACCAACGTAGGGTCGGCCGCTCAGCGGGGCGGGACCACGCAGACGGTTTCGAGCCGGAGCGCCCGGCTGATGGCGTGACGATTCCGCGCGATGAGCCCGTACCCCAGGCCGATCGCCCAGGCGACCGGCGGAACGCGGCTGAGGGCAGCGGGAATGCGCCCTCCGGGCAGGCGCGCGGCGATCTCGAGGACCGCGGCGCCACCGGATCGAAGGAGCCCACTGCCGGGTTCGAGGACGTGTAGTTCATCGTGCAGGGGGTGGCCCGCCGCCACCGCGCGGACGGCCGGCCGTTCGTCCGCTGCCGCGGCCTGGAGCGCGAGCAACTCCAGCCGCCCCGCGCGGTCCCAGCGCCGCAGGCGGAGTGCCGACGCGGTGCAGATGCCGCAGTCGCGGTCGTACAGGACGAGGAGCCGTTCGGTCACACGTCCAGACTAGCGCGCTGCGGTTACGACGCCGGCCCAGCCCACCCGCGGGTCGGGCTACCGCCAGGCGCCCTTGGCCGCCTCCGGGTAGAGGCGGACCCGCCGGTAGGGCTCGCGGCCACGGGACCTCGAGACGAGGTTTGCCCGCTCGGCCATCTGGTGCTGGAGCCTGCGGATGTAGGCGTTCTGGGGGGACAGCTCCACGGCCTCGGACCGCTGCATGACGATCCCGATCGCCTCCTCGGTCTCGCGCATCGCGGCATCCCGCGGATCCAGCTCCAGGGCGAAGATCGAGGTCAGCGAGGACTGCATCTGCGGGATCGTGTTGTGCTTCAGGACGTAGATCGGCAGGGCGCGCTCCTCCGCTTCGCGCACAAGCGGCGTTTTCTGGCGGTATTCCGTGCGAATCGTCATGACCACGTCGGCCTCGTCCACGTCGACGGCAATGACCACGGGGAGCTGGAGCTCGCGGATCGCCTGCTCCAGCCGCTTGCGACTGATCCCCTGCGGCAACACGCGGAGCGTCGGCAGTCCCTGGGCCGAGTCCAGGCGGAGCGTGCCGTCATCATCGAACCCGCTCTCCAGGCCTTCGGCCAAAGCGGATGCCGCCGGGGAGCCGGAGTCGATGTCGGGGGGTGCGTTCGCCGCATTGACCGGCGCGGTCCCTTCGTCAACCTTGAGCGCATCGATCGCCCTGGAGGCCGAGGCACGCCACTCCCGCTGCCGAGCCAGCTCGCGGGCCTCCCGAGCTCGTGCATCCGGGGTGGGCGCGCTGCCCCGCTCGAGTGGCCCTCGATCGGCCAGTTCGCCGGCGACGAACGGGGCGTCGGCCGTGCCTCGGGACGCGGGTCCGCCACCGCCGTGCTCGCCCGGGAACCCAGAGCCGACGCCCGGACGCGTCGGGCGCCACGAGCCTGAGGCTCCGGCCCGGAACCCTGGCCGAGCGCCACTTCGTTCCATACCGGGAAACGCGACGTTCCCCCCGCCGTACCCCTGCCGGTACTGCCCCTCGCCCCGCCAGCCGGGCTCCATCCGCCACGGTGAGCCGGTCCCGACGAGGCCGGAGAATCGGTCGTTGAGTCCGTCGCGCGGAGAGGGCTTCGGTCGCGACTGCGAGCGGTGGACACCCTCCTCGTCTCTCCAGCGCTGCTCGCCGCTGACCGCTTCACCCCGCAGCAGGGCGTCCACGGTCTCGGCGACGTCGGCATGGGTGAGCACCCGCTCGCGCTCCTGGATCTCGATGATCACGTCGAAGGTCGGCGGTGCCTTGCGCTCGAGGACGCTCTTCTGGGTCCGCCGGCGACGAGCCTCCTCGTCGCCCAGGGTCACGCTCTGGATGCCGCCGATCAGGTCGGATAGCGTCGGATTGAGCATCAGGTTGTCCAGGTTGTTGCCGTGGGCGGTTCCGATCAGCTGGACGCCCCGCTCGGCGATGGTGCGGGCCGCCTGGGCCTCGAGCTCGGTCCCGATCTCATCGATCACGATGACCTGGGGCATGTGGTTCTCGACCGCCTCGATCATCACCTCGTGCTGGAGCGAGGGCGTCCGGACCTGCATGCGGCGAGCCTTGCCGATGGCCGGGTGGGGGATGTCGCCGTCGCCCGCGATCTCGTTCGAGGTGTCGACGACCACCACCCGCTTGCCGAAGTCGTCCGCAAGCACGCGTGCGGCCTCGCGGAGCATCGTGGTCTTGCCGATACCCGGCCGGCCCATGATCAGGATCGACTTCCCGCTTTCGACGAAGTCCGCGATGATGTCGATCGTGCCGTAGACGGCCCGTCCGATCCGGCAGGTCAGCCCAACGATCTTGCCGTTCCGGTTGCGGATCGCGCTGATCCGGTGAAGGGTCCGCTCGATCCCGGCGCGATTGTCGTCCCCGAACGTCCCGATGTGCTCGACGACGTAGGCGATGTCCGCCTCGCTGATCTCCCGCTCAAGCAGCGTGACCTCGGCGTCCGGAAACCGCGCCTCTGGTCGTCGCCCGAGATCGAGGACGACCTCGATGATCGATGCCTGGTCCGGCAGAGCGTGGATGGCGGCCACGATCTCTGGGGGCAGCGCCGACAGCAGGACGTCGATATCGTCGATCGTCTCGCGGCGCTCGGGACGGACGGGGTAGTCGGGTCGGTCCTCAGGAACCACGCGTAACCTCCCACGGACGGACGCCCGCCGGAACGAGGGCCGGCTCGGCAACTCGGACGAGCGTTTCCTTCATGAGCAACGTAACGGTCGAGATCGTCTCGAATCCTGCCTCCTCGAGCCGTTGGTCGAGCGGTGCTTCATAGGTTCGCACGGGCGCCAGGACGCCGTGTCGCGAGTGTCCGTCCGGACCGCCCTTCGGCATGCGAGCGCGGATGTCGCCGAGCCCGAAGTTGACCAGGCCGGCCAGGTCGGCTTCCGGCCGGCCCATGACCCGCAAATAATCGGGCTGATCCTCGCGCGAGACACCGAGCTGGATGAACCCATCGAGCGAGACCCCGTCGGAACCCTCGAGCAC
>CAZOJS010000036.1:0-4091 GCA_964580175.1 uncultured Anaerolinea sp. | reverse complement strand
GCGGGTCCGAAAGGCCCTGGGCCTGCCACCGGCCCCGGAGCCAGGTCCGGATCTTGACTACGTGGCCGAACTCAAGATCGACGGTCTGGCGATCTCGCTTCGCTACGAACGCGGCCGGTTCGTCCGGGGCGCCACGCGCGGCGACGGGACCACCGGCGAGGACGTGACCGCCAACCTGCGCACGATCTCGGTCATCCCGGATCGGCTCCGGGAGCCCGTGACGGTCGACGTCCGGGGCGAGGTCTTCATGCCCAGGGCCGAGTTCGCGCGGATCAATGAGGAACGTGCGGCGGCCGACCTGCCGCTGTACGCAAACCCCCGGAACAGCGGCGCCGGTTCGCTGCGCCAGATCGATCCGGCCGTGACGGCGAGTAGAAAGCTCTCCGCCTGGTTCTACCAGCTGCTCGAGGAGGATGGCGGAGCGGAGGCCACGCAGCATGCCGCGCTGGACCGGCTGGCTGCCCTCGGCCTGCCGGTCAACCCTGATCGCGAGGCGAGCCTCGACATCGAAGGGGTCATTGCCTTTACCGAGCGTTGGCGCGAGGCGCGCCACCATCTCGCCTTCGAGACCGATGGCGTCGTCGTCAAGGTGGATCGGTTAGACCAGCAGGAACGGCTCGGGATGGTGTCACGGGCGCCGCGCTGGGCCATCGCGTTCAAATTCCCGCCCGAGCAGGTCGAGACGATCCTCGAGGACATCGTCCCCTACGTCGGACGGACCGGCACGATGACGCCGGTGGCGCACCTTCGGCCGGTCAAGGTGTCGGGTTCGACCGTCGCCCGTGCGACGCTCCACAACCTCGATGAGGTCCGCCGGAAGGACATCCGGATCGGGGACTGGGTGGTCCTCCAGAAGGCCGGCGATGTCATTCCCGAGGTGGTCCGTCCGATCCCGGACCGCCGCACGGGCGCCGAGCGCGAGTTCGAGATGCCGGCCGCCTGCCCGGTCTGCGGAACGGTCATCGTCCAGGATGAAGGCGCGGTGCGCCACTACTGCCCGAACCTCGCCTGCCCGGCCCGGGTGGCCCAGGAGTTCGGACACTTCGTGGGTCGCGGCGGGATGGACATCGAGGGCGCCGGCCGGCATGTCCTGGAGCAGCTGCTCCAGCGCGGCCTCGTCAAGCGGCGCGGTGACTTCTTTCGGCTTTCCATCGAGGATCTCGAATCGCTCGAGCGGTTTGCGCGCAAGAGTGCGGAGAACCTGCACGCCTCCATCCAGCGGTCGCGTCGCCGACCCCTCGAGCGGCTGATTGCCGCCCTCGGGATCCCCCAGGTCGGCTGGACGACCGCCATCGAGCTGGCGGTGTGGCTCGCGGCCGAGGTGCCGGCAGATCCTTCGGCACCCGGAGGCGATTGGCTGGTGAGGGCCGCTGCGCACGTCGAACGCATCGCGACCACTGAACCGGCTCGCTTCGAGGAGGTCGAGGGCATCGGGCCAACCGTCTCGACGGCACTCGCCGCGTGGTTCGGCGCCGGCGGTCCTGGACGGGGCGTTCTCGAGGACCTCGCCGACGCCGGCGTGCAGGTGGAGTTGCCGTCACCACGCGCCAGCCAGGCCGCGACGGGTCCGCTTGCCGGCAAGACCGTCGTCGTGACCGGAACCATCGAGGGCTTCAGCCGCGAGGAGGCAGAGGCGGCCGTCCGGGCCGCGGGCGGCAAACCCGGGGGCTCAGTCTCCCGGAAGACGGACTACGTCGTGGCCGGGCCGGGAGCGGGCTCCAAGCTCGCCAGGGCCGAGGAATTGGGGATCCCGATCCTGGATTCCGCGGGCTTTCGAGAGATCCTCGCCCGCTGAGCGGACGAACCCTCAGGCGGGCCGGAGGGCGCCGGATCGTCCGTGATAGCGCTCCATGAGCGCGGTGACGGCATCGCGGGCGGCCCGCCACGCGGGCTGATCGCCGAGGATCACCGCGTCGGGCCCGAATCGCGCGAGCTGGGTCATCGCCGTCACGATCAGATCGTGCTCGAACTGGCGACGTCGACCGCCGTCGAGCGCTCCGGTGACCAGGTATCGGCGCACGAGATCGAATGGTGCCGTCCAGCTTCCGATCCGGATCCGGCCACCTTCACGGATGCTCTCAAGGTAGTCGTCGTCGCCGACGGGGTATCCCTCGTGTTCGTCGACGTGCCTGGGAAGGTCAAGCCGCTGGCCCGCGAGCGCCGCGCTCGGGAGCCGCCCATCCTCATCGGCCGAGCGGTAGCAGACCGGACAGGCGGGCAGTTCGACATCGAACGGTGGCTCCGCGCCGAATGGGCGCCCGCAGCGACCACAGAAAGTGCTGCTGGTTGAGCGCGCCGGCGTCCCGCACGACAGGCAAGCATTCTGGATGGACAAGCGAACCTCGGGAATCGCCGACGGACACTTCGTCGATGTTGCGATGGTTGCCCAGCGCGATGGGCGCTCGCCATCCCCCGAGCGGCGGTATTCGCGTGGGACTTTGGTCGCCGTCTACCCCATGGCGTGGTTGAACTGACCCCAGATCCAGTCCGGCTGCCAGGTCAGAGGTTCGCCCCGGATCATCCTGGGCCCGGACCAGACCGGCTTGAACCCGAGCGCGGCGTAAGCTCTTTCGTCGATTCCATCCGCTCTCAGCACGCCGACGCGGACTCGACCGCCGGCCCCGCTCGCGCGGCGGCGGGCATCGAGGATCCGTTTCGCCGCAGACAGATCGGGTGCGATGGTGGCGCCGCCACCCCATGGCGCCCGGATTACGAACGCGCGGACCGCCCCGTCAACGCGCAGCACCTTTGTGCTGGCCGGTGTGGCGAACCGCTCGATGGCGTGGGAACGATCCTCACCCGTGGCGATCCGATCCAGCTCGCAGACGGTGGCGAGATCCCGGGCCGCGAAAGCGTCGATATCGGGGTCCGCCGGCCCTCCGTCGTCCAGGCCGGCCGCCTCGAGGATGTGATAGCGGGCTTGCTGCACGAAGCCCATCCGCGCGTAGAGCGGGAGCCCCATCTCCGTCGCCACGAGCAGGAGGGTGCGGCAGCCCACCGCGTCGAGCTTGGCGATGACCGAATCCGTCAGCGCCCGGCCGATGCCCGCACCGCGATGAGCCGGCTCGACCCAGATGGTCCCGATCCAGCCGACGGGTCCGTTCGCCGTCCCGACGCCGGTGCCGACGAGCCGGCCATCGACCTCGGCCACGAGGGCATGGCAGGCAGGCTGCGTCGTTGCGAAGTCGAACCACGACCTGCGCTCGCCCCAACCGTCACTCGACAGTGCCTCCGTTGCCACGGGCACGTCGCTGGGCAGCATCTGCCGGATGGTCAGTGGGCTCACGGGGTGATCGTAGTCGGGACCGGCGATCCGCTCGGCTATCATCCGTGCGTGGCCGCACTTACCCGTACCGACGTCGAGCACGTCGCCCACCTCGCCCGTCTCGGCATGACCCCGGGGGAACTGGACCGTCTCGAGGGCCAGCTCAACCAGATCCTCGACCAGTACGCCAAGCTGGCCGAACTGGACACGGACGCCATACCGCCGACGGCCCAGACGATCAAGCTCGAGAACATCCTGCGGGACGATGTCGTGACGCCGTCTCTCCCGCAGGAAGCAGTCCTGGCCAACGCGCCGCAACGCGAGGGCGCCTTCATCGTGGTGCCGCCGATCCTCGGCGGGGACGCCGGTTGAACGCGCCCGACCGGTCCTTTCCGGTGACGTCCGAAGTCTGCCCGGCCTGCCGGTGACCTCCGACCCGACTCGCGCCTTCGCGCACGAGATGGCGGCCGACCTTCGCGCCGGCAAGGTCAGCGCCCGCGAGCTCGCCGAGGCCCACCTGGCCGCCGCCGAGCGCCAGAACCATGCGCTCAACGCGTGGTTGGCCATCGATCGCGAGGGCGCGCTTGCGCAGGCGGATGTCGCCGACGTTGGTCTGGCGGCGGCGCGGCGCGACGGACCCGAGGCCCTGGACGCCCTGCCGGCCCTGTACGGCATCCCGATTGCCCTTAAGGACCTGATCAGCGTCAAGGGCGGCCAGTGCACCGCCGGCTCCCGGATCCTCGAGGGCTACCGGGCTCCCTACGATGCGCACATCACTGAGCGTCTCCGCGCCGCCGGCGCGGTGTTCCTGGGCAAGACGAACATG
>CAZOJS010000035.1:0-2504 GCA_964580175.1 uncultured Anaerolinea sp. | reverse complement strand
AGTGCGGCTCGGTTGCTCCACCACGACTCAGCGGTGAGTCGGAGCGCGGGGAAGCGAGTCATGGCCTCGCCCCTATCCGTGTTCGTGGTCGATGCCATCAGCGGCCTGACACCGGCCGATCAGGAGGCCTCGGAGCTCCTGCGCAAGGCGACGGCACCGCTGTTCGTGGCCGTCAACAAGGCGGACAACCCGCGTCGTGAGCTCGACGCGGCTGAGTTCTGGGCGCTGGGCTGGGAGCACACCTTTCCGATCGCCGCGAACCATGGCCGGGGCGTGGCGGACCTGCTCGATGAGATCGTCCTGGCGCTGCCGCCTGAATCCGAGGCCGAGATCGCCCGCAAGATCCGGGTGGACGAGGCGGATGACTTCGCCCGGGAGGTGGCCGGTGGCACCCTCCGGCCGTACGTCGTGGGCGAGGACGGTGACGAGGACGATTCCGGATCGGATGCGGACGAGGAGAATTCCGAACTGTCCGAAGAGATCGCCGCGTCCGCCCGCTGGGACGCGATGATGGCCGCCACAAGCGACGACGCGCCGCCGGCGATCGCCTTCGTCGGCCGCCCCAATGTGGGCAAATCCAGTCTTCTCAATGCGCTCCTGGGCGAGGAGCGCACCATCGTGAGCGATACTCCCGGGACCACCCGGGACGCCATCGACACCCGCCTCGCGTGGGGCAGGACCGAGGTCGTTCTCATCGACACTGCGGGCATCCGCCGGCGCGGGAAAGTCGCCTCGGGTCCCGCCGCCGAGCGGTATTCGACGCTGCGCGCCCTGAAGGCCATCGCCCGGGCCGACGTCGCCGTGCTCCTGGTCGATGGGGTGGATGGTTTGACGGCGCAGGACGCGCACGTTGCCGGCTATGTTGTCGAAGAGGGCAAGGGTCTGGTCATCGCGATCAACAAGTGGGATGCCGTCGAAGACAAGACCGGCAAGACCTTTGAGACCTACGTGGAGTGGATCCGCAACGACGCCCCGTTCCTCGACTTCGCTCCGGTCGTAAGCATCTCGGCCAGGACCGGTCAGCGGGTCGGTCGGGTCCTCGAGCTGGCGGTCGATGTCTGGGCGGAGCGACGCCGGCGCGTCGGCACGGGTGAACTGAACCGGCTTGTGACCGCGGCCGGCGAACGCCAGCAGCCGCCGATGGTCAAGGGCAAGCGCCCCAAGATTTTCTACGCGACCCAGGCGGCCGTCGCACCGCCGACGTTCGTGTTCTTCGCCCGCGAGGCCGGATCCGTGCATTTCAGCTATCAGCGCTACCTCGAGAATCGCCTGCGGGAGACCTTCGGGTTCCTGGGCACGCCGCTTCGGCTCGTGTTCCGCGAGCGGGCCGGCATTCGCATCGAGCGCAAGGCTCCCAAACGAGGGAGCCGCGCCCGGGATGCGCTGGCCCGCCGCCCGGGTGTTGGCGGTCCGGCCGGCAAGGCGCCCGGAGCATCCGCGAGGGCGAACGGCGCGGCGACGTCCGCCAAGCCGTTCAAGACCGGCGCCGCGTCCTCGATCAAGCCGCGCAAGGCCGCCGGACCAAAGCGCTGAGCGTCCGAGGCTGAGCGAGGTGTCGCCGATGTCCCAGGCCGGCGTCGTGGTGATCGGGAGCGGGGCGTGGGGAACCACGCTCGCGCTGCTCGTGGCGCGGACCGAGCCGGTCACGCTGTTGTGCCAGTCCGAGGAGACGGCCGCCCGGATCCGTGCCGATCGTCGCAATGAGGCCCGCCTGCCCGGCGTGGACCTTCCGGGTAACATCCGCCCGTCGGCCGATGCCACGGACCTGGCCGGGGCCGAACTGGTCATCGTCGCCGTTCCGTCGACCCACCTTCGGACGACCATGGAGCGAGTCGGGCCCGCGATCCCGCCCGGCGCGGACGTGCTGTCCGTGGTCAAGGGCCTGGAATCCGGGACGTTGCTGCGGATGACCGAGGTGATCGCCGACGCGGGCAACATTCCGCCCGGCCGGATCGCGGCGCTGTCGGGCCCCAATCTGGCCCTGGAGATCGCCCGCGGCCTGCCGGCATCGGCGGTTGTCGCGGCCGCAGACGAGGCCCTCGCTGATCGCGTCGTGGCCCGACTCGGACGCCGCGAGTTCCGGCTCTACACGAACACCGACGTGCTCGGGGTCGAGTTGTGCGGGGCCCTCAAGAATGTGATCGCGATCGCGGCCGGCGCTGCGGACGGGCTCGGTTTCGGAGACAACGGGAAGGCCGGCCTGATGACTCGCGGCCTGGCCGAGATGATGCGCCTGGGGATTGCCGCGGGAGCCAATCCCATCACGTTCGCCGGGCTTGCCGGGATTGGCGACGTGATCGCCACCTGCGGATCCAGGCTGTCCCGCAACCACCGACTCGGGGAGGAGCTCGCCAAGGGCCGCGCCTGGGCCGACATCGAGGGCTCCCTGCCCGGCGTGGCCGAAGGGGCGTACACGGTCGATGCGGCGATCGCCTTGGCGACGCGGCTCGGCGTGGAGATGCCAATTGCCCGCGAAGTCCACAACGCACTGTTCGAGGGCAAGA
>CAZOJS010000034.1:0-7113 GCA_964580175.1 uncultured Anaerolinea sp. | reverse complement strand
CGAGCAGCAGGTACTCGAACGGATCCGCAACGAGCCGTTTCCGCGCATCACCGGCATCGTCACCTGCCCGTGCGGTGATCGCCGGGCGGAGCCCGAGGCTCGCGACCCGGGAAAGCGAGAGCCGCTTGAGCCCGCGATCCGCACCGACGAAGCGGGCCACGAATTCGGACGCCGGATTGGCCAGGATCTCTTCGGGCGTCCCGAACTGGGCGAGCTTTCCGCCGACCTCCATGACCGCGACGAGGTCGCCCATCTTGATCGCCTCGTCGATGTCGTGGGTCACGAAGAGAATGGTCTTGGCGAGGTCGGCCTGCAGGCGCAGGAATTCGTTCTGGAGCCGTTCCCGGACGATGGGATCGACCGCCCCGAACGGCTCGTCCATCAGCATCACCGTCGGATCGGCTGCCAGAGCGCGGGCCACGCCAACCCGTTGGCGCTCTCCGCCTGACAGCTGCGCGGGAAAGCGATCCCGATGCACGGCCGGGTCCAGCCCGACGAGCCCCATCAGCTCCTCGACGCGCTCGCGGCGCCGTGTCTCGTCCCAGCCCAGCAGGCGAGGAACCGTCGCGATGTTCTCGCCGATCGTCTGGTGCGGAAACAGGCCGACCTGCTGGATCACGTAGCCGATAGAGCGCCGCAGGTCCGTTACTTCGCGTCCGGCCGCATCTTCGCCGCCGATCAGGATTCGCCCGCTGGTCGGCTCGATCAGCCGGTTGACCATCTTCAGGCTGGTCGTCTTGCCACAGCCCGATGGGCCGACCAGGACGCAGATCTTGCCGGCCGGGACCTCGAGCGACAGGTCCTCCACGGCTCCCGGCACCCCGGGACCGATCCTCCCATAGCGCTTGGTGACGTGGTCGAAGACAACGGGGAGCGCGGAGGTCATGAGGCAGTATCCACGTGTCGCGGCCGCCCGTCACCGGGTGTAACCGCGCTGGCGCCGAGCCTCAGACCGGGAGCGTGGCCAGATCGCCCTCGATCAACTCGCGGTCGGCCGCGTCCGAGATCCCGGTGAGCGCTTCCCTGGCCCGCTCACGCCACGTGGCTGAGGCGGCACGGTCACCTGCCACCGCGGTTGCCCGAGCGAGGCCCTCGAACGCGGCCGCGAGGTCCCAGTCCTCGGCTTCGCCGGCGGCCACCGCCGCCTCGGTATAGGCGAGACAGCGCGTCGCATGCCAGCTCGCCGGCTCGCCGCGCCCGAGGACCGAGTAGACACGCGCGATCTGCCACTCCCCGCGTCCCAGGTTGACCGTCGTTCCGGCCCGGGACCAGTGATAGCGCGACGCGTGCGCCGCATGGATCATCTCGTCCGTCTCGGCGGGGCTGCGGTCTGCCTTCTCGATCAGCGACCAGGTGTGATTGAACAGGTTGACGCCGAGCTGGCGATGCGCAGCGACATCAAGATCCGCGGATGTCGCGGTAGCGGTGGTCTCGGGCACGATGGGCTCCCTTCCGGTGCTGAGTTGGCCGAGGACGTGGATGACGCGCGATTTCAGGCGTTGTCGAGTTCGCGCGAGATAGCCCGGAGGATGAACCGCGCCGCCTCGGCGCTCTTGCCGCCGAGCTTCTGCCCGTCATCCTGCTCGAGGGCCACCATCAGGTCACCGAGCATCTGCTCGAGGAGGGGCGTCCGCTGCAGTGACCCGGCCGCGAGGGCCGCCTCGAGACCGACAACCGCCGCGCGCGCGTTCTCGACGGCGTGGCCCTTGGCGTCCATCCAGGCTCGAAACTCGGCTCGCGCTGACTCGGCTATGGAACCCCTGGACGCCACGGCTACCTCCCCTGAATGCGGGCCATCACGCCCCGTCGCGCCGGTCCGGTCGGCGCGGACGAGGCGGCCGCGGTCGCCCCCGCCGAGGCCGTCGAGGCCACCCGATCGGGACCATCGATGGTCTCTGCCTCGTTCCTGCGCCGCCACTCGGGCTCCAGCATGCTCATGGTGATCTCGTCCCACCACCGCCCGTCGCGCCAGATCGCCTCGCGCGCACGCCCTTCGGCCGTGAATCCACACGTGGCGTAGGACCGAATGGCCCGCTCGTTGAACGCGAATACGGACAGGGAAATCCTGTGCAGGCCGAGCGCCCCGAAGGCGTGATCGACCATCAAGCGGGTTGCCTCGGTGCCGTACCCGTGGCCCCAGGCGTCCCGTTCGCCGATGGTGATGTGAAACAGCGCAGACCCGTTGTCGCCATCGAGCTGGCTCAGGGCACAGGTGCCGATCAGGCGTTCAGAACCGAGCACATGGATCGCCATCGCCAGCGACTCGGGCCCGACCGCCCGCGTCCGGAAAAATCGATCGACGTCCTCGGTTCGCATCGGGCCGTCCTGATAGCGAGCCAGGCGGGCGATCTCCGGGTCCGAGTACCAGCGGCGAAAGGCTCCGAGATTCTCCGGCACGTGGCGCCGGAGCACGACGAGGCCACCCTCCAGCAACGTGGGGAACCATGCGCGACCGGCCATGCGGGCACGGTATACCATCCCCGCCATGCGTCGCTGGAGCGAGCTTGCCGAGCGCGTCGCGGCCACCACGCGGACTTCCGAGAAGACGGCGCTCCTCGCCACGTATCTGCGTACCCTGGACGAGAGGCAGCTGCCGGTTGCGGTGGTCTTCCTGACCGGCCGCGCGTTTGCCCAGGCGGATCAGCGCGCCACCGGACTTGGCTGGGCAACCATGAGCGCGACCGTGGCCGACGTCGCTGGAACGGATCCTGAAGCACTCGGGGCAGCCTACGATCGCTACTCCGACCTCGGCCGGGCGATCGAGGATGTCCTCACCGCCGCGGGCCACGCGCCGGAACCTGAACTGGCGCCGGATCTCCTTGAGGTGGCCGACGCCTTCGTCGCCATCGAAGCCGCCTCCGGGCCGGTCCGCAAGGGGGCGTTGTTCGGCGCGCTCCTCAGCCGCTGTGATCCCGCCACGGCCAAGGGAGTGGTCCGGGTCCTGTCCGGCGATCTCCGGATCGGACTTCGCGAGGGCCTCGTGGAGGCGGCGGTCGCGGAGGCGTTCGAGCGTCCGCTCGACGCCGTCAAGCGTGCCGGGATGCTCACCGGCGACCTCGGCAGGACGGCCGCGATGGCCCGCGACGACGAGCTGGAATCCGCTCGGATGAGCCTGTTTCACCCGCTCAAGTTCATGCTCGCCTCGCCGGCCGAGGACGCGGCCGAGATCATCCGCCGACTCGGGCCGGAGGTCTGGGTGGAGGACAAGTACGACGGAATCCGCGCGCAGCTCCACAAGGTCGGGGACGTCGTGCGGCTCTACTCACGCGATCTCCACGACATCTCGTCCGGCTACCCCGAGGTGATCGCGGTGGCGGGCGGTCTGCCCTGGGACGGCATCCTGGACGGCGAGCTCCTCGGCTACCGCGATGGGACGATCCTGCCATTCGTGACGCTCCAGGGCCGCCTCGGTCGCAAGGCGCCTTCGGCCGCCATCCTGGCCGAGGTCCCGGTGATCTACGTGGCGTTCGATCTCATTGGCCTCGGTCCTGGCGGCGAAACGGCCGTTGAGCCGATGCTGGACAAGCCACTGGCCGCGCGCCGCCGGGCCCTGGAGGCCCTCGCGTTGCCGGCTGTCGAGGCAGGAGGCTGCTTCGCCTTGTCGCACCTCGTAAGCGCGGGCTCGACCGAAGGGCTCGAGGCAGCCTTCGCGGCCGCCCGGGCCAGGCGCAACGAAGGCCTCATGGTCAAGGACCCCTCGAGCGTCTACTCGCCGGGCCGCCGCGGTTACGGTTGGCTCAAGATGAAGAAGGCACTCGCAACGCTCGACTGCATCGTCGTCGGTGTCGAAGTTGGTCACGGCAAGCGCCACGGCGTCCTGTCCGACTACACGTTTGCCGTGCGTGACGAATTGAACGACCGGCTGGTCACGATCGGCAAGGCGTACAGCGGCCTGACCGATGCCGAGATCGCCGAGATGACGGCCTGGTTCATGGCCCACACGCTCAGTCAGCACGGCCGCTACCGCGTCGTCGAGCCGACCCAGGTCGTGGAGGTGGCGTTTGACTTGATCCTGCGCTCGACCCGCCACAAGTCGGGTTTCGCACTCCGCTTCCCGCGGATTGCGCACCTCCGCCCGGACAAGGCCGCGTCCGAGGCGGATACGCTGGCAATCGTCGAGCGCCTGTACACCGAACTGCAGCCGGGGGCCGAACTCCTGGTCACCGCTGCCGGACGGGACGACCCGGTGCGCGCTGGCGACGGATTCGGTGTCGATCCGCCCGTTGCGACGGGATCGTCCACTCGGTCCGTGCTGCCGGGCGGCTAGACTGGCCGAATGCTGGGTGGCTGGGGTTCCGAACCTACGAGAACCGTGATGACGCTATACACGGATACCTACGTCATCCGCGGCACGCTGACGACCCAACAGCGCCGGCTATCGGACGTGCTGAACATGGCCGAGGACGACTTCCTCGTCCTGTCGGATACCGTGCTCGAGGCCCTCGGCGGCCGGCCCGATCGGCACGTCGCGCCGCAGGCCCAGGTCAACCTCGCCGCCGTTCTGTTCGCCGTGGCGACGGATCCCGTCACGCCGCTCCCGGAGCTGCGGACCCCCAAGGTCGCGGAGACGACGCTCGTCAGCATTCCGCCGTTCAGCGTGACCGGTCGGATCCACCTCCTCCCCGAGCGGCAGGTTCGGGATGCGCTGCAGGAGCTCCAGGGCCGATTCATTCCGGTCACCGACGCCACGTTCTGGTCCGACCTGCTCGGGGAGCCGGCACGGACTGTTCCGATGCTTGCGGTGAACCGGGCCCGGGCGCAGATCCTTTCGCCGTATGAAGGGACGCCGCGCCACCTTCAGGGGCAGAACCCGAGCTGAGCCAGGCGCCCACCGGCTCGATATCAGCGGTCGACCGGAAGGTCCAGCCGATCGCCCCACTCCGACCAGCCACCGTCGTAGACCGCCACATCGTCGTAGCCGAGCAGCCCGAGCACGAACGCGAGACGAGCCGCTGCAATCCCGGAGCCGTCATACGTGACGATCCGCCGGCCACGGGCAACGTTCGCCTTGATGAGCATTTCCCTGAGCGCGGCTGCATCTCGAAGGCGCTGCGTTCCGGGCACATGCATGGCCCCAACCGGCACGTTCACCGCGCCCGGAATGTGCCCAAGCCGGCGGGCATTGCCCTCCAGGCCGCGGTACTCGGCGGCGGCCCTGGCATCGACCAGGAGCACATCGGCCGATCCAAGAATGCCCCGGACATCGGCCGTGGTCAGGCGCAGTCGAGGATTCGCCCGCGGCGTGAACGACGCGACGGCAGGCGGGTAGTTCGCGTTCGACATGGGCCGTCGGTCTGCCGTCCAGGCCGGCAGCCCGCCGTCGAGGATGCGCGCCGATTCGTACCCGTAGACGCGCAGGCTCCACCAGACGCGGGCTGCGTACAGGCCGAGCGTATCGTCGTAGATGACGAGGCTCGTGCCGTCACCGATCCCGGCCCGTCCCATGGCCGCGGCAAGTCGATCCGGGCCGGCCAGCAGGAGTCCCGACCCGCCTTCGCTCTCAGCCGGGGCCGCGAGCTCGGACCGCCAGTCGATGTGCGCGGCCCCGGGAATGTGACCGGCGGCAAACGCCGCCGCGCCCGTCCCGTCCGGTCGCCAGCGGGCGTCGAGGATGCGCAGATCGGGCCGACCCAGCTGTTCGACCAACCACTCCGGGGTCGCCAGCATCTCGGGACGGGCAAACGTACTCACGAGCGGGCGGACTCGGGCACGGCGGGAGGGTGGGGCATGGCCGGTATCATACGGTGGTGGTTTCCCCATTCATGTCCGACGAGGACAAGTCCGTCGCGATTCGTGCCGCCATACCGTCCCTCGCTGCGGGGATTCAGCTCAATACGGGGACCGCGGGACCCCTCCCGGCCGAGGTCGTGGCGGTCATGGCCGAGCTGGCCGACTACGAGCGCGCGATCGGGCGGGCCCAACATGAGTACTACCTCGAGACGCTCGACCGGATGAACGAGGCGCGGGCGGGCGTCGCCGCCGTCATCGGCGCCGAGTTTGGTTCGGTCGCGCTCACCCATGCCACCACCGATGGCATGAACATGGCTACCTGGGCGATCGACTGGAAACCCGACGACATTGCGGTGACCACGACACACGAGCACGCGGGCGGTCTCGGTCCGCTCTATGGGATCCGCGACCGTTTCGGCGTCGAGCTCCGGTTTGCCGACATCGGGGACGGCTCAGACGACGACCGGACGCTCGACGCGTTCGATCGGGCAATCGCACCGGGGACGCGGCTGATCTCGCTGTCCCACGTCCTCTGGTCGACCGGTGCGGTCCTGCCGGTTCGCCGAATCGCCGAACTTGCCCATCTGCGTGGGGCCCTCGTGCTGGTGGACGGCGCGCAGGCGGTCGGGGCGATCCCGTTCTCGGTGGCGGATCTCGCAGTGGACGCCTACGCCATGCCGGGCCAGAAGTGGCTCCTGGGCCCGGACGGCATGGGCGCCCTGTGGGTGGCGCCGGGTTCCATGGATCGCCTGCGCCCGTCATTCGGCGGCCACTTCGGGCTGGAGCAGTACGACTCTCGCGGGTCCGCCACGCGGCACGCGGACGCCCGACGGTACGAGCACTCGAATTTCCATCGACCCTCGATCGCCGGGTTCGCCCGGGCCATCAGCTGGCTGTCCATGTACGTCGGGCTCGAGTACGTCCATCGACTTGGCCCGCTCCAAGCGCGCCGCGCGGCCGATGCCCTGGCGGCCATCGACGGAATCGAGCTGTTGACCCCCCGCCACCAGATGGGCACGCTGGTCACCTTCCGGATCGGCGGCTGGACTGCCCAGGCTGCCCTCGACGAACTGTCCAGCCGAACGTCGGTCATTGCCAGGACGATTACCGCGCTTGATGCCATCCGGATCAGCGTGGGGTTCTTCAACTCGGACGACGAAGTTGACCGCCTGCTGGATGGTGTTCGCCTGCTCGCGACGCACGGGCCGGACACGCTCCCGGCGCGCCGGACGCTGCCGATCTTCGGCCGGGAATGAGCGCCCCGCCGCCTCGCCGATCGTGGCTAGAGATTCGGTGGCGCCAGTTCCGCAACGCACCGAGGCCCGTGGTTCGCGCGGTAGTCGCGAACCTCGCCGTCGCGGGCGTTCTGGGCGTGCTGTATCT
>CAZOJS010000033.1:0-4375 GCA_964580175.1 uncultured Anaerolinea sp. | reverse complement strand
GGCCGGGGCCCTCCAAGCCACAAGGCGAAGGGGGTCCTGATCGACACGCGGGGGGCGAACGACATAGATCCGTTCGGGCGCAAAGCAGGAGACTTGGTGGTCCGGCGGCGGCCTTCGGTCGCTTCCGGCTCCTGCTC
Organism: uncultured Anaerolinea sp.; assembly: GCA_964580175.1. Lineage (GTDB taxonomy): Bacteria > Chloroflexota > Limnocylindria > Limnocylindrales > CSP1-4 > UBA5189. The sequence continues at coordinate 4,238 of CAZOJS010000033.1, read as the reverse complement.
CGAGGCTCATGGCAATCCCGAGCTCGGCAACGAAGCGGGGCCGCGCGTGGCTCCGAGGGGTTCCAGGCGTGCAGGAAACGGCGCCGAGCGCTGTTTCCTGCACGGGGTTACGCGGTGCTTCCTCCCATAGCACCGTCTTCCAGAAGATTCCGCTGCTTCGGCACGGAATCCAGCTCTGAACATCCGCAAGATTCGCGCGATTTTGAAGGAGCCACCCCCAGGGCAGACCAGGGACGGTCTGCCCTGGGGGTGGCGCGTCGAAAACCTGGAGGAGGTGAAAAATCGGCATCTCGAAGATGAAAGACGAGCTTCACGCCCGGCTCTGGGGCGCCCAGCAGCGCTGGTTTGCTCTCAAGGACCAGGGGTGGACCAAGCACGACCTCAAGATGCAGGGCATCCGGGAGCGCGGCGACATGTTCTACGCGACCCGGGGGGTCATCTTCATGGGGACCACGCGGCTCGCCTACGAGCACGAGCTCAAGCGGTTCCTGGACTATGCCCACACCGTCCGGGGCAAGTCGGAGAACGCCCAGATCGACAGGAAGGACTTCCGAGCTTACATGGAGGCCCGGCTTGCCCAAGGCGGAGCCAAGAGCGAGATGAACAAGATCCGGGCCGCCATCGTCAAGTTCGGCGCGTTGTACGGCAAGTGGGAGTCCTTCCATGCCCTGTCCAAGAAGCTCGGGGCGACGATCCGGGAGCTGTCTCGCTCCGGTCGGCTCCGGGGGCCCGCCCGGCCGCACGTCACCCCTGAGGTGCGCCAGGCCGTCCTTGAGCGCCTCGCCCGCCTGGATGCCCTGGCGGAAGCCAGGAACGGCCTGCCGCGCGGCTATGCGCTCGCCCTGGAACTCCAGAAGGAGGCCAGCCTGCGCTCGATCGAGGCGACCGACCGCTTTACGCGGGGGTCGCTCCTGGGCCTCGACGGCGACAAGGGCCGGATCTCGATCCTCGGCAAAGGCGGCCGGGTCCGGACCGCACTTATTTCAGGAGATCTGTATCGCCGTCTGGAAGCCCACTTCAGCCGCGCCAAAGCGGAGGCTTTGGCGCCCCGGCGGGCCTACCAGGTCGCGCTTCGGCGGGCGACCCTGGCCGTCGGGGGCAAGGCGACGGGCAGCCACGCGCAGCGGCGGACGTCGGCGGTCGAGCTCAAGAACCGCAAGTACCGGGACCACCTTCAGGCAGGCGCGACCACGCGGGACGCCCGGAAGAAGGCCGTCGAGGACACCGTCGAGCATCTGGGCCATTCCCGAAACAGGAAGGATCTGGCAAAGGCCTATCTCTCCGCATGATTCCCGTCGTGATGAACCAGCCGAGCTTTGCGTCGTACCTGCTCGTGTGCCTCTGGACGATGTCGCTCTCGGCGTCCGGCTGCGCGGTGGGCAGGCGCTCGATTGCGCGACGGAGATTAGGAGTGACACCTTAGCAGAGTGGGTAATCGAATCGTAACGCGCGCCAAGGCTGGCGCGACGTTACCTCGCCTTGCGGCGGCCTTTGGCCGGAGTCTCCTGGCCGGACCACCAGCGGGAGGCTTCCCGATCGATGACCTCTCGCTCGCGGGTGAGTTGCCCAGCCTGCATCGCCTTGGCCAAGCGCTTGGAAAGGCGCTTCTTGACGTCTTTGAGTTCCTTCATTGCCCGATCCGGGTTCCTAGCCATCGTGCCACCTCGACGGGAGTGCCGATCATCAGGGCCTTGCGCCCTGTGGTCACGCAGAACTCCGTGACCCGACGTCTCGTACGTTCGCGCGCCAGGTCAGCGATATCCCATGTGACCAGGTAATCAACGCCGCCCAACAGAGCATATCCGATGTGGTACAGGTCCGCGAGGTCGCCTTTTGGCAGCACACCCCGGAGGAGGAGTTACGCGACCAGCCGGTCCACTCGGGCACCTCCGGTCACCGTCCTGGGGCGCACCCGATCGATCTTCCGCCGCATCGGGTGGCGGAGTTCCATATTCCTCGTCGCGTGGACCTCGGCCCGCACCTCCGGGGAGATTCTGAGACGGAATCGCCTTTTTGCCCATTTCAGAAAAGCGGACGTGGCTCTTCTCATTCCCGGATTCTGCCGGTCGGTCAGCCTGAGCCAGAAAGACGTTTCCAAGCTATAGGAGGGTCGGACGCTGCTTCATGGGTCGGCGCATCCTACCAACGCGCCCATCCTTCGCCAAGATTTGGCTCAGGGCCAGGAGCAGATGCCGCTGAAAGGCAGGATCTCGATCCTCGGGAAAGGCGGCAGGGTCCGGACCGCACTCATCTCAGGAGATTTGTATCGCCGTCTGGAAGCCCACTTCAGCCGCGCCAAAGCGGAGGCTTTGGCGCCCCGGCGGGCCTACCAGGTAGCCCTCCGCCGCGCGACCCTGGCCGTGGGCGGCAAGGCGACGGGCAGCCACGCGCAGCGGCGGACGTCGGCGGTCGAGCTGAAGAACCGCAAGTACCGGGATCACCTTCAGGCCGGTGCGACGACCCGGGATGCCCGGAAGCGGGCCGTCGAGGACACCGTCGAGCACCTGGGGCACAGTCGGACGCGCAAGGACCTCGCGATGACCTATCTGCGGGGCGCTTGAAATCGTGAGGGATCGCGGCGCTTTTCATGGGCAGGACGTCGATCTCGTACGAGTATCCGGCAGAGGGTTGAAGGGAGGCCGGCGAGCATGAGTGGAGTGAGGAGGAACAGATGCAGCTCACCCAGGCCTTGGAGGACCAGGAGATCCGCCGTCTTCTGCAGGGAGACGAGAACGATCTGGAACTGGCCTTCACCCAGGTGGACGCCCAGCTTCGCCGCCGCTTCGTGAAGGGGGCGCGGGATCGACTCCCCGGGCTGCCGCCGGAAGACCTGGCCGATGCCTGGCAGGGAACGCTGAAGGCGCTCCTTCAGGCGGTCCGGTCCGGTCGATTCCAGGCGAACCGGGAGCTGATCCCCTGGCTGTGGACGATCTTCCTGCGGAAGGCCGTCGACGGCTTGCGCCGGAGCAAGCGCCTCGCGAGCCTGGCCATCCGGGCCCGCGCGAGGGCCGGTGGCGTGGCGGCCGCGGGGGTCGACCCCGAGGAGCGAGAGGCCGTCCTGGCGAGAATCCGGGAGGCCGTCGACGCCCTGCCCCTTCGCCAGCGGACGGTGCTGAGGGTCTTCCTGGATCAGTACCCGGCGACCCGGGACTGTCGGGTGCTGCAGGAACAAGTCTCGACGGTATCCGGCCGGGAGGAGACGGCGGGTTCCGTCCGCCGGGCGCTGGAGGAGGCGCGCCGCAGGATCTCGAAGGCCTTTCGGATGGAGCTACTCTAGGAGGATACGGGTGGGGATGGCGATGGACGGGCGAGATGGACAGGACTTGGAGGCCCTTCTGTACCTGGCGCTCCTGGAGGGTTGGCTGTGGGACGTCCCGATCCTGACGGGGCCGGAGCCCGAGTTGGACCCGGCCGACCAGCAGGCCTTGGACGCCCTGGGCCCGGACCTGGTCCGACGTCTCCTCCAGGAGGACCCGGACGCTGCCGCGAACTCCGAGCCCTACATCTAGCGCAACCGGAGTCGATGACCCTGGCATTCGAACTGGTACTTCAACGGGAGTGATTTTCGATACAATTAGCAGCGCGGAAACGGGAAGGTATTACGCGGGCATGACAGCTTCCCGCGTCGGGCCTGGTCGTCGCTTTTGAATGTCCTACTCTCCCCTCTCTCCTCTTGATTTCGTCTCCAATCCGCTTTATACACCTTACACTCAACCGACGACCACTTCTGGACCCCCCTTACCGACCTCGATCATCTTCTCGATGGCGACGAGCGTGGCCCCGAGGATCAGCACCGCGTGGATGCCGACCGAGACCAGCCACCAGGGGGAATTGGAAATCCAGCCGGTACTGGCGGCAGTCGTGATCAGCACCTCTTCGTCCGCCGTATCGCCGTCCTGCAGCCGGGTCTCTTCAAGAACGCGCATCGCTCACCTCTTCAGCAGGGAAAGTCCTATCCATGAGGTGAATGAACGGACGGGTGCGAAGAAGGCTCAGAGCGGATCGCCATTTCCCGCAGAATCTGTAATGGACGCCGTCGGATCCGCTTATAGGCTGAGTTCAGGGAGACCGACTCGACCATGATTCGACTTCTATTCGTGATGGCGGCCCTGCTTCAGGATCGGAGCGACGTGCCGCTCGAAGTCGAGCCGACCGATGCCTCCGCGTCGAAGATCGTGATACTCGCCGGAGGGTTCAGCAAGGGGGGCGGCGAACACGAGTATTTCGCGGGCTCGGCC